>JAAXHD010000180.1 GCA_012271015.1 Candidatus Poribacteria bacterium | reverse complement strand
ACTTATTTTCGGAATCTACTATAATTCTAAACTTTACTATAAACATAACATTACTGACTCGGGTTATTTAGCGGAGGCTATAAATTGAGAATTTCTTTCTTAAATCCCTTCAAAAGATATTCGCAAAAAGTTGGGCTTCCTCCTGGGACGCTTGTTTATGTTGGTGAAGAGCGTACAGAGCCGGTCAGGATTACCGTTACCGCTTATGATGAAACACATCTTCACGAGGAAGAGGTCCAAACGGTAGAGGCGTGTCTTCCTTTCAAAGATACGGCGACTGTCACCTGGATTCACATTGAAGGCGTTCATGATACGCAGATCATTGAGGAGATTGGAGCGCATTTCGGGATTAATTCCCTGGTGCTTGAAGATTTGATGAGTCCCACTCAACTCTCCAAAATAGAGATATATGAAGACTATGTCTTTATTATCTTCAAGCATCTCGATTCTGATACGACATCTCTAAACATCTCCAGGGAGCAAATTGGTCTTATTATTCGCGAGAATTTTGTAATGTCGCTCCAAGAAAACCCCGGATCACTTTTCACACCTATTCACGATAGACTCAAAAACGTCAATAGTAGAGTTCGAAAGATGCGATCCGATTATCTTGTGTATGCGTTAATAGATGTCATTGTTGATAACTACTTCATAGTATTGGAACAACTCAGTGATCAAATTGAATCGGTGGAGGAAGAAGCCATCACAAACCCGACATCAGAAGTTCTCGCGAGAATCAACGAATTGAGAAGAGAGTGTCTACTTTTACGTAGACCGATTCTTCCGCTGCGCGATGTTCTCAATGATGTGTTAGAAGACGAAATTCCACTATTCACGCAAGAAACATCTCTATATTTCCGAGATGTCTATGACCATCTGATTCAGGTCATCCACACGTTAGAAACGCTTCGCAGCGCAGCTTCCGATCTGTTTGATACCTATACCTCCGCGGTGAGTCATAGGATGAATGAAGTCATAAAGGTGCTAACGATCGTGGCGACATTTTTTATTCCGTTGACCTTCATCGCCGGTATTTATGGGATGAATTTCAAATCTATGCCCGAACTTGAAGCAGAATGGGGGTACCCTATTGTTTTGTTAGTGATGGGGGGTATTGGCATCGCTATGTTTCTCTATTTCAGGTTCAGAAAATGGCTCTGAATTGAGGCCCGCTGCATAGCATCCACCATAAATAACAGAGTTTTCGGCGTCTTTTCAATGTTTTGATATTGCAAGCGACCTCCATTTTTTGACTTAGCACAAATTGAAAGCATACAATATTACCATACCTTTCCCGCAAAGAGATGTCCATTTTTATCCCCAGGAAGTGCAGTAAAACCTTGACTGTTAACCATTTCTTGTGATACTATATACAACGCAAGTTCAATATTAAACGCGTCGGGCATCAACCCCGAATGTGCGGATGGTATTCAGCGGAATCCGTTGAAAATCGGAAATAGATAGGGCTGTTGGGTTTCGCTATAAGCGAGTGGTTACCCTTTCCCCACTACGGTGGAAATTTCAACTCGTGACTTCCACAGATACTTGCAGGCGGCACATCCGTTTTCTGCAACTTCGCTATACATTTCTTTAGGAGCCTATACATCTCTTTCAATGTATAGGTAAGTCCTAAGAAAGAGCGGTTCCCTTTTCTTTCCGTTGTGCTGCTTCGTTGGATCTAGCTCACACTACAGACTTAATAGACCTGACACGGTGACCAAGGAACCCTTTCTATAGAACAGAGTAAAAAATGCAACGGATAGACACATTTCTGGTAGAGCATGACTTGGTAGAGAGTCGGGAACAGGCGAAACGGCTCATTCTTGCAGGTGCGGTGACCGTCAACGGGAACTCCAGAATTAAGCCGGGGCAGCGCATTCCGTCCGATGCCCAAGTGATCGTACAGCAGCAACAAAAATATGTAAGCCGAGGCGGGTTCAAGTTAGAAAAGGCGTTACGCACCTTTGATATAAACGTACAAAATCGGGTTGCGCTTGATGTTGGTGCGTCAACAGGTGGGTTCACAGACTGCCTCCTTCAGCACGGCGCGAAATTCGTCTATGCCATTGATGTCGGTTATGGGCAACTGGCGTGGAAGCTCCGTACGCATCCACAGGTACAACCGATTGAGAAAACGAATATCCGACACCTAACGCCAGCACATCTCAAAACATCAGCACTGAATGCCCCAGGAGACCTTGCCCCCATCGCCGTGATCGATGTCTCCTTCATCTCTTTGAGAACAGTTCTGCCGAGTGCCATCAAACTTCTGAGTAGTTCTCAGTTCTCAGGCATCAGTCATCAGTTAAGAGGTGAACCTGTTAAACCAGAGTCTCCTTTAACCGAACAGCTCTCACTGCAAGGCAAACCGACAATTGACAACCATTCTGACATTATCGCCCTGTTGAAACCACAATTTGAAGCTGGCAAAGTCCATGTGAAAAAAGGTGGAATCGTGTCTGATAAACAGGTACATATCCAGACGATAGATAACCTCAGTGCCTTTGTGACGGAAAAACTCGGAGCCACAGTAAGAGGTCTGACCTATTCGCCAATCCACAAGGACATCGGGAATATTGAGTACTTACTTTGGCTTACGGTCGATGGTGAGCGCACGGATTCCTATCAACTTGAGCATACGACTGCAGAGATTGTAGAGGCAGCGCATCAATCTTTTGAGGGATAGTTATCAGAGGATTAGCAGTCAGTTAAGAGGTTATCGTTTAACAAAAACCTCTTTAGGGCTTACGCAATGCGCAGTCTTTTCGTCTACGAACCGGATTGCTTTTGAGAAACGCACGTATTTCCACTGACAACTAAAACCATTTCCAAGGAAAATTAAAAGTATGCGAAAGAGACTCCGGATAATATCCGTTTGCGTCGGGATATTCCTCGTTGTTGGATTATGTGGAACGCTTTTCTTTATCCACTCAAGGACCTTCTTGAATTGGGTAGAGGGACGGCTGGAGACCGAACTAAAAAACAGGATAACGGAAGACTATAAGGCGAGTATCGGTAAGATAGAGGGAAACATCTTAGGGAGCGTCAGCATTAAAAGTGTTGAGATTTCCAAGGGAAACAAACCGGTAATCTCTACAGGAAAAGTTGTTCTCAAATATAATCTGTTAGGATTGCTAAATCGGAAATTTGAGGTGAAGGAACTAAGAGTGGACACCCCACAAATCCATGCGAAGCATAATCCAGATGGAAGTCTCAATCTATCCAATATTTTCCAAGAGGAAACATCCGGTGAAAACACGCTACAAGTGCCTCTACAATTCGATTTTGCTGTTGAATTGATTGAATTTGACACGGGAACAATCGCCTACACCGATACACGGCGGAATCTCGACCTAAGCATCAAAGGTATTTCTCTTAATGTAAGTGGACCCCTTAACACCTGGAATCATGAGGGAACGTTTAGGATTAAAAGTGGCAATTTCGGGTTCAATGGTGCCGAAACTGCGATCGATAACTTTGATGCGGATTTCCAGATTTTAGCCAGTGGCAGTATCTTAGATATACTCCAATTGGAATTTGGAAACTCCAATTTGATGGTTACGGGTGAATTTGACCACAGAGAAACCTCGGTTTCTTGGAACGGCACACTCGATTTACTTTTAGATGTCGCAGATATAGCACCGTTTTTCGGCGAAAACGTAAAACTTGAAGGCGTTGTAGACGCAACGCTAATGGTGAACAGGACAGATTCCGACTTCGCAGGAACACTCTCTGTGGAAATACCAACATTCTCTGCTGTCACAGCAGAAAGCAGTCCCAAAATAGTGTTGACAGCAGGGCATGCTGATGCCGAATTCAACTCTGAACCCACTCCAATATTCACATTAAACGAACTCAGTTTCCAAATCGCCGATGGCACCGTAGTCAGCGATGGAAGTATCACGTCACAGAATGCGTTGGAAGATCATCTGCTAAAAAGCCTTCAACAACTCCCAACCCATCCGATTGTCTACCGCGGGAAATGGAACGCGACAGACATCCAACTGATCCCTCTGCTGTCAATGTTCACGCAACCACCAGAAAACCTTATGGACAGCACAGGACTTCTCGCAAGCAGCGGAAAGTTCAGCGGAAATAGCACGGATCCCGCAAGTCTCAAACTCGAAAGCAAGCTAACCCTAACAGGGACAACCCTCGACGAAGTGCAACTTGATGATTCAACACTTAAGGGCACAATAACAGCGGGTGGATTGAAAATCGACGGGAACTTAGACGACACCGAGATTAACGTCACAGGTCCCTTCCCCGTGGAACAACAAGATGCCTTGGAAATTCGCGCGTCGGGCATCAATTTCAATGACCTGATGAAAATTGCCAACAGTGAGGATCTCGGGGGGACAGGCAATTTGACCGCGAAGTTATCGGAAGGGATATTGAACGGATTTATGGAGATCTCGAATGCGACTTTTAATGACATTCCGATCGGCGTTTTAGCAGGTAATTTTCGCTATCAAGAGGGACGGATTTATATCGAAAACGGCCTGATGACGAAAAACACAATAGAAGAGTCGTCAGTTACCAGTTATCAGTTATCAGTTAAAGAGGAACGTGAAAACTCCAAAAGCCTACTGACAACTGACCCCCGACAACTGATAACTACTCAAACTGAATACGAGAGTCGCACACTAATTACCGGGACTGTGGAGGTTAGAGATGATTTTCCTGTAGATATCAGTGTCATCGCTGACTCCGTTTACGTTCAACACTACCCGAAATTACTGTTAGGTGCCGAATATCCTGTAGAAGGCGAAATCAGCGGTGAACTCAAATTAGATGGAACCCTCATGAATCTGGATGGCAGAGCCAACTTCAGTGTTACCGAAGGCGTGGCATGGGATATCCACTTGGATCCGCTGACGCTTCCTCTGGAGATTGAGGATTACAACTTCATAGTGCCAGACTTCAAGATAACGACGCGTGGACAGCACCTTACGCTTAATGTTGCAGTAGCCCCCAACGGCAACTATGACCTCCTCCTCGAAAGCGATGCCTCTGTCAAATTAGAGGAGATCGCGAAGGCGGCAAATATCAGCGATTTTCCCTTTGAAGGACAATTCGATGTTCAGGTTGCCGGAACGCTCAAAAAACCTGAAAGTACCGATCTCCGAATTAAACTCGATTTTTCAGAACTAACCTTCTTGCACAACGAACGCGGGTCGAAGTATCCGCTTGGTGATGTCTATCTGCTCGGTAAACTCGTAGAACGGAAAAACATCACCGGTGAACCCGATATTTACGACTTTCATGGACACGGGTTTGAGGAAACGAGTCGGATTCAGGGTTCCGTCAGTATGGCTACGGGCAACCCTTACCAATTCACAGCAGAGAGCGAGACCTTCGATATTACACCAATCCTACCCATATTGCATCCGGCACTTGCGTCGGTTACGGGAACCGCTGGCGGGAGCGCGTCCATAAGCGGAACGTTAGCAGATCTCGCTCCATCAGCCGAGAACAGAACCCCGGAATCTCAGAAACAGCGGGTCTATCCGTACGATGTTGATATTTTTGTCGCGACCTCTCAACTCCGCTATGGAACCTCATCAGGGCAGGACATTGCCTTCACCAATTCTGAACCGATCCGTTTGCATCTCAAAGACGACACATGGACAATAGATGATCTTTCCTTAAGGGCATCTGAACCCTTAAAAGAAGGGCAGCCTGCAACAACGGCGCAGGTGGAGGGTAAGAAAAAACCGTTATTAAACCAATCGCTTGATTTAACGCTTAGCGAATCAGTAAAAAATTCATTTCTTGAATTGACAGGAACGTTTGATGCCAAAAGTGAGATGATGAACCTTCACGCTGTAGCTGACGGGTTCGCGCTACCACCGATTGCAGAAGCATTGGGACTTCCGCTTGACATGCTGCAAGATGGTGCCCTCCGTTATGACTTGAAAGCGACAGGAACACTCACCGAACCCAATGTTCAGGTAGAATGGGCAATTCCAACGCTAATATTAGAAACAGAAGCGGGTAACATAGACATTGCCGATGCGGGTGGGGCAATAACGTATCAGGAGGAGACGCTGCGTTTTGAGGATTGTGTTCTCAAACTCTTCGGTAACGACGTGAACATGGAAGGGTACATTGACGTTGAACCCGAAGCAATCAACGACTCGGAGTTACATCTTCGTGTCGATACGATTGCCTTGGATCTCGCCACCTTGCCGATAGAAACTATCAATAACATTGGCTCCGGTGACGGGGTAACCGGGATTTTAGAGGTATCCGTAGAGATCGGGGGCACACTCGCTGAGCCACTTGTTCTATTATACACAGAAACAGTCGGACAACGTCCGATCCGTTTTACGTCTTACATCCCCGATATTACGCTGGAGAGACTTCGTGTAGACATTCACTTCGATTCAGAATCCATTCGTGTTCAAAGGATGGAGGCAAACGGACAGATGGGAGAGGGTCCCTATAATGTCTACGGGGAAGCCGTGTTCTCACGCCGAAGTAACAGTCAGCAGTCAGCAATCAGGGATCAGCAATCAGGGATCAGCAATCAGGATGAGGATTCAATTTCACCAGAAACCCTCTTTACCGATAGCCATTTCAATATTGATGTATTCGCCTCACAAGTGGAAATTGGGGACTACGGTTTCGCTTCAGGATATATGAATCTTAGCGGTACAGGCTTAGATCTACAACAAATTACGATAAGTGGAGAAATAAACGAACTGGAACTTGACGGTTATGATTTCCGTCTTATTAACAGGGCACCGCTCCGCTTCAGATCTAATCCGAGAGGAACCACTGACGGGGCAGACCCTCTCGCTGTTCATATCCCGTTACAACTCACATCACCTGCTGTGACAGCGGCAGTCGAGGTAATCATTGCGGGGACTTTCACTTCCCCTGAAATCGCAATAGACTGGCACGGCACGCTCCATGACAAAGAGTGGTCAGGCAAAATCCAATACGAAGATGAACGCATAAATGTTCTCGGAATAGAACTCAAAAACCGTGAAGGGACGTTAACCCTCGCAGGCGTTATTCCGTTTAACTTGACATTTGAAACACTGGATATATCTGAACGCTTTATTGCCGCACCCATCGATGTACGCTTTCGAGGTAGCGAACTGCCCTTCAACTTTTTCCCAGGGATTGAGACTGTCTTTTCAGAGGCAGATGGTACCGTTGACATAGATATGGGAATACAAGGCACAAGTCAATCGCCGGAGGTGGTGGGCAATCTGTTTGTTGAGGCGTTGAAACTACGTCTCAAGGACTTTTACGGGTTTCCTCTTCAGAATATGCAGATGCAACTTAGCATGCGGGAAGACCGGATTGATTTCGCAGCGTTCCGATTTGACATAGGAGATGGCTTCTGTAAACTTGAACAGGGACAGATAGTATTAGACGGATTAACGCCAGAATACTTGATATTACGAGGGTTGAGATTAGAACGATTCCCACTCGGTTCCACTGTCCGTCAAACTGTACCGCCGGACGTGTTGGAAGAGGTAGAGGGACATATAACAACGACCTTGAGGACATTAACAGTGCCGTTCGACAGTTTCTTAGCGACTGGAGAAGGGACACCATTTCCGCAAGTCCGAAAGATCCCTTCACTCACAGACCTTGTAGCTGTTTCAAATGCGGATTTATCCATCGATAGTGTCCGCTTCGCTTTCAGGGCAATGGATCGCTCTTACGACTTCCGAAATCCACAAGAAACTCCGATCGTCCTGAGTGATGGCAGTTTCGCATTAACGGAAGCCTTCACGCTTGAAGACCGAGAGGAATTCTCAATAAAGCAGACCTTTACCGAGGAGGATACGAAACCTGATGGTTTACTCGGTGATGAGCAAACACTGTCAGTCAAGACAACGCTCAGTATTGATGCTGAAAGCAGATGGTCAGTAAACGGTGAGTTTGCCGGCGCGCTTCGGTTCAAGAATTTTGATGTCTCCGTGATAACTGATAGATGGCCTGCGCCGTATCGGGTTACGGGTGTGCTGTCTGGCAGTTTACAGATGAGCGGCACCAGCGAGAATCCGAAGATAACCGTGCGGCGGCACGAAAACGAACCTGCTGAACTCTATCTACATGATGTTCCAATTGACCTGCGCTGGAGAATCCGGTATCAGAATGGGAAATGGGAAATAACAGAAAAAAGGTACGTCGAAGTTCGATTTGGGGAAAATCAGATGGCTTTCTCATGGATGATGCCCTACGAACTTGAAATCATTCCGTTTCTTACGGCACTGCAACAGGCCCCAGAAAAGGTTTGGACGGAACTCCAACAGACACCGATGCGCGGAACTTTGGACATTAAAGCCAACGACCTTACCATGCTACCCTCTGTGGTTCCAGGACTCAGCACCGCAACAGGAACGGGCGAGATTCATGTCAAACTGACAGGAACGATAGAGGCTCCACAAGCCGACGGTGGGGTGTTTTTCAATACTATTGGGTTTGAACTTCCGGAAGCTGGTGTTCAAGTTAAAGGGGTAGAAGGCGACATTAAGTTATCAGAAAAAGGGGCGAATATTAGGCGACTTGATGGCACCTTGAATAATGGGAAATTTACGATAACCGGCAGCGTCACAGCCCCACCAGATAGACGCATCTGGGAGAAGCCCCCCATGTTGAGTCTGTCCACTGGTCTCAGATCAACAGTGCTTGAACAACAAGGACAATATCGGATTGACCTCGCTTCCACCTCATTGGGTCTGCGGGGAGAACTTTCTCGTCCTTATTTAACAGGGGATTTGCATATCAGCGGAGGTTATTATCAACAAAATTGGGAAAGTGTCCGGGATTGGCTCACAGGGGTTTCGGTCAAGGAAACAGAACTCGTATTGGACTACCCTATTCTCCGTGATTTACACCTGGATGGCGTGGATATTAACATCCCGAGTAATTTTCGTGTGCTTTCATCTATCATGGGACCCACAGATATTGAAATTTCCTGCTTAGGCAAACTTTACGGACCGATTATTGAGCCGGTTTTCAGTGGAAACGTCTCAGTACTCAATGGAAAAATCGGAGCTTTTGCGCAGATTTTTGAATTCACTGAAGGTTCTACAATTAGCAATCAGAGTACTGTCGATTTTAATCCGGAACTTAATATTTTCCTCCGGACACCGAACAGTATTCGAGGTGTGCTACCGAGAGATGGAAGCACAGTAGATCTTCAGGTTTATGCCTCTTTTACTGGCACCCTGAGCAATCCCAATTTCATCCTGAGCGCGCCTCCTGAAACAACCACGGAAGTCCTGACACAGGGAGAAATTATAAATTTCCTTTGGCAAAACGCCGCGCTGTCAGGAGCTCTTGGCAGGTTCACGTTTAGTTTCCATCGTCCGCTCAATGAAGATGCACGATATATCAGTGCGGAGTACCCACTCGGAAAAAATGTATCCATTAAAATTGAAACGAACAGGAAAAGAGAGCACGGGATTGACATTGAATTCAAGGGGCGGTTCTAATAGTCTTCAGTACGCAATTGCTGCGCAATTGCTTTCGGTTGTCGGTTGTCAGTTAAGAAGATATTTGTTAAACGAATACGTCTTACGGATAACCAAAAACCGAAGACCGATAACTATTATACGGCTTGCTATTGTATTGCTCTGCTGCTTTTTTTTCCAATTTGTAGAAGCACAGGAATCAGACGTATCCACCCAAAAACAGATTGCAAAGATAGAGTACTATATCGGCACAACCCCTGCGGAAGAAACTACAGAAGAACTTAACATACTTAGAAATCAGACAGCTGTATATCCTGGCGACACACTGTCTCGATATACCATCCAACAAAGCATCAAAGCACTCTATGCGACACAGCAGTATTCCCAAATTCAGGTATACTCGCAGGGTACTCCTGATGGCATTGCCTTAACCTATCAACTGATGCCTTTCGCGCGTATCGAACAAATCGAGTTCTTAGGCATCCCTGAAAACGAAGTTAAGAACGCTATTGAGAATACGATGCGGTCAAAGCAGGGAGGGAAGTACGTCCCTACAATCGTCAAAACCGATGCGCAGCGCATTAAATTGGTCTGTCAAGAGTACGGATATTTCAACGCTAAAGTCATAGTACCCGATGGGCTTACCGATACCGGTACGTTAACCTATCAAATAACTGTCGGGGATGCTTCAACCATCAAAAGGTTGCAAATTCAGAACAATACGGCTATCTCAGAGAATCGCCTTAAAGCGGTCTGCAACTTCAGCCGACTTTTCCCGACTTACAATAAATCCGCTGTGGATACCGATGTGGCAAATATGTTGGAACTTTACCGTAAAAATAACTATCCCACCGCCACCATCGACCCAAACTTTGAACATGAAACCGGATTGCTACAATTTCGCGTCAATGAAGGCGAGGAGGTTCGGATCAATTTTGTTTTGGATGTCGGAGAACTGCCGCTATCGCTGCAAGATGCGTTCAGAGAAGCTATAGTTTCTCTAATAAACACTACTTCCTCTTCAATATGGGAACGCCAAATCAAATCTTACTTCAAAGCCGAAGGCTACCACGACACCACAGTGTCCAAGGAGACACTGGATGCATATAGTGTTCAACTTACGATTAACCCAGGGACGCGTTATGTCGTTAAGGATGTCACTTTCTCCGGGAACAGGGCGTTTTCGGATACAAAATTGAAGCGAGAAATGACGATGAAACCGATAGGTGGATTTCTGAGAAACTTGCGAGCGAAGATCGCGAGGTTGCTATTTCAAAAGGAACAGAGACCCTTTTTTTATGAGCCAGAACTCGATACAGATATACATCGGCTCGAAATTTTATATGGAAAAGCCGGTTATCCGAACGTCGCCATTACAACGAGGCTTAATAAACAGAATCGAAACAATCAGAGCATTGGCGAAGTTGTGATACATGTAACAATCATTGAAGAATATAAAGAAATGATTCACCGATGCGACATTAGTGGGAACAATGCATTAGATACCCCTACGCTTCTGGCGCGTTTGCAGAGTGAACTTCCGCTACCGCAACCGAATGCCTCGCTTGCGCGGAAAGCCTACGGCGACGCAATCTTAAAAGCCTATTACGAACTCGGATACATCGATGCAGTGGTGAGTAACTCGTATATATCAGAAACAAAAGATCCAGTTTTCCAAGTAACGGGCGATTTCTCGGCACCCCTTGCGGATGGTAGACTCCCTCTGGAAATCCGAAGGAAATTCGAGAAAGACAACCTGACGCTTACCGGCGTTTACATTGCTACATACATCGGTAACCGATGGAGCCTCCAAGACCTTGAAGGGAATCCACGGTATACACTTATACAAAAAGCACCAGATATGCCGCTGGCAAAATCTTTGCAATCTGTCCCACATCTTGAGGTTTATGAACATGGGATCCTGCGCCTCTCTGTGGATGAGGAGGGTCAACAGGTAGTGTTCGGCAAATTCCATTTTGAAGGGGACACAGATGTTGTGAAAAAACATGTGCTTGAACGGGAGGTAGCACACCTCGAAGGAACCCTTTGGACCTCAGAGAAGTTAAGCAGTGCCTTGCAAAATCTCTACGGTTTAGGGCTTTTTCACAGCGTCCAAAATGAACGTTTTCCACAATCCGCCCGCAGTATAGGAACACCGCAATCGTCCGAGGTTATAAATTCTTCTCTCCGCAACCCAAGGAAAATCAACGACGTTATAATAAAGGTCGAAAAACAGAAGCCACGGACGTTTGGTATAAGCAGCGGTTATAGTTTCGCAGAGGGTCTCCGCGGAACGTTGGCACTCACGGACAGCAACTTTCTCTTTAAGCGGAATATTCGAGGACGTGCACGCGCGAGAATCGGGTGGCGAGATGAATTAGGTTATCTCTTTGATGCAACGCTCACTGAACCGTGGTTGATCGGACGAACGCGTGGAAGTTTACAGATATTAGCCAAGAAGTTAGAGGTAGACGATAACGTCCGCGCACTTCAAGGGAGTTTTATCCTCAGCAGAGACTTATCCGAACTTCATCATCTCGATCTAAGATATAGTTACCGAGACCTGAACCAACCCGTTCCACCGATGCAAAGCACTCCTGCCGTTATCGGCGTGCATATAGATCAGAACCCTTTCAGCACAACCGTGAGCAGCATTCGATTCTCTTGGACGTATGACAGCCGCGTGCGTTATTTGAATCCTACGGGTGGCATGTTGAACGATCTCACCCTTGAATACGCCGGGGGCTTCCTGCAGGGAGAAACCAGTTTTATTAAAACGACGACAGATACTCGATATTACCAAAAACTTACCGGTGGACTTGTCTTAGCGACCGCTGTCCGATTCGGGATCACGACCGGATTGCGTTCAAACCGTCGCGCAGCACTTATCTCTTTTGAGCGGTTTTGGGCAGGTGGTGGGACAACAGTTCGCGGTTATGCAGAGCGCTCTCTCGGTCCTGAAGATAGCGCAGGAATCCATCGCGGCGATGTGCAATTCATCTTCAACACGGAACTACGCTTCCCAATTTATTGGATGGTTCGCGGTGCCTTCTTTTTTGATGCCGGCAACGTTTGGAATTCATTAGAGGACATCGATCCTGCAGCACCAGTACCCTCCTCCGTCGGGGCAGGGCTCTACATTGACCTTGGAGCACTCACAGCCGGAATAGATTATGCCATTCCACTGGTGTCTGCACCGGGTGCTTTAGACCCGACCCGAGCGGTCCACGTTCGTCTCGGCAGCACATTTTAAGGGTTGTCAGTGCAGGTTGCTCCACAACCCTTTCAGTTGTCGGTTGTCAGTTAAGGCGTGTGGTGGTTGCGTATTGCGTGAATTCCACAAATTCTCTTTAACTGATAACTGATGACTGATTGGTGATAGCTATTCCGCCGACTCGCCGTAAGGTTTTCCCAATGCGAGGGGTGCTTCGGCACGCCCGACAAATCCTGCCAATACCGCCAAACAGAGCACATAAGGCAACATTAAAAACACCTGATACGGAACTCCCCAACCCAGTGCCTGGAATCGTGCATCGAGTGCTGAACCGAGTCCAAAAAGTAGCGCAGCACCACACGCTTTCACAGGATGCCATTTCCCAAAGATGACGATTGCCAAAGCAATGAAGCCGCGTCCGACTGTCATGCCGGGTGTAAAATAGGGGACATCTGCGAGGGAGAGATAACCACCAGCCATCCCTGCCATTGCCCCCGCAAAGAGCAGACAAATTGTTCGCAAACGGAGAACGTTCGCACCCGCAGCGGCAATCGCTCTCGGATGCTCGCCACACGCACGGACACGAAGCCCCTGTTGCGTATGGTAGAGGAAGAAATAGACACACGGCACCAGCAGGAATGTGGTGAAAACGAGGATATTGTGTGAAAATAGGGCACGTCCCAAGAAAGGGATTTGGGAGAGCAGTGGAATGTCAATCTGTCGGAATGCTGGGACACCCTGTGCGATTCCCGTTATGCCGAAGAGTCGTTGATAGATGACCTCTGTCAAACCTAACGCCAAGAGCGTCATCGCTGTGCCGATGATCACTTGATCACCCCGTAGTCTTATCGCACAGAGCGCAAACAACGCCGCGGCGATAAGTCCACTGAGACCTGCCATTAATAGTCCGAACCACGGCGCGATCATAACGAGGTCTGCCGTGTAGAAGGAGCCAACCATCCCGAAAAACGCACCAATGAGCATCATTCCCTCAATACCGATATTCAGTACACCAGCACGTTGCGAGATGACCTCACCGAGTGCGGCGAGTAAGAGTGGCGTTGCGCCTCGAATTGTTGCTGAAAGAATCTCTTCAAACATATTTTTAACTATTAAGTTTTTGCTCGTTTTTCTTAGATGATTGTGATATTGAGCGCGTCTGTCTGTTTTCTGATGAGGTTTTTTTTGTCGTAGGTTCGCTTTTCAACTTAAAAATGCCTGCAATTCCAATTTAGGTTTCATTTTACCTATTGACGGATCCGGATTCGATGGATTTCTACTAAAAGAAGTTTGCCTTTATAGTATTCCATATCAGGGTTGGCTGAAAGGTAATCTTTCAAACGTGATACAATCTGTGGCAAAACTTCCGGGTGATTTCTTACTTGAAGTGCAACAATACCTCGATAGTCAGCAGGTGGATAGTTAAATATGTTGGCAAAATCACCGTTCAGAGATATAAGAATTGCCCTGAGCTCTTGTGCTTTCGAGATGACCACTGGATCCGATGATTCAATAGGAAGATGGTCTTTAAGGCACCAAACCTCATAACCAGCATCATGAAGGTCCTTAACAACGGCAGTAGGAACGCATTGATCCGCTAAAAACTGCAATCCCATTAAGCGACTTCCTCGAATTCTGCTAATTCACGTGCGTAGTCAAGGCAGGCTTGGATCTGAACCACTTTGAGATCAGGGAATTCAGCAATGATTTCGTCTGGCGTATAACCCGCCGCTAAGTATCCGAGAAGCAGGCTTACTGGAATTCTCGTTCCTTTGATGCGGGGTTTACCCCGTAATGTGTCCGGTGTGCTAACAATATGATCTCTCCAATGAATTGGCATGATATTGCTCCAATCAAAAAACTATATCTTTATTTACAATTGTAGCGTTTTTAAGGGTGCTTGTCAACGTTTTCCCAAGACAAAATAGGCGAGGAGATCTCGCCCCTACTCGGAATGTGAAGATGCGCGTCTACGGAAGAGCTGGATAGAACTATAGCCGATGACGAACAATAGGATCGTCGCTTGCATGACCAGCGTCACCTTATCGGAGATACCGACCTCTCGCTGCATGCTATACGAACCGGTCGTCAGCGCGCCAAATAACAAGGCGGCAGCAACCGTCACCAACGGATTTAGTTTCGCTAACAAGGCAACAGCAATCGCTGTGTACCCATATCCCGGAGAAAAGTTGAGAAAAAGTCGGCGGGTCAGTGCGGTCAATTCAATTGCGCCACCGAGTCCTGCCAGAGCACCACTGATGAAAAAGACGCGAAGGGTGTTTTGCACAATCGAAATTCCAGCGGATTCCGCTGCCGCCGCGCCTTCTCCCACTGCGCGGAGTTGAAATCCGAACACTGTTCTAAAGAGAATAAATGTGAGAATCATTGCCAATATAACAGCGATAACAATACCGAGATGGACCCGATGCGGTGGAAAAAGTCGAGGCAGAAATACCCACTGAACGATGCGATCACTCTGCGGACCCCGTTTGGCGGCTTCCTGCAACGGACCCCCATCTATCATCATACTCACCAGATGAAGCGCGACATAATTTAACATAATCGTACTGATAACTTCGTTGACACCGCGCACCACTTTGAGGACAGCAGGAATGAGCCCCCATACGCCACCCGCGACTGTAGCAAGTCCGAGACACAACGGCACTGCGATCCACGGATTTTGTGGAAAAATTGGAGCGAGTTTCGTCCCAAACCATGTCGCCGTCAATGCTCCTATCAAAAATTGTCCCTCAGCACCGATGTTCCAAATCCCACACCGAAACGCTATGGCAACCGAAAGCCCCGCCATTAGAAACGGTGTACTCTTCACCAGCGTTTCTCCGAACTTTCTCCCAGTACCGAACGCACCACTCACCGCGGCTTGGTAAGCCTCCAGTGGATTATAGTGACAAAGCAACATTATGATGGCATTTGTGACAAACGCGCTTACGAGAATTAAAATAGGTGTTGCGAGCCACTGAATATTGATTTTCTTTAATATCATAAAAATGGTCTTCAGTTATCGGTTGTGTTGGTTATGAATAAAGTTGTGAAGTGAGTTGAGACTTCCAAACTTTAGCATACTTTTAAACGCCCTAACTTCTAACTTCTCATTACCATTCCCCGGTCATTAATAATCCGAGTGCCCCGATGTCGTTGCGTTGTGCTGTCGCGTCGATCAACTTACCCCTCGACATGACATAGAGCCGATCACTCAACAGCAAGACTTCATCTAACTCCGTTGATATTAACAGGACAGATTTCTTTTCGTCGCGTTGTGCCAACAAATTCTCATGGACATAACGAGCGGCATTGACATCTAAACCGCGTGTGGGGTTGACAGCGATGAGTAAGTCGGGTTGAAGCGAGATTTCTCGGGCGAGGACGATTTTCTGTTGATTGCCGCCGGAGAGTGAGGAAGCCGGAATATCAGCAACAGGCGGACGGATGTCATAATCTGTGATGAGTTGCTCTGCTGTTTCACGTTTCATTTTCTGGTTAAGGACATTCCAGTGAGCGAGGTTTTGTAGATGGGTCACGTTCAACAAGAGGTTTTCCGTAACCGAAAACGCGGCAATGACACCTGTTGTTTGCCTATCCTCAGGAATATAGCCGACACCGTGCTGGCGTACCGCCTTGATCCCTTTCGGATCGGTTCCTAAGATGCTAACTGCTCCAGAAGCACTGGATCGTAAACCCATGATCGCCTCGGCGAGTTCCCGTTGCCCATTGCCATCTACGCCTGCGATTCCAACAATTTCACCGCGGCAGGTTTCTATAGAGACCTCTGACACCGCGACCTCATTTCGACTACCGAGGACTGTTAGATTTGAGAGTTGTAGGACCTGGTCTGGAGGATCGTTTTCGAGGTCTGGACTGGTTGAGCGTTCAACGTCGTTGATTTCTTCTCCAATCATCTCCCTTGCGAGTTCGCGGGCAGTCAGTTCCCCCGTCGGACCGAGGTAAACTTTCTTGCCACGCCTTAAGACGGTAATTCTATCGCTGATGCTCAAGACCTCTTTCATTTTGTGGCTAATGAAGATGATCGCTCTGCCATCGGCTTGGAGTTTACGTAGAATCGTGAAGAACCCTTCTACCTCCTGGGGACTAAGAACGGCGGTGGGTTCATCGAGGATCAGAATCCGGGCATCAACGGCGAGTGCTTTTAGGATCTCCACGCGCTGTTTTAAACCTACCGAGAGTGTCCGTACCAGAGCAGTCGGATCGACAGTGAGACCAAACCGTTCTGAGAGTTCCTCAGTAATGCCGATAGCCTCCTCCTTCTTAAACCGGAATTTCCCGAGCCCCTGCTTGTAATCACCGTTTGAAGACGCGCGCGCCGCTGGATTCGAACGCAATTGCCCAAGAGCCAAGGCTATATTTTCAGCGACCGTCAGATTTTCAATCAGCATGAAATGCTGATGTACCATGCCGATACCACTCGCAATCGCATCCCGCGGTGACTTTGCCCGTAACCGGTGCCGCCAGTTTTCGCGATCGGTAACATAGATACGTCCAACCGATGGTTGGTAAAGCCCATAGATGAGATTCATCAGCGTGGATTTTCCCGCGCCGTTTTCTCCTAAAATTGCATGGATTTCACCGGTTTGGAGTTCAAAATCGACACTGTCAACAGCGACAAAGTCGCCGAAGGTTTTCGTAATGTTCCGAAGTTCAAGGATGTTTTCTGCCATAGTTGTCTGAATCAGGATAAAAAGGTATTTGCGTCTATAAAAGAGCCCCGCTATTGCGTCCATTGCGC
>JAAXHD010000247.1:2862-4715 GCA_012271015.1 Candidatus Poribacteria bacterium | reverse complement strand
CGCGGCGGATTCGTCAGGGCAAATGCCAAGATAGTAGGCGATGAGGTCGTAGTTTCAGCACCGGGTGTCGAACATCCCGTGGCAGTGCGCTTTGCCTGGCACAAGTTGGCCGAACCCAATCTAGTCAACGCCGCCGGCCTACCCGCCGCCCCATTCCGCGCTGGTGCCGTGCCCCAACGCGATCGGCTCGAAATGGAAGTGCCCGAAGCGGCAGACTATCGCCTCGTGTACGACCTCGATCTGGCCAACCTCGGCGTGGATATTCACTATGACGTCGACAATAGCACTGCGATTACCGCGCCTTTTGACCGCATCGCCTATTTTGTGGAATTGCAACACAGTGATGGCGAAACGCGCTTTCTCTACGTTTCGCTGGATGCCTTTACCGATGATCTCAAAATGATCGGCGTGCCCACCCTGGCCTCGGGGGCCCGCTTCCAACAACCCGTCGCCCAGATGAACATCTGGTCCAACACGGGCGTACACAACGGCATCGGCCTAGCAGGAGGCTACATCGAATTCTGGCCCAACAACTACGCCCCAGCCAACGCCGCGGCCGTGCCCAATTCCTCTCAGCATAGCTACGACTTTGGCGACCAGCCCATAGATCCTGCCGATGGCTATGGCAGTATGCAGATACACAACGCCACTACAGAACAGACGCTCTTTGCCATCAACCACTGGCGTCGGAGTAAACGCGCCGATATCGGCATTGGCAATCGGGCTGATAAACACTCCGATTGGACTTTTGCCGGCAATGCACAGAGCTACTCTGCCAAAAGACTGCGAGTACTGGTGAGACTAGATCGGTGAGCTGAAGACTTGGCCCCTCGTCGCAGCGGCCACTAATTCTGTCTATTGCGCAACCGAGAGGAGAGGTGAAGACCTTGCAAATTGCAGCGATTTTTTTTGATGGTGACGCTGCCTGCAAGGTATCTGCCAAGACCCTCATAGTGCCACTAGAGCATCACTCTCAATCCAATATCCGCCGTCATACCATAACGTTCTTGCAACGCCGGAAAGCTAGTTTTCTGATTGAGATCAATATCATCCGCGCCTGTAATATTATTTAGGTTAAAAAACGCCTGCATTCCAAACCACGGAAGCTGCTGGCTGATCGCGAGATCCCACCGTGTGTACTCGTCCGAGTGAATTCGCTGTTGCAACCAGAAGTCGGGTTTCTTGAAAATATTATCTTGGTACAAGGCAGACACTCTGGCTGAGAATCCACGATAATCGAATCCGACTGCTAAATTAAAGATGTCATTGGGCTGGTGCAATAAGCGGCTCGTATAAAACGTATCCACCACCGTTCTGTACAGCGTTCCGAGTTCATCATACGATATATCCAATTCCGTTCGCGGATAATTTGCTTCCGAAAACACTCGCGTATAGTTGATATTAAAGACCAGATTAGACAGGAGACCAGGTAGATACCATGGATGCGTTTGCCAGTCAATCTCAATACCTCGGACGTCGGTTGGGTTCGGATTATTAATAAACGTACTGAAATTATACAGTTGCGTATTCTGCTGGCCATCTTGTGGTAGATCCGGATACACACTGAGATCGCTAAGGAATGTTGTTGACGGGAAGATCAAGTCCTCTATACGTTTTCGAAAAGCATTGACAGTAAACAATCCTACTGCATTTCCATAGATCGACACAGCGAGATCGATATTCTCCGACGAAGCCGTCCTTAGCGAATAATTATTGTAAATGATCGTCGCCAGTGACACGTCATACCGTGGGACAATTGCGCTATAGTCCGGGTAGTTTAATGTATTGGTATACGCAAAATGAATTTGCAGCCACCGCAGCGGCTTGTATCGCGCATGTACCATAGGAAGTAG
>JAAXHD010000247.1:0-2797 GCA_012271015.1 Candidatus Poribacteria bacterium | reverse complement strand
GTTCTAAGGTTCTGGAAACGCACCCCAGGCACTAGAGTAATCCTCTCTCCTACATTAACCGTGAGCATCCCATAGGCTGCGCTCCTAATCTCTGATCCATCGTAGTCAAAGCCGAGAGACCTATACTCATTCTCTATGAAGCCTACATCTCTTGCTATGGCGATTCCTATAATCTCTTCCATGAAATCAATATTCATCGGGTATGCCAGTGAATAGTCACCCGCGAGAAAATTTCGATATGAATATGGATCATTCGTGAATAGAGCTAAGACGACATCGCCATTGTACATGTCCAATTCGGGATACTGTTCGAATATTCTTGCGTATAGTTGTCTACCGCCTAGGTCGAAATGTACTCCTGCTCTGTCATCGATGTCGTAGGATCGCTTGCGATACTGATAAGAGCCGCCAAGCTTGAGCCTAGATGTAAGAACATCAGCGATCACAAGACTTCTTTCCAGACCCACAGATCCCGCCAGCGACCTGTCTCTAGCAATGTTTTCCGAGCTATTAATCGTTTTCAGCTTAGCGCCTGTCGCGT
Source organism: Candidatus Poribacteria bacterium (assembly GCA_012271015.1). Taxonomy (GTDB): domain Bacteria; phylum Poribacteria; class WGA-4E; order WGA-4E; family WGA-3G; genus WGA-3G. The sequence goes on along the minus strand of JAAXHD010000247.1, from coordinate 2,256 downwards.
CAGGTGTTCCTAAAGCGGCTATAGCTGAAGGATGTGCTTTAGACAAGTCTCCTTGGCCAGCATACCCTGCCCTGTCTTCTTGCAGAAACATGAGTGTGAAATCTTTTGGATTCTGACTCCTCGAATAGGTATGGGAGAGCTTCAGGTCAATATCAAACAGCGGTACTTCCTGCCGTACACTGAGTAGATTAGTGATAGACATTAAATCATTATTGGACCGCCCGCCCGAGTAAGTAATATCGTCAATGGCATGTACGAATGACTGTCCTCGATGCAAAGACTCCGTCGCCGATGTACTAAAAAAATTGAGAATCCCCACTTCGCCCAAATCATGATTATAATCTGACACAAGCGTCGCACCGTGACGCTGTTTTTCGCTGAAGACGTCACCTAGATCGACACTCGTTAAATCGGGAATACCGTCATCCCCGTTCGACTTGTCGTTTAGCACATAATGAGCCCCCAATCGATTAGCACTCCGATTGCGCTTTTCAGTGGTGCCCTGTAAGAACAGGCCCAGTCGCTGATTGAGGACTCTATGTTCAAGTGAACCAACTAATCTATAGTCGGCATACGTTCCTTTTAGATCGTTATAACTTCCTTGTGAGGTAAGGCCAAAGACAGGGCCAGTGTCGCTGGTCTTCGCTTTCCGTAAGCCGAAATTTACTACACCGCCGATAACCGCAGCATCCATATCCGGGGTAATCGCCTTTACCACATCAATACCCCCAAGGATGCTTGAAGATATCATGCTGAGATCGGTAGCCCTGTCCCCGACTAATGACGCTTGCTCATTAGGGTCATTAGATACGACGTTACCTGGAAGTTGAACACCGTCTATCGCAATCTGGTTATACTGCGGCGATAGGCCACGAACAACGACTTTGGCACCTTCGCCTCCTTCCCGGATAATCGACACACCGGGAAGTCTTGCTACTGATTCAGCTGCATTTGCATCGGGGAGCTCCTGTATTCGTGCACCAGATACAACATTCGTAATCGCCAACGACGACAGTTGCCGATTTATCGCCTCCGTTTGGCCACTTGCCTGTGCCGTAACAGTGACTTCTTCTCCGATAAGGCTCACCGAATCTAACAGCAGCTCTAACTCCAGCACTTGATCAACCGTCAGCACTACTTCAAGCTCACGTGTCTCGTAGCCAATATAGGTCGCTCTTACAGTGCAGGATCCAACCGGGGCGTTCCTGATTGCAAATTTGCCCTCTATATCACTTGCGCCCCCAATACCTGTGCCAACTATGATTACATTTGCCCACGGTAATGGCTCACTGGTAACCGCATCCAATATGGTCCCACGTACCATTGCCGACTGCGCGCTAGCCGTACTTGTGATAAGTACGGCTAGCCACGCCGCCAGCAAGCCAACATGCCTACATCTTTTCTTACGCATATAGGCCTCTGAAGTCCTCCCATGCCCATGCCACCAAGAAGTTACACTGACTACTTGAGAAATATCATTTTCCTCCACAGCGTAACGTCTCCTGCGTCTAATGCGTAAAAGTATATACCACTGCTTAAGTTAGAAGCATCGAAACGGAATTTGTACGCACCGGCTGTAAGATGCTGATTAACCAAAGTACTCACCAATTGGCCCAAGGTATTGTAAACTTTGAGCGTAACCAATTCCGCTTTAGGCACCTCGAATTCGATGGTGGTAGACGGGTTAAACGGATTGGGATAGTTTTCCGCAAGTCGGTAGCCGGTTGGTACCCGCCCTTCCAAGTGTTCGATAGCGGTTGCCGTATTCTGCTTCAGCCACTGCTCTTTCTGTTCAGGGAACCAGTTCAAATCCCCCACCGCGAATCCATCTGTACCGGCATTCTGCAATGCCGGATTCGAAAACGCCAAGTTCTCCGGCAGAGGCCACGGAGGTGGATAGTGGATACCTTCGCCTCCCGGATCGTAGGACCATCGTGAATTCAGATCAAGCCGTTCATGTATGGTCTTGTCCATATACTCGACCAAGGCGTCCACGTGTCCTTCGATATCCGGATCAAACATAGGATCCGCCTCCATGTTGCCCGCTAGCGTTGACTGAACGCCGATTGCTGGGAACAGATTGTCGAACGTCCATTGCGTGTATTCCGTAATCCACCTCGGCTTATGCAATCTTCTGGGGAGTATCTGTATTGATCCATCGGGGACCTTGACGCTATCAGTAAGCGTGATGTTGGCGTTATAGGTATCGTAATAATCAAACAGTTTCTTGGGCCAGAAATACGCGTTGTTCTGGAC
>JAAXHD010000313.1 GCA_012271015.1 Candidatus Poribacteria bacterium | reverse complement strand
TGTTCTAATCAGGCAATCTATTTCTTCAAGGAGGCATCGGATTAAATGAAAAGGTGTTTATTGTTTGCTGCCGGATTTTTCATATTGTTTGCATTCTCTTTTTCTGCTTACGCCCAGCAGAAGATAGCTTACATAGATATCAAATTGGTTATCAGGGATTCAGAGGCCGGGAAGGCCGCCAATGCTTCGTTCCAGAAAGAAGTAGAAGCCAAAAGATCTATAATAGAGCAGAAAAGAAAGGCTCTCGAGGACATGAGGCAGGATGTTATCCAAAACGGAGCGGTGATGAGTGAGAGCAAAAGGCGAAAACTGGCGGAGACCATAGAAAAAAAACAGAAGGATCTGGAGAGGACGAGAGAGGATATCCGGGTTGAACTTCAGAGAAAGGATCTTGAGTTGACCCAGAATGTCCTTAAGGACATAGAAGCTATAGTTAACAAGATTGGCGAACAAGAAGGCTTCGATATCATCGTTGAAAAATCCGAGGCGGGCATTCTCTACGGCAGTTCATCTTCAGACATAACGAAGAAAGTTATATCGGCTTACGACGCTTCCAGGTAAATGAAGTTAGGAGTGGAGGAAATAAAGGAACTTATTCCTCACAGAGAACCTTTTCTGTTCCTGGACTCTGTTTTGGAAATTGAAAAAGGCAAAAAGATCACTGCCGAAAAGCTGTTTACCCCCCGAGAATTTTTTTTCAGAGGACACTTCCCCGGCAACCCGATTGTTCCGGGAGTGATAATTACCGAAGCGATGGCCCAGGCCGGAGGAGCGCTTTTTAAATATTCTTTTGGAGATGAAATAGAAAAAAAAGGTTTTGACAACGCCTATCTGATGGGCCTTGACCGTTGTCGGTTCAGAAACCCGGTGGTTCCGGGCGACAGGGTAGTTCTTGAAGTGGAACTTGTGAGAAGGAGATCGAGAGTAATGTTCTTTTCCGCGAAGGCCTCCGTGGATGGAAAGAAAGTGGCGGAGGCGGAAATTTCCGCTTGGCTGGTATGATTCTCGGCTCGGTTTTTCACATGGGATCCTTCTTTAGTGTTAATTATCTTTTCACCTGTTGATCTATTGACATTTCCGTTTATAGCAATAACTTATAGGGTTTACTGTAAAAAGGGTTGTTTTACCCAATTTCATGTTGGTCAGACAAGTGAATCCAGAATTCATAAAAGTAAAAGGCTGGCGTAGCTCAGGGGTAGAGCAGCTGATTTGTAATCAGCCGGTCGGGGGTTCGAATCCCTTCGCCAGCTCTCCGTTTGATGAATATATCGGGGAGGTGGCTGAGTGGACAAAAGCAGCAGACTGTAAATCTGCCGGCGAAAGCCTACGTAGGTTCGAATCCTGCCCTCCCCAAAAATTTAGCGCGGGAGTAGCTCAGTTGGCTAGAGCATCAGCCTTCCAAGCTGAGGGTCGCGGGTTCGAGCCCCGT
>JAAXHD010000100.1:24300-27462 GCA_012271015.1 Candidatus Poribacteria bacterium | reverse complement strand
GCGGCGTGGTAGAGTGCCTTAGCAGCGACCTTGGTTCCGCCGTGCCGAAGCACCTTTCTCACCGTTGAAGCGATTTCCATTTCTTCTTGTAGATCCCACCAACCGGGACTCATGTTCACGGGTGTGCGTGCCATCCTATCGCCTGCTGTCATGACCATAGTTGTAGCGAGCGTGTTAATGGGAACCCCCGCCGTAAGCATTTCCGTTACAGCATCAAAAACCTCGTCGAGATCCCCACTCACGAGAGCCGCTGAAAATTTATCTTCGTCGTAATTAACAGAACTCTGAGTTGACGTTTCCTGTGGAAGTTCATGAAAGATATGATCAATCTCCTCCAATTTCTGAATAGCTTCACGATGAAGTTCACCGGGTCTACCGCGCCCTTGTCCAAGAATCTTTGCCCCAAGACTGCAGACTAACTCCCCAGCCAACTCCCAACCAAATTGTTCTAACAATTCAGCCAAGTGTGAGAGATCAATGAGATTTCTGTAATGGTTGAGGAAGAAGGGTTCAACGGCGCATTCAAAGAGAAACGGAATGATTTTTTCATCATGCCCTCCCAACCGCCGTGCAGTAATCAGGCATTTTTCAATACCCTCCCACTCTTTATCGGCAGTGAACACGCGAATCCAATCTTCCAGTTTCTGCCAGTCAACTGGAGGTGGGAGCGGTTGACGCTCAGGTCGATCACCGAGTCTGCCCGATGCGCCATCGGCAGCCATCATCAATGGGATGAGCCGATCTTCAGGTTGGTACATATGCGCGACCTTTACGCCGTTCATCATCATTGCCAGTTTTGTGCCACCCTCGAATGCTCCTCTATCTGTAGAGATATGTCCTCCCATGTGCTTCACCATCAGTTCCAACGTTTCTTCTTCCGAAACACCTTTCGCTAACATAATGGCGATAGCTTTAGAAAGTGTCCAGTTGTCTGTAGAGAGTAAACCCTCTTTCAACAGGAGGAAATGGGCATCATGGCGTTTCATTCCGCCGCTGGCGACATCTATATAGATATCACCGTCCCGAACTTCGACGGGAAACGTGGCGAGGTCATCACACCCACCCGTGAAGCATCCACCGCCTTCCATGTCGTAGCTCCAGCCGTGCCAATCGCAGGATAAGACGCCCTTCCTGACGCGTCCCCTCACGAGTGGGTAGCCCATGTGTGGACACTGGTTATCCGTGGCGTAGACAGCACCTTCGTGCTGGAAGAGGGCAATGCTATGTCCTTCAACTCTGACTGCTCTCGGTTTTCCCTCTGCTACATCACTGAGGGCAGCAACTTTGACGAAATTGGAATTCTCTTTTAACATTGTATATTTCTCCTATAGGGCACGACTCCGTGATCGCGCCTACGGTTATGAGTGTAATTGTCCTTACCGGACGAACCCTTGTTGTCAAGCACACCGCTGGATTCTATACTTCCGCGGCACCAATCCCGCGCAAATAGTCAATCGCGCCGCTGTTTCCGCTTTTTAAAGCAATTCCAAGTGGGGTTTGGTTCTCAAAATGGCGGCGATCGTTCATATCGGCACCCGCATCAATCAGGATTCGCAGCGTTTCTGCGTATTCTCGTTCCCGGCCTTCACCGCGAGAAGAACCGCCAAACGCAGCGGCATGTAGCGCATCTAAGGATGTTGGATCTACTCCGTTTTCAAGAAGTAGGTGGATCGTTGAAATTTGCGCATTATTTGCTGCCCAAGAAAGAACAGAACGGTACCAGTGTGCACCACTTGCATTAAGATCAGAACCGTGTTCAAGAAGCTTAAGAACCAGCTGATCTTTTCCGTCATTGGCAGCGTAATGCAGCGCGGTACTGCCTTTGACAAACGGCTGTCCTTGTTCATCAGGACCGTGCCACTCCAGTTTCGCGACTTCCGGATGCGCCTCGACAATGGCAATACCAAGAGCCTCATCTTCTTTTTTATATTTCGTAGCAAGCAATCTATAGAATGGTGAATTGTCATCATATTGCATGCTCATATACCCCTAACACTTGATTCACAAAAAAGCGAGTGAATGAGAAATCTATTGAATGTCGATTTTCCCTCAGCCATGACACTTCCTTGAACTCATAAGAGATTACTCTTCAAAGACCTCGATTGTTGTTCTACCTTCGGCGAAACGCATAGCGGTGGTAGCGGCAGATTTGTTATCCGTGTTTGATCGTATATCTGTGATGTAGCGAGCCAATCCGACCAAGAGTTGAGACTGTGCGGGATGCCCTTCGGCGCGCTTCCATTCTTCAAATACAGTGCGCAATGTCGGGAGGACTTCGCTCCCCGTATCATCCCAAAGTGCTGTGTGTCCGATCTGTTCAATCAATCGTTCGGCACAGTAACCAGCATTTAGATAGCCAAGGACCCGTGTTCCGACCTCTTGGACATTGAGTGTCTCGATGGTGTCAACAATATGCTTGATTCCCTCTGCCTCATTCGCGACATCCAATTTTTCTTGATTCAGCGGTTGACTGAGAGGTCGTGCGGGAATGTTTATCCAGCGATCAGCGAAGATTTGCCATGCGACGTGGAAAACCCCTTTTGCGGCGACCTTGTTTCCACCAACTTGTTGCGCACTCCGTAAAGATGCAGCGAGGTTGAGCTCTGTTGTTAAGTTCTCCCAACCGGCATCTACATTCACGGGTGTGTGTGCCATCCTATCCGCGGCGAGGAGGACAAGCGTTGTAATAAGTCTTTCTAACTTTACACCGTCAGTCAAGACGGTTTGCACCGCCCCAAACGATCGCTGGAGATTGACGCTTGTGAGTGCTTCGACGAAAGCATCTTCGTCAAATTCATCAGTTTGCTCTAAGTTAGCACTTTCAAGGGTAGGAAGCATCTGACGCATAAGCTGAATTGCATCTCTACGGTAACGTTCTGGCTCTTCTGGTCGATGTCCAATGAGCTGGGCACCGAGATAGAATACGAGTTCCGAAGCACGCTCCCACCCGAATTCATCGATAACTTCCGAGAGATAACTGACATAGAGCGGAATATGAGACAGATCGATAAAATGGGGTTCAACAGCACACTCAAAGAGCAATGGACGCAACTTTTCTGCGTCACCCTTATGATATGCTGTAAATAAGCATCGCTCGATCCGCCCGGATTGTCCTTCATAAGAGAAATTACGGACCCATTGACTTATTTTCTCCCATGTGAC
>JAAXHD010000100.1:8529-24229 GCA_012271015.1 Candidatus Poribacteria bacterium | reverse complement strand
CTGAGTCCGTTGATGAGTCGAGAGACATCACCACCGCCTTCTGCCCCGTGGGAACTGGCGATGTGGCGACTGACGTGTTCCAGAATTGTTCCCATTACCTCTTCTTCTGGCACACCACCTTTCAATAGAAGCGAAATTGCCTTGGACATCGTCCAGCGATCTTCGCTTAAAAGCCCTTCCCGAAGCAGTTGTTTATGCTCTTCGGCACGCCGATACGTCAAATCTCCCGGTTCTATCCAAATCTCACTACCGCGGATGTCAACCGGAAAAGTGCGCAAATCATCGCATTCAACATGGAAACAGCCGCCGCCTTCCAAATCGAAACTGCGACGGTGCCAATCACATGTTAAGATGCCATTGCGAACCGTTCCGCGTGTTAGCGGATAGCCCATGTGTGGACACTGGTTATCTGTTGCGTAAATTTTTCCGTCAACGTTGAAGAGGGCAATGCTACGTCCCTCTCCCATCTGAACCGCTTTCGGTTTTCCTTTAGGTACCTCGTTCAACTCGGCAACCTTTACCCAGTTTTGTGTTTGATGTTCCATGGTTTTATGTTCCTCCCAATTGCGTTTTGTTTGCTATAGCCTTAATAGGACTTACGCAAATCTAACGAATAACGTGGCGTTTTTCTATTCTAACCCCCTAAGTCCCCCTTATCAGGGGGACTTTAAGAGGAAATGCGTAAGTCTTACTTAATAAAACGATGTCTGTCATATCTCAACTAATATAAATTATTATATCATAACCTAATTAGAAATATCAATGAAAAACTAAAAATCAGTAAAATCATTTAAATTGCCACGTTAAAAATTGTAGGCATTCAAGTGCCATTTTGTCTCGAAACGCCACAGTTCTTAGCCCTATGCATGTCGCCCCGCTGGGGCTTTTCTAAGAGGGGGTTACACACACGTCGCCCCTACAAGGCTTAAAAATACTGCGTGTGTTGCATCAAGTTTTTGGAATCAACGGCGTACATGCCGATCATGCTAAACGCTGTTGTTATGGTATATTACACGCAATTTATTGAGTTTTACCTCTCAATTTCCGCTGTCTTAAAAAACTAATTTGTGGAAGGTATTTTTCGATGAAATACACGATAAAAAATGGACAAGTGTTACAAAATATTCGGGCGAAATTAAACATCCTGTTCTGCCTGATTTGCATATTCTGTGAGGAAATTTTTAACAGATTTCTTCTTTGCTTTTTGCGCGCAGTCGAGTGGCGTTTTGCCATCTACATCGCGGATGTTAACATCGCCGCCGTGTTCTATGAGCAATTGCATCTGGTTTTTTCCAACGCCCTTTTGCGCGATGATATGCATCGGGGTCCGTCCTTTGTCATCAGTGATATTCGGATCCGCACCATTCTCTAACAGATACAGGATACCAGCGGTCAGACCGCGCTGCGCTACCCAATGCAAGGGTGCCCACATTCCATGCCGATGTTTCTGACGGGCATTGATGTCCCAGCCTTTGGCAAGAAACCCTTTTAACAACGTATCAAACCGCTTCGGTCCCTGCCCAACAAGCACATACCAATCCCGAAGGTTGATTTCATAACCTGCGTCAATGAGCAAATCAACGATTGCTGGTTGTTGGGATTGAAGTGCTATCTCAAGCAGTGGCATAGTAGGTCCGATTTGATAGGTATAGACATGTCCACCAGGAACTTCATCTGTATCAAGATCCGACGACTGCAACGATGGTATCACGTAGCCTTTAGGGGATTTCACATTAATTCGGAGCTTGAGGAGTTCCGGATTCTTTTGGAATTCTGCCTTTGCGCGTTCAATGTCACCCGTCGCACAACAGAGGACAACATCCGTCTCGGCACCCTGTTCAAGGAGATAGCGACACACCTCGGGCCGTCTTCTCATCGTCCATTGTGCTGGCGTGCCGTTGTGGTCGCGATCTCGGAGGTTTATGTTCGCGCCGTGTGTGAGCAGAAGTTTAGCAATTCTGGGGGTCGCGGCGAAATGGAGTGGAGACATGCCATCGCTTCCTGGTGCATTGACGACTTCAGGGCTTTCGCGGATCAGTTCGGCGAGTTTCTCAAGCATGTCCAATCCTGCGGCGGCATGAGCATCAATGGTCGCGCCTCGTTCAATCAGATACTCGGCGAGTCCTTTGTCGTAGTTTAGCATGGAGCCGGTAGTGTGTTGTAACGCTGAAGTGCCACCCGCCCACCAACTGCTTTTGACATCGACGTTCGCGCCAGCATCGAGTAGCACTTCAATAAGTCCGCGGTTGCCAGAGGCGGCGGCAAATACAATCGCGGGGGCATCAAAACTGAACCATGGCGCGTCGATTTGTGAGACGAGTGTTTCATCGGTCACCAATAGACGCTTAACTGTGTTTATGTCGCCATCCTGTACTGCTGTAATAAAGGTTTGTTTATTATTCATGAATATTTCCTTTTTCTGCACGTGTTTTTGCTAAATATAGTTTAATTATTATACCCTATTAGATTATCAAGTGTCAAGTAAAATTAAATCCTTAGATAGACGTTTAATTTTTAATTTCCTATAAATTTCCTTCACTTTTTTCGGAATTATGCATCTATTTTTTCCAAAAGTCGCGTCACTATACGTTTAACTGCGACATCACGAAGCGAAATTTGGCGACAGCCAGATCGATCTCGCGTTAAAAGGAGGACCTCTATGTTACATGACATTCTCTCAAGTCGAACTATCCTCTCCGGAATTCTTTTTTGGGGTGATTGTCGTTGGCAGCGTATTGTATCATTGGTACATCCGACTCGGCTTACTGAGATAAGAAGAGTAACATGAAATTCCTGAGTTTCCTTTTGGTTCTGACTTTTTTGGGTAAACTTATTTAAGCTGGTCTCCGTTTAAGAAAGCATTTAGCAAAGGTATTAACAACCGAATCCTGCGAAAATGAAGCCTCCTTAGGGCAAGGCAAAGGAGATAGTAAGATGAAACGCTTTTTGGTTTTCACACTCACTGTGCTTTTCTCGGTCTAACAAACACCACGCTTTTAAGTCGGATAGAGATGCGAGTTATAAGATTGCTGGAAATATATATGGGGTCGCCTACGTCGGTCTTTGGTATCAAGCCCCATACGCGAAAAGTAATCATTATGTCACGGTCACCAATTATGGGAATGGTGCTGTAAAACTCTATGGCGATTACTGGGCACGTGTGACAGGTCCGGGATGGGCAAGCAATCCGAAAGAAGACGACGACGAAATGATGGTTAAGATCAATGAATCAAGATCTCCGGGCAGGACGTTCTCGTTCAGTTTAAGCGGAAGACCCCCTGCACGCTACACAATTTCCGGGTGGACGACCCTGCGAGTCAGGGACGATGTGAATGATACGACTGTCGGTTGGAGGGCGGATACGTCCTATAGTTTTGATCATGAATAGTCTGTCTCTTTTAGAGAGAGTTGATCCCGCCCGCGACGCGGAGCAATCCTATAGCGTCGCGGGCACTCCAGAAAAATCTCACGCGCAGGGGACTTAGAGAATGTTTCACCCAAAGACGACCTTGCTCTCATACATCCGACTCTTTTTCTTCAGTAGTTTTCTGCTGTGTTTCTCCGCAATGACAGGTGTCGTTGATGCGAAACTCGTTTTTCGTGTCGGTGATGATCTTTACGTCAGCAATGATGATGGCTCCCGCAGACGCAGGATCACACATAACACGCAGGGAGTCGATAAACATCCCCGCTGGTCGCCGGATGGAGAAAAGATCGCATTTACCCGATTCCTCGACAAGAACGATATGAATAGTTTACAAATATCGGGGGAACTGTTCATCATCAATGCAGATGGAACGGATCCACAACGCCTGACGCATAATAATGCCCTTGATATCGATACCGCTTGGTCGTCCGATGGCGCACAGATCGCCTTTTCGAGCACCCGAAGCGGATCTTGGGAGGTGTTCGTCATGGAACTTGCGACGCGCACCATCAGACAGTTAACACGTGCTGAAGAAGGTGCGGATACTGCGGGGTCCACTGCGCCCGACTGGTCGCCGGATGGCAGACATATCATTTTTGAGCGGTTCCTCCGAGTCAAGGGCGGGTTCTCCCCGAAAACGATCTATATAATGTCCGCAGATGGACAGAACCAACGACCGCTCGTCCCACACCCGGCTCCAAACGCCCCACTGACGATGAACTCCTTTCCCCGTTGGTCTGCCGACGGGAAACGGATCCTCTTTTATGAATACGAATGGTTTCGTGATGGAGGCGTCAGTAAGCTCATCGTTAAGCGGGTTATCGGCGGGAAACAGGAAATCACAGAGATAAATGACCGGCTCGGCAACGATTTTCTAATCGCGGGTGCGAGTTGGATGGCGGGGGACCGTTCGATCGTTTTCTCACTGAAATTTTTTGAGAAACCCAACGCTAATTATGACCTGTATCGTTATGATCTTCAGACCCGCGGGCTGAGACGTTTGACTTCGACGGCGAGGGATGAGATGTGGCCAGACTGGCATGAAGGCACGTTGTCGGTATCACCGCATGGAAAGTTGACAACGCTCTGGGGAAAGATAAAGCAGCCTGACCTCTAAGGCGCAGGGTCTGAAATGCCAGGAGGATATTCCTAAACTTAACAGGACTTACGCAATTTTGACCGTAGTACGTTCTGTTAGATGGGGATTCTCGTAAAAACAGAGACAGTCTCCCGACACAAACTAAAAGTTTGTGCTACAAAAAAATAGCCTGCGTAAGTCCTACTTAAAATGGAAGTCATAATCATGCGGCAGATTGGTTCGCCCCGGAAGCGTTGCCTGTCCACCCTAATGCAGAGATGTTAACAACAAATAAGTTTTACTTCAATCGACGGTGAACTGGATTGTGCCGAAACGCCGCGCGACTTCTGCGACCTTCGGCTTGAGTTCTTCAGGCACCCCACCAGAGAGCGCTGCGACAATACATTCCGCGATGTCTGGTGCATCCGTCGGGGTCATGCCCCATCGGGTGACCTCCTGAACGCCCATACGCAATCCAGATGTGCCGACTTCCGGTGCCAATCCTGCGGCTCCTGCGATAATATGGCACGCTTCCAGATGGTTTGCGAGCGCGCTGCCTTCCCCATATTTATCTACAATCAGTATCAAGGTATGCGACTCCGTGAAGCCGATTTCGGCACCGAGTATCGGAACACCGCGTTCCGCTAACGCCTGTCCGAGTGCCTTCGCATTCGTAACAATCGCATCCGCTTGTGCCGTACCACATTCCATCCACTCTATAAACGTCCCTGCTAACGCTGGAAGTCGATTCAAGTGGTGATTGCTCATCAGCAAAGGATAGACACCCCTTGCCACTCGCTCGGCAATGGATGCATGGTTCGTTAGAACCATTCCGCCCTGCGGTCCTGCAAGTGTTTTATGCGTGCTGGAGATGATGACATCCGCGCCTTCATCAAACGGCGATTGAAACCGTCCACCGGCGATAAGCCCAATGACGTGCGAGGCATCGTAGATAAGGTAGGCATCTGGATTCGCTTGGTGCATCGCATCTTTCAGTTCCCGTACGGGTTGGGGAAAAAGAAACACACCCGAACCGATGTTGATGATGCTGGGTTTGTGCTTTGCAATCAACTCAAGCGTTGCTTCAAGGTCGATGTTTGAACGTCGTCCGTCCCACGGAATAGGAATCGACTGTAGTTCTATCTTGAGTGGTGAGGATAATAGTTTTTGGGCATAGTGGTGTCCGTTATGAACTTCTAATGCTGTATCGCCCGGTTTTGCTAATGCAAATGTCGTCGCAATTCCGGCGATGTTCCCTGATAACGGTCGGAAATCGACATGCGCTGCACCGAAAAGTTCCTTTGCCAACTCCTGCGTGTACCCCTCTATTTCGGCGATATAGCGATTGCCTTTGTAATTCCGTTGGTAGATGTCAACGCCAGAATAATTCCCATATCGCCGTGCTAACCGTTCGTCAAAAAGTTCTTCTACCAATGGCGAAGGCGTGTTCTCCGAAGCGATAAGATTGAGACAGGTGTCCCGATATGTTTGGTGTTTATCAAGAAGTGAAGTGAGTTTTTGGACTCTTGTGTTGTGTGCCATTGACAAAAACCTCCATTTGGTTGCAGGTATAAGGAGCAGAGAAATTGCTTGACGTACCGTCGGAAATCTTTTAAACTTACCTCGCGGAGAAATGACGGGAATTTGAATTTTGGACGTGCATCTCTTAAATCTGAAGAAACGCCCAAGCCAAAACCCCTCCATTCTATTACGGGCTACGCATTTTGCGTTATCTTGAATTTTATCACCAAACCTGTAGCCTGCAACAACGGCGCAGGCGGATCTACGTTACGTAACACGATGTATCTAATTCACCTGACCGAACCGCAAGGTAAAATTAAAAATTATGACAAAATCGACAGACATCCGTATCCTTGACGTTCATTACGATTTTGAAGAACACCAATACCGCACGCCGCTCAAGTTCGGTGGCGTGCCGACGGATCACTGTGTCCTCTTTAATGTCCGGGTGCAGGTCCAAACGCGCGATGGAAATCAAGAGGCAGAAGGAAGAGGCTCTATGCCGCTCGGTAACGTTTGGGCATTTCCACCGCGCTACGCGCCTTTCGACCAGAGTCTTGCCGCGATGAAAAAACTCGCCGAATTGGCGGTAGCGACAACACGGGATTGCACACTCTGCGCACACCCGCTTGAACTTTCTGAAGTGCTGGAGCCAGAATTTTTAAAAATCGCTGATGATTTGTCTCACACTATGCAACTCGCGTCGCCGATGCCGAAACTCTGCACCGTGGTCACGACGAGTCCTATTGACGCGGCAATCCACGATGCCTTCGGCAAAGCGAACGGGATCAATAGTTACGACGGATTAGGCTCAGACTTTATTCAAGCGGATCTATCGCACTTTTTGAATGAACGGTTCACTGGACAATATCTTGACCAATATACCACTCGCCAACCGAAGCCGAATATGCCGCTCTATCATCTCGTTGGCGCCCTGGATCCGCTCACCGACGCGGACATCCCAGAACGTCTCAATGACGGTCTCCCAGAAACGCTCCCTGAATGGATTGTTGCCGATGGGCTGACACATCTAAAAATTAAACTGAACGGTGACGACTTGGCGTGGGATGTCGCACGCGTCCTCGCAATCGACAAAGTCACTGCTGAAACACAAGCGAAACGCGGTGTTGACACCTGGCACTACTCGGCTGATTTCAACGAAACCTGTCAGGATGTAGAATACCTGTTAGCATTTCTCAGCCAAATTCAAGAGACAGAGCGTAATGCCTTCCAAAGACTCGCCTACATCGAGCAACCGACGGATCGCGATTTGAAGGCGCATCCCGAAAATAAGATGCACAAAGCTGCTGAGATAAAACCTGTGGTCATCGACGAATCGCTCACCGATTTTGAGACTTTTCTACTGGCACGTGAGCAAGGGTATTCCGGTGTTGCGCTCAAGGCGTGTAAAGGGCAGTCTCAGGCACTGCTGATGGGTGCCGCCGCCGCAGGATATGATATGTTCCTCGCTGTGCAGGATCTGACGTGCCCGGGAGCATCGTTTTTACACTCCGCTGGACTTGCCGCACGGATTCCGGGTGTAACGGCTATTGAAGGCAACGCCCGCCAATTTTGCCCGAGTGCCAATGACGGTTGGCAGGACGAATTCCCCTCAATTTTCAACATCACCGATGGTACTGTCGGAACGCATGCCCTTACTGCACACGGACTTGGTCACTTTTTTTAATTATTCCTTGCGGTCAAACAACGTGTGCCTGGGATTTCACGTCCCGTTCTTAAATCCGCTCTCCATTTCATTACGAGCTACGCACTTCCTGCTATGAAGATACTGATCTTTTAATGATTCCTTGGTCCGCCGTTGGAGATCATTGCAATGATGGACTCTCAGTCTCACTCTCTGGGTCCGCGACAGTAATATTGGTAACGACGTTCCGCTGCTCAGGGAGTCGGACAGGAAAATCTTCGATGACATCGTTAATCAGTTTTTTAATTTCCGCTTTGACCGGGTCGAAGGGTATACATTCAAGGACGATGATGGCGCGATGTTTTGAAGGCGCGATGTCATACGTTAGCCCGTACTGAAGTCCGAGATGCATCAGTTCCGGTTCAACACTGATAGAGATCTGCCGGCGTTCCTGTTCGGTGACGAAGAAACTATCAAGGATGAAGTGCGTGTGAATCCACGCTTCTCTTTCTTCAACGATTTTCATTCTTTAATTATACCTTGTGGTTCGGTCAGGTGAATTGGATACATCGCATTATACAACGTAGACCCGCCTGCGCCGTTGTTGCAGGCGACAGGTTTGGGGTCTAACACTCCCTCTTTGCTGATTTCGGTCAGATGGGTTAGAAATTTTACGTTCCTTTCCGTACCTCCGCCCTCCTTGCGCAAGTCTCCTATAGAAGAAACTTGCGGAACAATGTTACGGGCTACGCACTGCCATCTCTTCATTCTACCTTATCGTCTATTGTAGTATTAACGGCAAAAAGTGTCAATCCTGCGAAAATGTGACAATTTGACGGATTGGCACTTTACCTATTTGCTGAACCTCTCCGTTGTGCCATCGGACCTGAAGGTTATTTATCTCTGAGGCATTTCCCAATCCAAAAGTGAGATGCAGATCGTTACCCGATAGGTAACTTGCGCCGCAGATCACTTCCCGCAAGAGGGTCATACTGTCCGTTTCTAGTTGAACCTGCGCGCCGATCGCATCCGTATTTCCATCTGTCCCTACCAACTTCACCCTCAGCCATGTGTTTTCACTGCCGATCTCATTGCTGAGAACGACTGCGGGACGGTTGGATTGACAAAGCACAACGTCCACGTCGCCATCGGTATCTATATCTCCAAAAAGCATCCCACGGACGACGTAAGATGTTTTATCCAATCCCGCTTCAGCGGTAATCTCGGTGAAATTGGTGTAGTTTTGTAGGGTGCCGCCTTGATTGCGAAACAGTTGCACAGGTTGTGCGTAACTCATCTTCGCGTCAATCTGCTTCACGTTATCCCAGATATGCCCATTTCCGACGAGCAAATCTAACCAACCGTCGTTATCAAAGTCAATGAAACGGGTGCCGAAACCGAGCGCGTAGAAAGAAAGATCGGCGAGGTTTGTGTCAAACGTCACGTCCTCAAAATAACCGTCGCCATCGTTTTGCATGAGGCAGTTCGCCTCCAACGAAAAGTTGGATACCCAGAGGTCGATATCGCCGTCGTTGTCATAGTCACCAGCGTCTATGCCCATAGAACCGTTTGCTATGCCGTCACCGTTGTAGGCAACGCCGCGCAGCACGCCCTCTTCTCGAAAAGTGCCATCACCCTGATTGATGAAAAGCGTATTCGGAGACATATCGTTTGCGACGTAGATGTCCACCCAACCGTCAGTGTTTACGTCCGTGAAGACGACGCCGAGACCACGCGTCGTCGGTTCATAGACACCCGCGGCTTCCGTTATGTCTGTGAATGTGCCGTCACCGTTGTTCCGGTAAAGCACATCGTCGATACCGTGATATTCATTCGGACCGCAGTAAATACGCAGGGTGTTTTTGTAATAGCATGGAATATCGGTCTCCAAGGCGTATTCGACGTAGTTACACACGTAAAGATCCAAGTCACCATCCCGGTCAATGTCGGCGAATGCGGCACTCGCACTTAACAGGGGACAGCCTACCTGCGCGTTTTCGGTCACATCGGTAAAGGTGCCGTCTCCGTTGTTTCGGTAGAGGACATTTTTGCCTAAGTTTGTCACGTACAGATCGCGATACCCATCAGAATCATAATCCGCGGCGACAGCACCAAGACCATAGCCGGTATCGCCAACGTTTGCGGATGCTGTGATGTCAACGAAAACACCAGTATCGTTTCGATAGAGGCGGTTTGGGGGAACTGGCTCTGCCGATGCCGAGAGCGAATTGCCTTGAACGAGGTAGAGATCCAAGTCCCCATCGTTGTCGAAGTCAAAGAGCGCGCCACCGCTCCCCATGGTTTCAACGAGTCGGCGTTCCGCAGAAAACCCATTGATATGCCGAAAGTCGAGTTGCATCACGTCGGTCACGTCTCGAAAATAGGGAGCAGCACTACCGAGTAGCGGAAACATGAGAAGGAGAAGGGTTTGTAGTAAGAGAAACAGAAAGCGTGAAAGATAGTATTTCCGTTGGAACATGATTATGGAAGGGCTATTTTTTTATTTTTGGACGCGGACGGACGACCCGAAATCCGATTGTATGTGTTGAATCCAATGGATAAAATTTAAACCGTAGACTTGAACGGAGAAACGCTCTCCCCACGTCCCACGCGCCGCCCCGAATGACTCTTGCACGCAAGACATCTCGAAAGCGGAGATTGAGTGGGTTTTGGGAAGCCGCATCTTTGTGTTGCTGATAGAAAGTGGGACTGTATTCATCGAGGCACCATTCCCACACGTTTCCGGCAAGGTCTGCGACACCGATAGGAGATTCACCTTCAGGGAACTGACCTACCGGCATCGGACGATTGTAGCGGCGTGCGAAGTTGGCGTGTTGGCGCGCTTTTGGTGGGACGCTTCCCCAGGGGTATACCCGTCCCTCTGCTCCACGTGCTGCGCGTTCCCACTGTGCTTCGGTCGGCAGGCTTCCACCGACCCATTCTGCAAACGCCTGTGCATCAAACCATGTCACACCGACGACGGGTTGCGTGTCGCCACTGAGTGTTTCATCTGCCCATGTCTCCTCACCGTCGTGTCCGCGGGGTGTAGGACGGTTCGTTGCCTCAATGAAGACTCGATATTGCGCGTTGGTGATTTCATACCGCGATATTTCATAAGTGCTTAAGTAGACTTGGTGCCGTGGCAGCTCAGCATCGAAGGTGTGCTGCTCCAGCATGGAACTCCGCAATTTCGCGTCCTCGTAGGCGGCTTTTGCTTCTTCGGGGGTTGAGCCCATCAGAAAGGTGCCTTCGGGAATCGAGACCCATTCCATAGTGGCCAGGACCTGCTGAGCGGCACTGCTAACATCGGGGACAGCGAAATTGTTGTGGTGAGTAAGGATGAGTACGAGAATTGTAAAACAGGCGCGTTTCATCTATGTCATCCCATTAGAATTGGCGGAGGAAACGCAGATCGTTTTCGTAGAGGGTACGGATGTCTGGGATGCGGAACTGGAGATTCGCAATCCTTTCCACTCCCATACCGAAGGCAAATCCGGTAACTTCATCTGGGTCATAGTTCACGGCTTCAAATACCGCTGGGTCAACAGCACCAGCCCCCATGATCTCGACCCAGCCTGTGCCGCCACAACTCCGACACCCTTTTCCTCGACAGACGGCACAGGAAATATCCATCTCCGCACTCGGTTCCGTAAAAGGGAAGAAGTGAGGACGGAAACGCATTTGTGTCTGATCACCGAACATTTGTCGAGCAAAGGAGGTCAAAACACCCTTGAGTTCGCTGAAAGTGGCGTGCGTATCAACCAACAAGCCCTCTACCTGATGGAACATCGGTGTGTGTGAGACATCATAGTCCACCCGATAGCACTTCCCCGGCACGATAATTCGGATCGGTGGTTTTTGGTTCTCCATGGTGCGGATCTGAACGGGCGAGGTATGGGTACGCAAAAGGTGTCCATCGATTAAATAAAAGGTATCGTGTAAGTCGCGAGCGGGATGATCGGCAGGCGTGTTCAGGGCATCAAAATTGTAATACTCGGTCTCAACATCGGGTCCTGTCACCACTTCAAACCCCATTTGACCGAAAATCGCTTCAATCCGCTCCAACGTTTGCATGATGGGGTGTGCTTTCCCGTAGGCAGGCTTTCGTCCGGGAAGCGTGATGTCAACGGCTTCTGCCTCAAGCTGCTGTTCCTGCTGCTGCCGATGCAATGCTTGCGTCGCGGCTTCAAACGCGTCTGTAAGTGTGGCACGCACCTCATTTGCAAGTTTGCCTATTATCGGACGTTCCTCTTTGGAAAGTTTACCCATGCCTTTCATGACATCGGTTAATTTTCCCCTGCGTCCAAAATATGTGATTCGGAGCGACTCAAGCGCGTCTGGGGTTTTCACGGCTTTTAAAGCCTCAAGTGCCTCCGCTTGAATCGCTTGCAATTCTTCTTTCATTTTTTAATTTTACCTTGCGGAGGAACAACGGACGTTTGGACTTTGACGTGCGTTCCTCAAATCTTAAAGAAACACCGGATTTAGTCTGGGGAGAGACTAAATCCATTTCTTGTATTACATTGCAAAAACCCTGCACCGGTGTTGTAGGCTACTGGCTTGGTTCTAACAAACATCTCTTAACTGATAACTGACAACCGATAACCAACACTCAATACGGTTCGGTCAAATAGGCTGATATGGGTGTTCGAGGTTACGAAGATAGCTATCAACAAAAAACGCCTATCCCTTCGTCTCCATAAAGGTCATCTCCTTCTGGGGACGAAAACGACAGGCATCGACTTCCGCGGTACCACCCCGCTTGGCAGATTATCGCAACCGAGAGGTCGCTCCTAAAATCTGCCCGCTTCATTTTTCTTTTCCCCTTCCTATTAACAGGTGGGTCTTTGGCTCCAGGGTGAAATTCGGCAGTTGCTCTCAAAACAGCACTTCCAGCCAATGACGCTGTCTCTCTGATTGAGAGGCCCCAACTGCTTACGTGTGCCCTTTCATCGCCTAGCTACTATTAAGTGTTCCTTTCGATTGCTCCCAAGGCTACCCTGCAAGGGTAGCATAGCCTCTACCAATACCTATAGCGATCAAAGATCGTTTCTATAGGAAGAGAGAGGCGAATCTACACCTAACCTTTTGCGAGGGTAGCAAGTTGTCCAAAACCGGCTTCGTCATTCACAGCAATGTCGGCGAGAACTTTCCGATCGAGTTCAATACCAGCGGATTTGAGCCCGTGTATGAATCGACTATAGGTGAGTCCGTGCAATCTGGCGGCGGCGTTAATTCTTGCGATCCAAAGTCGTCGGAAATCTCGTTTGCGTGCGCGTCTATGTGCGTAGGCGTGGTTCCATCCCTTCTCTACTGCTTCTGTAGCGGTACGTTTGAGATTGTTCCGCCCACCCCGGTAACCTTTAGAATGCTTAAGCATCCGGCTACGGCGTTTACGTCGCACACTCCCTGTTTTTACTCGTGCCATTTAAAACTCCTATTGCGATCAACAGTGCTATCAGCGATCGCGTCCACTATTTCACCCGGGATATGTCGTTGTCATCGTATGTGCCGGGGATTTACTTTTATTTTTTTAGCGATGAATGAGGCGTTTTAAGCGTTTCTCATTGCTCGGATCAACGAGGGTTGCCTGTCGCAATCTCCGTTTTCGCTTCGAAGACTTTGAAATGAACAAGTGTCCGGCGTACGCGCGATTGCGGCGAATTTTGCCTTTCGATGTGAACTTGAAACGCTTTGCCGCACCCTTATGCGTTTTAATTTTTGGCATAAAAATATCCTTGAGAAGTATCGCTACTAAAAAAAGAGCGAAAAAATGTCGTAACCCAGAGGCAACCTCTATGAAAAATTATAAGAGGAACACATGTGCAACGACAAAAACATTACACAGATTTTGGTGAAAGGATCATTGACATGATGCGGGTTTCCATCCGTGGCGGTTGTTCCACATCGGCAATCTCTTCCAATTCGTCTTTGAGCCGTGAAAGCAAACTTCTCCCAAGTTCGGTATGGAGCATCTCACGTCCTCGGAACCGCACGGTTGCGCGAACCTTCCATCCATTTTTCAGGAAGTCCTCAACATGTCGTTTTTTGAACTGATAGTCGTGTTCGGCGGTATCTGGACGGAACTGCATGCCTTTCAGGACAACTTTCGACTGCTTTTTTCGAGCCTCGCGTGCGCGTTTGTTTTTCTCATACTGATACTTCCCGTAGTCCATGATCTTACAAACGGGAGGCTTGGCATTCGGCGAAACTTCTACCAAATCCAATCCAACTTCTTCAGCGAGTTTCATTGCATCGCGAGGTGTCATGACCCCCAGTTGCTTGTTCTCGTGATCTATCAGTAAAATCTCTTTGGCTCGAATCTGATAATTGGAACGACTTTGTCTTTCCTTCGTCCTCTGAGTACGTCTGCCTTTGTAGTGTATTTTTCACACCCCCAAGTCAAAGCGCTGCAGTGCGCCGCTTGTAAGCCGGTATAAACTCATGATAGGCACCGTTTACAAGCCTATATAATAATAACGAAAGCGAACAACTGATTTGTTACGCTCCGATATAAAAAAATAACTCTGTCTACAAAACGTTTTGTATTCGTTTGTAGGTACACTTAGTTCTGATTTTCTGTTGATTCCGTAGGATACGTCGAGACTCGAAGCCCTTCCTACAGGAGAACTAAATGCCCTACCGACTCGGACGTTACAAAGCACGCCACACGCGTGATTCGCAATGTTTGTCTGAGTGACTTAACTAATTATACCATATCGATAAGAAAAATGCAAGTTAAAAAAAGCCGATCGTCCATAAAGTTCGCAAAACAATCAACCCACCTGCCAACCCGCCGAAAACAACTATAAAACTGATGCTGATTGCAAGCGCGAGACGGATAATCCGTTCACCAAGTTCTGGTTGTTCACTTATCCATGCTCGCGCTAACCAGAAGGTTAACGCAACACTGACTAAACTCAGAACGCACGCCCCTAAAACCGCTACTAACATCCCAGAGAAGTCTACCATCTGTATCGTTTCTGGAAGCGATCCGTATTGGGAGAAGTGCTGGATGACACCGATCAAAATGCCTCCCAACACAACAATAAAACCGATGAAAACGATAAAGGCTTTTCTAAAGGCAGTTCCCATTTTTGGGAGAATTCTCCTTAAAAATGTTACGTTTTTATAACATTTTTAAATCGGCATTTCTGTGCGGGTTTTCGGTTGAGAGTCCAGTGGAAACGTGGGTTTCTTGGGTGTTCCTCGGTTGCGATTTTCTGTTGGGAAAAATAATTTGGGCGGAAAGTGTAACATTTTGCTAATAGAACTCTCGTCGTAAATCGTTTTTAGATTTTCCTTCTCTGAAGAATATAACATATTTTAAGTATAGCATATATGAAGCAAAAAGTCAAAGCAAACGTAATGACTCTGACGAAAAATCTGAAAACACTTGATTTATTCGGAGAAAGATGGTAAATTACTTTCACATTAGACAAATTTGGACGCTAAGGAGTTTTCTCATGGACGTAACATACACATCAGCAATTGCCGAAGTCATCGGAAAATTAGAAACGGGTAACCCGCTCCCGACACTCGTGCCACAGAAGGCATGGAATAGTGAACTCACGGATACTTTGGAAGCGGCATCCCTCGATGAACTTTTTGATGGAGCATCGCTGAAAAACACGACGTTTGCTGAAGCCATTAAGAGTGGTCTACTTCTTTGGAACGACGCGCTGGATGAATCGCATACCATCTCGCAGGGGTTGGCAGATCAGACCGGTAGCTACTGGCACGGCATCATGCATCGCCGTGAGCCGGATTATCCCAACTCCAAGTATTGGTTCGGTAGGGTCGGGACACATCCGATTTTCCCAGCACTGCGTGAACGTGCCCTTGAACTCTTCAAAGAAATAGCGAATCCATCGGACGCCCTCACAGAAATTGGAGAGGCTATTGCGGTGCAAGACAATTGGGATTCTTACCAGTTTGTTGATTGGTGTCAAGCCGCCGAAGGTGACTCCGACTCGGATGTGACCGGTTTCTTGCAACAGGTGCAGGCGGAAGAGATTAAGCTGCTCCT
>JAAXHD010000100.1:0-8494 GCA_012271015.1 Candidatus Poribacteria bacterium | reverse complement strand
CTTAGATAGTTCAATAGCACCGCTGGAGGCATACATTCAAAGAGAGAGAATTGAGTGGCGACAATATTTGGACAGCACCGGTAAGATCAGTGGTTTGTACAATGTGCGTGCGATCCCGTCTACGTTTCTGATTGACGGCACGGGGATTGTTCGTAGGGTGAATCTCCGTGGTCTCGCACTTGAAAGTGCGGTTGCGGAACTCGTGCGGGAAAATTTGGGGAATTAAGAATTCCATACACAAAGAAAGATGTCGCCCTTCTGGGGCTTTAGAAGAGTAGGGTGCCCGAAGTTCTATAAACATGCCGCCCCGCTGGAGCGAAGGGTTACGGCACACGGAGTGTGCCTACTACTTTTAACAGAAGAGGTCAACGATGTTCTTCCGAAATAAAATAACCTTACAACAAAACGCAAACAGAAATAGAACCCTCTGTGCTCATCTCATTTGCGTGCTCACCAGTCTCGTGTTCATAGGCTTTTGTGCGAATCTCGTCGGTGCCGCCCCGGTGAAGGTAGTTTACAAATATCAGGAAATTAAGGCAATTTCTAAGAGGCTCAAGAAGCAAAAGAAACAGGAAGATTTAGAGAAATTAGTTAAGAAATCTGAAGAATTTGTTGCCGCACACCCGGAATACAAACGGGTAGATGAGATCTATTACCTGCTCGGCAACGCCTTGGTCCAGTTGGAGCGTGTTGAAGAAGGCATTACGATCTTTGAAGAAGCCATCAAGAAGTACCCAGAGGCTCGCTACGTTGAACGTTTTTTGTTGGATTTGGGATTGGCACATGACAAACTCGGCAATCACGACGCGGCAGACAGTACTTACCAGAAATTGATAAACCACCCGAAATATGGTTCGCGATCGCAGGCGAAACTTGCAAAGAAGATTCTCGAACAGGATAAAACTGAACGAAAGGGTGAATTACCCAGACCGCCCGGGGCAAACATGAGTCCAAGGGCGTGGATCGGTAAGCCAGCACAGGACTTTCAGGTGACGGATTTGAAGGGCGAAGAACTCTCCTTGAAAGACCTCCGAGGACAGGTTGTGTTGCTCGATTTCTGGGCAACGTGGTGTGGACCTTGCATTGCAGAGATGCCAAACGTTAAGAAGACTTACGCGAAGTATAAAGATCAGAAGTTCCAGATTATCGGTATCAGTCTGGACAGGTCAGCAGAACCGCTTGAGGCTTATATTGAAAAAGAGGAACTCGGATGGCTCAATTACTGGGACAAAAGCCGCCTGGTGAGCACGATGTATAAGGTGCGGGGGATTCCATCAACCTTCCTGATTGATGGGGAAGGCATCATCCGCAAGACGAATCTTCGTGGACACATGCTTGAGCACGCCGTCGCGGAATTGGTGAAAAAAAATCTCGCGAAACTGGCAACCGAAAAAGAGGACACAGATTCCCAGCAATAGGATATTAGTACATCGGCGCGCTTAAAAAGCGTCTCCACCAGAAGCTCGGAAATCTCACAGAGGTTTTAAGGAGAAGCGATGGCAGAAGTTAACTTGAAAGATGTCACCAAAATTTACGACGGTGATGTCCTCGCAGTCGAACAGGCAGATTTTCAAATTCCCGATGAGTCGTTTACTGTGCTTGTCGGTCCCTCGGGATGCGGTAAATCGACAATCTTGCGGATGATCGCCGGATTGGAAGAGATAACCGAAGGCGATATCTATATTGACGATGAACGGATTAACGATATTCCGCCCAAAGATAGGGATATCGCCATGGTCTTCCAAAACTACGCGCTGTACCCACACATGACGGTGTATAAAAACATGGCGTTTGGATTGAAACTCCGCAAATATCCGAAGGCGGAGATCGAACAGCGCGTCAAAGAGGCGGCGGAGATTCTGAGCATCTCGCACCTCTTGAACCGCAAACCGAAGCATCTTTCGGGTGGCGAACGTCAACGCGTCGCTGTCGGCAGGGCGATTGTTCGACACCCCAAAGTCTTCCTGTTCGATGAACCGTTGAGTAACCTCGATGCGAAACTACGTGTGCAAATGCGGATGGAAATCAGTCGTCTGCATGACCGACTCAACGCGACTATCGTCTACGTCACACACGATCAGGTTGAAGCGATGACGATGGGGGATCAGATTGTGGTGCTCAATGAGGGAAAAATCCAGCAGATCGCTGATCCTGGGACACTCTATCACAAACCCGCAAACCAATTCGTCGGCGGATTTATTGGCACCCCGCCCATGAACTTTATAGAGACACAGATTGTGAATAACGGTGGCGATCCAACGCTTAGATTTGAAACCTTCAAAGTGGAACTGAATGACCAACTCCAGTCGGCACTTGGCAAACTTTCGGGGGATTCGGTGACGCTCGGCATCCGCCCAGAGGACATTCACGTCGGTGAAAACGGGAATAACAGCATCGGTACACAAGTGGAATTGGTTGAGCCGCTCGGAAACCATGCCCTCTTATATCTACGGACAGAAAAAAGCAACTTCGTTGCACAATCTGATCTTGTCAACGTGCCACAACATAACGCTCAAATAACGGTCAACTTCAACATGGACAAAGCGCACCTATTTCACCCAGAAACAGGCGAATCGTTAACCGTTTTTTGAATTATTGAAATCTGGTCATCGTTCCACGATGGTTTTTGGTTAATTTCAACGGGTATAGTGCTTCATCTACTTCCGAATTAGGGATGTTGCTTTCGTTTGTAGTAGGGAAACCATTCATTGCCCGTTGTTGAGATATTCTCACTACGAAGCAGTGCGATAAATCGCACTCCTCCGAACCTACCTTAAAATTCAAAATGGATAGAACACTACTCCTTTAACGCCTGAATTTGTGTCCACGTCTCTGTATCTATTGGAATGCCCTCTTGTTCCCGTTTGCGTTGTTCCTTCCAACCGCGTTCCCCCGGCACCCGAATTGCGTTAACTCCAGCGGCGCGCTTTGCCGATTTGAGATACCGAACAAAACGTTCTATCTCCGCGCTAAACCCCGGAAACCCCCTAAAACTGGCAACGTTAATCACCAGCACAAATAACCCGTTCCCGACGCGAGCATCTTCATCCTGACTGCACCCAGCCCCCGTGAGCGCGCCCGACAAGATGTCAACAATAATGCCGAGTCCGTACCCTTTGTGTTCAGAAACCGCTCCACCAAACGGCAGTAATGCCGCAGGCGGAACACCATAAAAATCGTCCGCATTCGTCGTTGACTCGCCTTGCGCGTTAATGAGCCATCCGTGTGGGAGTGCTGCGTTTTGATGTTGTTTGACCCGAAGCTTCCCCGATGCGACCACGCTTGTAGACATATCCAACACGATTGGATCTTGCCCTTCAATTGGCACTGCACACGCGATCGGATTGGTTGAGAGTCTGCCCTCAATTCCGCCGTGTGGCGCGACACACGTGCCACCCCCATGGTCATTCGCCATCAGCAACCCAATCATCTCCGCATCTGCAGCGAGGCACGCGTATCCCCCTAACCTCCCTACCTCATTGCACCGCGAAACAGTAACCGAACTTATATCCGTCTGCTTCGCTTTCTGGATTGCTAATTCAACAGCACGGGTTGCGATGACGGGACCGAAGCCCCAATTCCCATCTAAGACCGCGATTGAGGCGGATTCGTGCAAGGTTTCTGTNNACACCGTGTGAATCGTGTCCGACGCGGTTAGCATCCACCATGGACTTTGTGACGACTTCCGCTTCGGTCGCTGGAATATCTAATTTTTGGAAGACATTGAGACAAATCTCGGTAAGGTCTTCTGCTGTAAAGTTCGGCACAGCGAGGCTCCTTTGCCATACGAAATATCGTTATTTTACAGGTCTCTCTTCGTGTTGTCAAGTGCAAATGTCAGAAGGGATGTGTAAATACTTCGGCAATTATCTGTCTGAATCGCGGATTGTCGCGGATGACACAGATGACGCGGATTTTTAGCGGTTGGCGGGGGCGTTGTCTGAATCAGGATTTATAAACTTCTTCGATCTTGGCAGGATAACAACAAGGTATTCATTGAAACCCCTCCCTGTCTGCAGCGGATTTCGGGCGAATCGGCGGGTTTTTGCTTGGGTGTTTCCCCTAGAAACCCCTCCCCCAAGAGAAATGCCAGAAACTTACACGTCCTGTTGGGAAAAAAAATTGCTCTTTATGAGACTTTTTTTCAAAATCCGCATTCATAGTTTATGAAAGCACAAAAATCTCATTTTAACTTTATGAGGTTTGCGAGACTGCTTTCAACTGGAGGACTCTATGGCAAGTGACCGATGACCAAAGACGAGATGCAGAACTCGTCCGTCAGATCCTAACTGGCGACGAAAGCACTTTTGACGCACTCTATACGCAACACAAGCCGCGTCTTTACGGGTTCATCGCCAGCAAAATCGACGACCGGCGTGACGCTGAGGAACTGGTCAACGACACGTTCCTCAAAGCACGGGAGCATTTACACACGCTTCAAGAGCCTGAGAAGGTTTTGAGCTGGATGTTCCGTATCGCCAGCCAATTGGTCGCGGGATGGCACCGACAGCACAAAAAGCCCGAGGCAACGCAAGGTTACACCGATGTTTACGAGGCTGAAGGTGAAGCAGCAGCGACTGCTGTTATCTATCAGACTACCGAGGAATACACCATGAAAGAGGAACGGCGGACAGCCGTATCAGCAGCGATCGCGAAACTTCCTGAGTCAGATCAGGAGATGTTGCGTCTGCAACTCAAAGGCAAACCTTATACAGAGATCGCTGAGAGATGCGAAGTCTCTGTATCTGCTGTGAGAAACCGGCTGTTTCGTACCAAGAAGCAGCTGAAAGCCTGGGGCGCGGCGTGGGAAGAAGCCAATGCTGAAGGCTTGGATTTGGAGTTCTCTGAGTTCGAGAAAACGAAGCGGAAATCGTAAGTGACTCTTCTGTAAAATAGCACCGTTGGCTCATTTGTGTCGAGGCGCGGTTATTCATTGATTTTGGTTTCGGTTTGACAAGGCAGTGCTGTTTTTGGTAAACTTTATCCGACGAGGTAACAACACCGAGCAGAGAACCTGCCATAGAAATAGAGCCGGTATAACAATGCTAACGAAAGACTATAACTACAGAATGAATGCATTTTGTGACGCTTTTCGGTAGCACCTTATACAACAAGAAGAGGATTGCCAGAGCAGACAAAAAAGACCTTTCACGTTTGCCTTCCTAACGAGGAACACCGAGGGGGAACGGGGCATGTTTTACCGAAAATGGCAGTGGGCACTTGTTGCCCTTATCATTATGAGTGTTGGTGGTTTTATGTTCTTAAGACCTACGACACCTCCCGAGCCGATAAAAATCTATAGTGCGGTAACACCCACACCGAAACCTGTCTCTACTGCACAAACGGACATGGAAAAAACGAATATCACAGCGCAACACGGAGATGCGCCCGACCCAAGCCATGGGCACTCCCATGAGCCTATACCGCACTTCCACGGAGAGGCAGCAAACACCAAAAGTGGCGAGTATGATTGGCAAGATGATGGCGAATTTGATGTTACACTGCCAAAGAGTGCCCCTTGGAAACAACTCTATCCAGAGGGTGACTCTACAGAAGACATTGATGAAGATACGCATCCACCCCGAGGTTGGTTCAAGACGACAACAGATCCAGCGTTATTTGCCGAATACTTCCGCGCACAACTCATCAAACAGTTCGGGGATATCCCTGAAGTTCACACCCTCGCAGACATAGAGTTAAAGACGCGATCGCAGATCCCTTTGACCCAGGATGAGATGATACGTAATCTCGAAGCGACATACAGCCTCTGGCCAGATCCACGAACTTTGAAAACTCTCGAAAGACTTCGCCATAAGATAGCGGATGGAACGCCAATTGTGTTTAGACAGAAGGATCCACCAAGATGAAAAACGACCTAACCGCCGCCTCATCTCGCATTTTGATTCTTTTTCTTTTCGGTTTTTTAGAACTATCCGTCTTTCTCGGGTGCGAAAATACAGAATCACCCGTAATTCCACTGACAGATCTCACTCCCCCAAGCCGCCTCGTAGACTTGGAAGCGCGCGCAGAATATTACCGTCAACAACTACTTGCCGGTGAGCGATCTATCCCCCGAGGTTGGTTCAAAACGAAAGATCCAGCGTTATTTGCCGAATACTTCCGCGCACAACTCATCAAACAGTTCGGGGATATCCCTGAAGTTCACACCCTCGCAGACATAGAGTTAAAGACGCGATCGCAGATCCCTTTGACCCAGGATGAGATGATACGTAATCTCGAAGCGACATACGAACTCTGGCCAGATCCACGAACTTTGAAAAGTCTCGAAAGACTTCAAAAGGACAAAGCAGCTGGAAAACCATTTGTAATGGTATACAGCGAGCCCGGAGACACACCGGAGCAAGTCATTCAGAAACTGATCCAGCGAAGAAAAGAGATGGAACAAGAAGATCTGGAGGAGGTAGATGAACCGAACGAGTAAAACGTTAAAATACTTGGTGCTTATGCTTATGGCGCGGCAAAACTTTGCTGCTCTAGATGATGACATTTTATTCCAACTCATCGTCCATAAGTTTCCTATTCCATCCATGAAAGACCCCTGGTGTTGCAAAATAGAAATCAACACAGGTCCCTGGCCATCTGCCAGGATTTTTCTAAACGGGAGGGGGATCGGTAACTGGATCAAAGGACAAATGCCTGTCGACAAAAAGTTTGTCTGATGTCTTTACCTGTTTCCCTCTAATATCCATAAAGGAGACTGAATCATGTTAAAAAAAGCACTTGGAGGCTTTTACCTCCTCGCCTATATTGCAACTTTGTTTGCGACAACCGCATTTTTCGCGGTAAAACCGACGGATGCGGATCCTGAGTTCATATATTATTGGGTAACTAAGGTCTATCTATGGGAGGAGAGTTCTGGGGCCCTCTGTTCACATTATACGGAAACAACTTCAGCGACCTGGTCAAACCCCTCACATCTCGAATGGCATTCTACTGTTGTCCGAGCAGGTTTAGGTGGGTCTCACGTCCACGCTCCGCATAACATGGGTACAGATTACCAAAGGGTAGATATATATATGTTCCGGTGTTAGATACCTTGGCAGAAATCGCGCCGTCGTGTCATGGGGCGTATTCGTTTTACAGAATTTTACGACCTGCACACCGTAAATAAAGGTATGCAGGTCGTAGTTCTTTTTTGATCGGATATAAGCAATGTACTGTTGTTCAGAAACTTATCCAAGTCCAGCACATTGCCTCTTCTCAACACTTATGAGGCTTGCAGAAAATGGTAATTGATGCTCCCGTATCGGCACACGCTCCGGGCACACAAACACGGCGAACACTACACGGCAAAACTGACAAATTGTTATCGCTTCTCGCAAACATACGTGGATTAAGAACTGGATCAAGTGATAAAATATCAGACATGAGGACGTATCCTTTCCAATCACTCATGAATCTAAGAGGGAGGTGAATAGTTGGATAGATAACTATTGGCTATTTTCGTCTTTTTGACGTAATGTGACGAAATAGTTTTTTAGTGGCAGTCTCCGATATTTTTCGAGGTGCGCCGAGGGTGGTAGGAACACCGATCGGCGCGGCACTGCCATTAGTACGGAATGACAGCACTAACCTAATTGTAGCAGAGGGTGGATTCATTTTGTGAAACTTTTAGGTTAGCACCAAATTTAACAATACAAGGGATTGCTAAGAACGCAAAAACACACTTTTCCTTTTGCCTTCCCAAAGCGATCTCCGAAAACTATAGGAGATAGGCTGTTATGAAAAAAGTCGTTTCAATTGTTTTTCTCGGACTCATTTTCATGGGGACTCTCATTCTCGCCAGCCTAACAACAGCTATTCGCCCAAATCTGACGGCGGATTGCAACGTACATTCCCCTTGGTGGACATCCCAAACCGAGGCATGGGCGAAAGTAACGTGGGGGCACACGACTGCATTTGGGGGTCATGATTTTCCACATCCGCATACGGTGAAGTTTAGCCTATATGCGCGCGTCGGTGATCAACAACCGGTAAAATATAAGGACACGGACAACTTCTTGAGTAATATCCTTCACCCGAAAATTAAAAATAGATCGCAACTGGGGACTCCCCGATGGGACGGCGATGCGTATGCAAGCAGTTCTATTCTGGATACCGCTCCCCAATATAGCTGGAACTGGCGGTTTTGTGCAAAACCGTGAGAAATATATTCCCTGTCTATTTTGGGTCTATAATCAAAAAAATAGACAGGGAATGTTATCTATTTGAAGGAGGACCCTTTTGTGTTGAATCGAAAGCGAATTATAATCAGTGTCCTATTGTGTATTGTCACACTCGCGTGTGTTTTTTGGGTCTTTCAGGCGAAAAATCCAAACGTCCGTCCAGAAACACAGAAACCGGCGGAGGGACCGACATCCTTACCACCGCCTCCAGATTCAGACATCCGTAAAGAAGCTCAGGGATATCTTGAGAAGTTGTATGCCCTTTCAGGCACCTTAACACCTGAAGAAAAAAAAGTATATCTTGAGAG
>JAAXHD010000436.1 GCA_012271015.1 Candidatus Poribacteria bacterium | reverse complement strand
ATCGTTCGCTGTGCCATCGTTAAATGTCCAAGCGGAGACGAGACCATCTTCGAGCCCGGCGTAACTGTTGGCACTGAATATCATAAGTGCTAAAATGAAAAACAGACCAATTTGCTTCATAATAAGCTCCTTATCATTTTTACCTAATTGAACGGGTTTGCAATAGCATTTCACAAACCCGTGCTGTTCTTTAGCCTCTTAATTGTAGTTAACGATGGTGGTAGGACTTGACCTTCCCCCAGGTAGTGGCTAATTTGCCTTCCGCTTTGACAGCAAGTGCCTTCTCTGGACGTTCGCCACTTCCGAGTTCCTTGACTTCATCTTCAGAGAGGGCACGGTCCCAGATGATAACATCATCGATTATTCCATCAAGGAACGTGTCGTTTCCTTGATTACC
Source organism: Candidatus Poribacteria bacterium (assembly GCA_012271015.1). Taxonomy (GTDB): domain Bacteria; phylum Poribacteria; class WGA-4E; order WGA-4E; family WGA-3G; genus WGA-3G. The sequence continues at coordinate 6,998 of JAAXHD010000436.1, read as the reverse complement.
GCCAATCTGCCGACCTGCCCCCATTTCCAAAGGACGATCTGGAAAAAGATTGTAAGGTTCCGCGGCGGCTTTAGGATTTCCTTGACCGCTGACAGGTATTTCGGTTTTCCCGCCCTCTGGGGTTACGTACCCAATTGCCTCCTCACCATCTGCCGTTTGACAGAGATGGAACCACTTGTCTGCCTCAATAGCACCGTCTGTGGCGAACCAGTTTTCGGCACCTTTACTGCATGTTCCCCAGGTCAGACCGGTACTACTGGTCGTCACCATACGGAAGGTGAAGTGATCTCCCCACCCGACCTTTTCGCCCTTCCAAACACCGGAGTGATTTGCACCATTTCGGACGAAGAGCCAATAAGAAACGGTATGTGCTCCTTCGATGACTTTCTCAAGAGCAGGATTGAACTCGACATCCGCACGAGTGTCTTGACTACCGTCTACGTCCAATGCCTTGCCAAATTTGCCTTTGCTGATAATTTTGGCGGCTTTAAAGAGTTCGCCGTGGGCATCACCAATAGCATCCGTTACTTTCCCATCGTCAAAGGTCCAAGCGGCGACGACACCGTCATTTAGGTCTGCGTATGCAGAGATCGTAATACCAATCGCTAAGGCACTCATGGCGAGTATCGAAATAAACAGTTTCACTTTAATTGTCCTCCTTTAGTGAATTTCGGTAGCGGATAAAACACTAACATGCTGGAAAAAGCCCATAAAGTTCGTGTTATCCGCATCAACTTTGATTCGGGCAATCCAATTTTTCTTTTCCAAACTGTGGTGTATGGACTACCCGTTAGTAGATAGCGGTACTTGACACCGCATTAGCACTTGTCGTAGTACGACCCACCACGAGGATGATAAGTCGCTCTACTACAAACCCATCAACAGCGAGGTGGGTAAAAAATTTAACAAAAACTTAATCTGCTCCGGATAAAAAAGACTCAACCTTTTTCCGAAAAATCTGTCTAAACGAAAAGCAGCAAAACATGAATGTCTCCTTCGGAACTTAAACAGTTCCAATAATCCAAGTTGCTACCTAAACAGGTATAAGCATTTGGTAGTTTTGCTTGCAAGCCCATGGGCGTTCCTTCTTGGTGTTATCACCTCTTACAGACCGGACACGAAAAAGGAACGTCCCGCGGTCTTTAACTATTGTAGCAAGTTACACACTTCACACTGGTTTTTCTATCGTGCATAGATACAAATCCATCCGTAATGTCAAGTATCTGATGCGGAAGTAATAATAACTACACTATGTTACGAAACAATATATTAAATCGTTATTTTTGTCAAGAGAAAAATTAGAATTTTTATTTTGAAACAATTTCTTTCCCTTCTACTGCGATAAACCTTCGATTTACCGATAGATTGGTTGCAGTATCAACCATCCCGCTGGACCAACGGATTTCTAACAAATCGATGCTTTCAGCATCTTTCAGTCCGAAATGAACCCGCAGGTCACTGAATGCGAGGTAACTTCCACTACTCTTTACATCTGCATACTGCGTGAGTTCGTCCCCACCTACTGTTCGGCAGACAACTTTGATACGTGCGCCGATACCGGAGCGGTTACTTTTCGTGCCCATCGCTTGCACCTGTATCCAATTGTTTCGATTTCCACCATCGTTTCTCAGGAGATCGACGGTTTGATTCCAGTTCGTGACGAGGATATCAATGTCGCCGTCGTTGTCATAATCACCGAAAGCGGTGGCGCGGCTTGTCTTACGCAGAGCGAAGCCTTCTCCTACCTCTGCTGTGACATCCTCAAATTTCCCATTGCCTAAATTCCGAAAGAGCAGGTTTTGTTGTGGTGTCGTCGTGGACCGATCGACCTTGGCGATGTTATCCATCGTATGCCCGTTTGCAACGAATATATCTTTGTAACCGTCGTTATCGTAATCAAAGAAACCAATACCCCAGCCGAGGTAACGATGTGTGTGCTCAGCGACTCCAGCTGGAATTGTGGTATCAATGAAAAAATTGTCGCCTTCATTGTGATAGAGAGTATTCGTCTCGTTCTGGAAATTACTGACGGTGAGATCTAACTTGCCGTCATTGTCGTAGTCAGCGAAGGCGACTCCCATTCCCGCTTCCGCTTTTCCCATATCGCTACAACTAACACCAGAGAGCAAGCCTGCCTCTTCAAAAGTGCCGTTCCCTCGATTTTCAAAGAGGAAGTTGAAATCCTGATCGTTGGCGACGTAGATGTCAACATCTCCATCGTTATCACTGTCTCCAATGGCAACGCCAAGACCGTGTGCAGCAGGCACGCTTAACAAACCGCTCTGTTCGGTTAGATTTGTAAAAGTGCCATCTCCGTTGTTGTGATAAAACAGATCTGGTTGAGGGGGATAGGAACTCGGACCACAATAAACAGCAATATCGTGTCGATAGCACGGCTTATCGGCATCAGGGGTGTATTTCGCATAATTGCTCACATAGAGTTCAAGAAACCCGTCATTGTCAAAGTCAGCAAAAGCACAACTCGTTCCCCATCCGGTATCTGCGACCTGTGCAGACGCTGCGACGTCGGTAAAAGTACCATCTCCATTATTACGATAAAGGGCATTGCTGCCAAAGTTGGTTAGATAGAGGTCTATGTCACCATCGTTGTCGTAATCACCAGTGGTTGCACCGACACCGTAGCGGGTATCGCCTACACCTGCGACACGGGTGACATCTGTAAATGAGCCATCGCCATTGTTATGATAGAGGACATTTGTGGGTAGCGAGATATCCGACTTTTCCCCTTGCGGACAGGCATTGATGAGATAGATGTCCAGATATCCATCGTTATCGTAATCGAAGAAGCCGCCGCCTGACCCGTATTGCTCATTAAAGAGACGTTTACCGCTTTCACCGTCGGTATGCTTGAAGCGAATCCCAGACGCTTCAGCCACTTCAACAAAAGTAACAGCGTCCGCCGCAGACGATGCAAGAAGTGCAAATATAAAAAGAGAGAAACGGAGATAGCACGTCATTGCTTTTTTGCATCCTCCATCGCCTGCCAAATTTCGTTCAAGCGGTCTTTGTAGGCGATATTGTTCGGTTCTAAGTGAAGTGCGCGTGAGATAGCTTGTTCCGCCTCAGAATACGCACCGTAGCGATAGTATACATAGGCGAGTGTATCCAAGCGAGCGGCATTCACGTCTAACGCAACGGCACGTTCTGCCAATTCAACGGCGCGCTTCAGCTGTTCGCCTTGTGATGCATAGAGCCACGCAAGATTGTTATGTGCATCTGCGGAGTTTTCATCCACAGCAATTGCCTGCGTAAAAGCGAGAATAGCGTCTGAGACCTGTTGCTGCTTAAGATGAAGTACCCCTTGTCGTACCCACGCCTTTACTTCATTGGGGTGAGTGGATGTCAATTGTCGATAAACAACAATCGCGTCGGCAAATAGTTGCCGTTGTGCGTAAACTTCTGCGAGTCCGTAGTAGGCAGGGATTAAATTTTTATCTCGTTGGATCGCATATTGGAGATAAGTCTGTGCTTCAGTGAACTTGCGTTGGCGAGCGTGCAGCCAACCGAGGTGAAGATAGGCTTCCGCATCGGTGTTATCAAGCTGAATAAGGTGTTGAAAAGCTGAGATTGCCTCTGCTAACTGCCCAGTTTGCATGTAAAGTCCACCCAAATTGTGATAGAGCGGAAGTGTTTTCGGATGCAACGCCGTGGCGATTTGATAGACGCGAATCGCTTCCTTAGGATTACCGATCTCAATGTGTGCCTTTGCCAACTTAATGCGTGGCTCCAAGGCAGTGGGTTGCTCCAGTAAGAGTCTACGATATCGGTTCGTCTGATCGTTATAGGTTTTCACCCGTTGGAAAGATGACATTAAATTTTTCGCTTCCGCAAGATTCTGTTTTGCAACATCACCATCCGAACGCTGTCCGAGATGCCGATAAATGAGTCCGAGGTTGTAATGGGTTTCAGCGTGATATGGCGCGATCGTGAGAGCTGTCTGGTAGTGCTGAGCGGCTTCCTCTAATCTGTCCTGTAGAAACGCGATCTTACCCAATCCCCGATAGACCGGTGCGAGATTTGCATCCAAAGCAAGGGCTTGCCGATATGCGCGCTCTGCCAGCACTAATTGTCCCCGTTGCACGTATGTATCCGCGAGCCGGAAGAAGGGTTCCGCATTTCTGGGAAACAGATGAGTGGCGTGTTGTCCGTGATTTTCAGCGTCTGCGAATTTTCCTTGGGAATGGTAAAGCCGAGCCAGACAGAGATGCGCAACACCGTGAGTCCGTGGTGATGCCGGTAGTTCCAGCGCGTAAAGATATGCCTCCAATGCATCATCTGTTTTTTCCTTGAGCCTGTAAGCCGCACCGAGTTCGCAGTATGCCTCCGGGTTTTGTGGGTTCAGTTGCAAGACCTGTTGGAAGGCATCGATTGCTTCGTCGTAAAGTCCTAACTGGATTGCGCGCATCCCGCGCGCGTAGTATTCAGCCGCTTGATCGGTTTGCTGTGCGGAAACCAGTGATGCTACGCAGCAGAAAGCGAAGAGACTCCCTACAAACCAACCTTCTTTTAATTTTACCTTGCGGATGAATAATGTGGGTTTCATCTTTGACGTGCCTTCTCACGAGTTGAAAAAACACCCAAGCAATACGCAGAAATACGCAGAAACACCCAAGCAAAGACCCCTATCAAAAACACCCCTCCGCTATGCTTACGGGCTTGGTTTTCGTTTTTTAATTTTACCTTGCGGATAAACAACGCGGTTTCCATCTGTAGCGTGCCTTTCTCTTGAACCACCTGCGCCGTTGTTGCAGGCTCACGGTTTAGGAACCTCGAAGAACATAGCGTAAGCGGAGCGGTATTAAGCCCATAAATTAAAAATCTTCCGTGGATCGAGCCTCCGAATGATATACCAATTCGTCTCTAATAATTGTCGCCAGCAGATTGATTTCGCATTGTGCCGCGTCCCATTGAAAGAGAATCAGGTTCGCCTGCTTTCCTACATGTGCTTCTGCGTTAAGGAGATGCGTCGGTTGTCGTGTAGCAAGTGAAACGGCTTCCTCGAGGGAGATACCTGCAAACCGGACACTGTTCTCGATACCACGTGCTAATTCAATGGCAGAACCGGCAAGATACTCTGTCCCGACCAATCGGACACATCGTTCTGGAGTCAACTCCACCGATTTTCCTGCGAACTCATAGATACCGGGCTTCATTCCAGCCAAAGCGACAGCATCACTGACGAGGAGGCACCTGTCAAGCGTCTTAGCGCGGATCATGGACTTAGCGACTGCAGGCGGTAGGTGATGCCCATCAACGATGAGACTTGCCCAGAGTTCATCGGCACCGAGTTGTTCCCAAATATAATTCGGGTGCCGCCGGATTAAGGCGTGCGCCCCATTACCGAGGTGTGTAGAAAGTCTCGCGCCAGCGTTGATTGCTGCTTGAATATCGTCCCCTGAGGCATTCGTATGCCCTAATGCGACAACGATTCCATTCGCAACCAGTTTTTCAATAAACGGGATGGCACCTTTTTTCTCTGGGGCGAGCGTTACGATGGTGATCTGCCCCTCGGCAATGTCCTGCCACCGCTGAAATTCGTCCCAGTCAGGTTCTCTAACATGCTCTAACGGATGCGCCCCACGCGGTCCATCCTCGGCGGAGATATAGGGTCCTTCAAGATGAATTCCAAGTATCGAGTGCGCAACAAGTGAATCTGTTTTACACGCTTCCACAATGGCACGAAAGGTGTTGCTAATTCCCTCAAAAGAACCTGTCACGACCGTCGGACACAAGAAACCGGTGCCGACCCGCCAGAGTGCGCGGACCATCGCAGACACATCTTCCGAAGTAACAGTAGCAACGTTGAGGTCAAATCCAGCGAAACCGTTTACCTGAATATCTATCAATACAGGTGCGATCCATACATCGCTGTTGGTGGAACTTACCGCGTGGATTGTTTGAACACGCCCGTTAGCAAGGATAATTTCGGTCGGGGTGTTGTTGAAAAGTGTCTGTCCTCTGATCTTCATATTTTTTATGATACCCGAAAACCCATTTGTTACCAAGAAAAAAGGGTTGCATTTATTAGAGAAATTCAGTTAAAGTATATCCAAGAACATCTTAACCAGTTTACAGAAATATCGTCTGACTTCTTCGGAGCAAGTTTTAGAAATCTACAGGTTACGCCGAAATTTCTACTGAACGGAATAACACCAGGACGTGGAGGACAAAATGGAATATTTAGCATACGGAGAAACGGGTTTAGAAATTTCACGCCTCTGCTTCGGTGCAGGACATCTCAACAACACCTGCGAAAACTACGAAGCCGGCGGAAAACTGATGTTAAAGGCTCTTGATGAAGGGATTACGTTTTGGGACACTGCCGAAGGCTACGGGAGTCAACCTCACCTCGGAGAGGCAGTGCGTCAAATTTCCCGAGACGAAGTTGTCATCCAAACGAAAACCGGTGCGAAGGATTATGAAGGTGCCAAGGCAAGCATTACACGTTCTCTTCAGGAAATGCAAACGGATTACTTAGACGTTTTATTACTACATGGTATTTCCTCACCTGAAGATTTAGTATCACGAGAAGGGGCACTTGACGCGTTCCGAGAAGCGAAAGCGGCTGGTAAAATCCGAGTCATTGGCTGTTCCACGCATATCTATACAGGTCCCGTGATGGATGCGGTGATTGATCATCCAGAACTCAAGGTCATTTTGACGACAGCGAATAAAGAGGGTAGGATGTTAGAAGGTGGTCGGTTTGACCGGCATCTGGAATACATTGAACGTGCTTATTCGCTCGGTAAAGGGATCAGTATCATGAAGGTTATCGTCGCAGGTGATATTCCAGAGGGAGATATGCCGGAATGGATCGAATGGGGCTTCAATCTCGAAACCGCACATGCGATTAATCTGGGAATCACTGATTATCGCCACATCACATTAGATGTTGGGCTGGCACGTGCGAGTGCGAGACGACGTTTGATACAGCGTAAGGCAGCGTAATTTATCTAAAATACGGACTGGAGACCCCA
>JAAXHD010000156.1:3008-6238 GCA_012271015.1 Candidatus Poribacteria bacterium | reverse complement strand
TGTCAGGGCAAGCGTTAAGCGGAGTGCGTAAGAGAGTGCATTGCGAAAATTCTCCGTCTCTCCTGCTGTTACGAGTCTTGCGAGTTGTGGCAATGCCACTGTTGAAATCGCAACGCCGAAGATCCCAATCGGGAGATGCATCACGCGATAGGCTCTACTAATCCATGTCAACCATCCGGAATCTGACGTGATAAAAAATGTGTTCGTCAGTAGATTTACCTGCACCGCCGCGACGCCTAACACAGCGGGTCCTATGAGATGAGCAACTTGAAGCACTCTCGGATCTCGCAGACTCAGCAGTGGACGGTACCGAAACCCGACGCGATACATAGAGGGTACCTGAATTAAGAATTGGGCGATACCCCCCACAATTACACCGAGAGCCATACCCGTTATCGGGTGAATCTCTACCAGTGGACACAAATAGTAACCGCCTATCCCGATCGCAAGAGAACTCACATTAAAGAAAGCAGATGCACACGCAGGGATACCAAATTTGCTCTTGCTGTTCAGTAATCCCATGGCAATTGCCGCAAATGACACAAAGAGTAGATACGGGAACATCAATTGCGTGAGATAAATTGTCAGTTCAATCTTGTTGTCAAATCCGAAATGTTCGATGGCGTCTAAATTTCTATCAAAGTTGTCTCGTGCCAGCACATCGACAACAATGGGAGCGAAAATGATACCGAGTGCTATGATACCCATTAAAACGAGGCATGTTAGATTAAAGATGCGGTTCGTAAGATTCCACGCCGCTTCTTTGCCGTCTTCAGCCTCTGTCGCGAGGAATGTCGTAATAAATGCCTTGCTCAAGATGCCTTCGCCGAACATATCGCGTAGAAAGTTCGGTATACGGAAGGCAAGGTAAAAAGGGTCCGCGCTGGTTTTTGAAGGGAAGTAATAACCTATCGCCGTTTCGCGGGCGAGACCCAATATCCGAGATACCATCACGGCAATGCTGACAACCCCCACTGCACGGGTGACGTTCTGATTCTGTTGCTCTGTGGGTTTCGTTTCGTTTTCCATTTTATATTGGTTATCAGTTACAAGAGATGGGACTTACGCATTCCCTCTTAAAGTGCCCCTGATAAGGGGGATTTAGGGGGTTTAAAGGACGAAATTACGGCTTTTTGGGTCTGAATGTCCGATATTTGCTCGATTTGCGTAAGTCCTGAAGAGAGTTTGTTAGACGAAAACCTCTTAACCCAAAACCGACAACCGAAGACTGAAAACCACTTCTCCTTGACATCGCTTGCAATTCAGTGTAAATTTTAAGGCAGTATCAGCATAAATTTAATACACATTCTCGCTATGGACATAAGGAGACTAAAAGATGCAGGAGAAGCGATATTTTACGCTTGAAGAGGCAAATCAATGCATCCCCAAATTAGTTGATGAAATTTCACTGTTAAGAGCAATAAGAGCGCAACTTGCAGGACTCCACGCAGAAATTACGCCACTCTTAGAAGTGGTTTCCTCTAACGGTGGTAGTAAGCATACAGCCGCCCTGCTCAACGCAACGAAACGCTTTCAGGAAATTCTGGATCGGATTGAGGCACGCGGGTGTCATCTGAAAGGGCTCGACCCAGGATTGGTCGATTTCCCACACCTCCGCAACGGCAAAGAGGTCTATCTCTGTTGGCGGATGGGTGAAAAGAAGATCCGCTACTGGCATGAAATTGAGGACGGATTTGAAGGACGACAGCCGCTGTAGTTAGTGCACCTATGATCTGAAGAAATGGTTCGTCGGACCGTGTCCGTGCCCGATGTCCAAGGCGTGCTGGATGGCACCGGTGATATACGCCTTTGCTGACCTGATAGCGTCGCTCAAATCCTTCCCGTGTGCGAATTGTGTCGCGATTGCTGCCGAGTAGGTGCAGCCTGTACCGTGTGTGTTTTCTGTCTCGACCCGTTCCGCCTCAAAAAAAGTCCATTGCCCATCACAGTAAAGCACATCGGTTGCCTTGTTTCCAATAAGATGTCCGCCTTTGACAAGGACGGCATGACAACCGAGTTCCGCGATCACTTTTGCGGCACTTTTCGCATCGTCTGTGTTTCGGATATCCTGTTGCGCGAGGAGTTCTGCCTCGTAGACGTTGGGCGTAATCACTGTCGCAAGCGGAATCAGTGCTGTTTTGAGACTGTCAATTGCTTCCTCTTTCAACAGTGGGAATTTGCTTTTGGAGATCATCACTGGGTCTACAACGATAGTTGGCGGTGTATATTCCCTCAATTTCCCGGCAACCGCCTCGACAATCGCTGGCGAGGAGAGCATCCCCGTTTTGACGCTGGCGACCTCAAAATCCGTGAAAACGGCATCTAACTGCGCTTCAATCAACGGAATAGGCAAATCAAAAGCGTCTGTAACCGCGACTGTGTTCTGTGCTGTAACGGAGGTAATCGCTGACATAGCGAAGCCACCATTCGCCGAGATTGCTTTGATGTCCGCCTGTATGCCAGCCCCACCACCTGAATCTGAACCTGCAATCGTTAAAATCTGTTTCATTCTTTTAATTTACCTTAGAAACCTAATCAGAAGCACTCGTTAAAAAATCAAGAAAGTGTTTCGCTTGTCCGCCCGCACCTTTAGGCGACATAACGCCTGACATCACAGCCACTCCGAAAGCTCCCGCAGTTAAGCATTCAGACACTCGTGCGGGTGTAATGCCTCCCAATGCGAAGACCGGCAATTTCACGCTTTTGACCACCTCAGCAAGACTCGCTGCGCCGACAGCCGGACCGTATCCGGGTTTACTTGCTGTGGCGTAGATAGGACTGTAGGTCACAAAATCGGCACCTTCTGCTTCCCGTTTCTGTGCCGCATCAAAAGAGTGCACCGAGCACCCGATATAGAAGTTATCGCCTGTCTCGGTTTCCTTTATGGAATCTACGGGTTCTGCATTCGCTGGGAGATGAACCCCGGCGGCACCGACATCATGGGCAATACACGTATGTGTATTGATAAAAAGATTTGCTTGGTAATTGTGACACAACTCTGCAATCGATTGTGCCAATTTAATCAACTCGGTATCATTTAAATCTTTCTCACGCAATTGGAAAGCAGTGATGCCTGCATCCAGCAGTTCCGAGACAACATCGACTAATGGAGTGGGCGCGCATCGATGTCTATCGGTAATGGCGTACAGCTTAAAATCGATCATTTTTTTCTATTAAGCCTGGTCGCTACTCCACTATATTTCTCAGTGGTTTTTGGGTAATTCCAACCC
>JAAXHD010000156.1:0-2990 GCA_012271015.1 Candidatus Poribacteria bacterium | reverse complement strand
CTTAGCTTTACATTTGGAACGATGCCCAGATTTAATCGGTTAAAAACGTCGGAGGCGTACCGCAAACGCGCCGTCAACCCCGTGTTCGTGTGGAAATGTCTGGACAAAGCCTTGCGGTGTTATTGCACTCGGCGGAACATCGGGCAAGAAGCGTTGAGCGTTTTCTATCGTATACATCGGGAAATTTTCCAAAAATCGCTGGATGACCTCCTCGTTTTCCATCGGTTCTATGCTACACGTGCTGTAGACGAGAATCCCTCCGGGTTTAATATGTGGTGCCGCGTTCTTCAGTAGGTTATATTGTATCTCGCTGAGGGCGCGAATCTGTTCAAGCGTTTTGTTCCATCGGATGTCAGGATGCCGTCGAAGCGTTCCGAACCCTGAACACGGCGCATCGATAAGCACAGCATCTGCTGTTTTAATAAACGCTAAGTCGGCTTTCATCGCGTCCATAACACGGGTCTCAACGTTATGCGTATCGACGCGTCGGCAGTTCTTTTGCAACAATGCTATTTTTTCTACTGAGGTGTCCACGGCGATAATTTTCCCGGTATTCCGCATGAGATGTGCTAAGTGCGTCGTCTTACCACCCGGGGCAGCACAGAGGTCCACTATAAATCCCGCGTCTTCCGGTGAAAGTAGATGTCCCACTAACATGGCACTCTCGTCTTGGACATAGATGTCATTTCGGTTAAGGATATCCTTGAGTGTCAGTTTGCCATCAGTGTCAAAAGTGGTGATGGTGCGATTTTCAAGTGCGATCCCATCGGGGGCGATTTTGGAAAGGGACACCGGTAAGCCTTTCATTTTCAGAGATTGACAAACTTCTTCGCGCTGTGTCAGGAGGGTATTTACACGGAACGCGAGCGGTGCGGTTTGATTGCTTGCACGGCAGAACGCCAGCGTCCACTCAACGCCGCGCGTTTGAAGCCATTGTTTTACTAACCACGTCGGATAGGACAGCGAGAGCGCGATGTGCTTGGTCGGATTTGCATCAAGCGATGGATAGATTACTGTTGTGCCCTTGCGTTGCACCGAACGAAGTACCGCATTGATAAACCCTGCGGTCTTCCGTCCACCTGAAGATTTGCGTGGGTGGGGAGTAGCGAGTTGGACGGTTTCAAAGATTGCTGCGTGTGCCGGTATCCCATCGAGATGTAACAGTTGGAACGCGCCGAGTCGTAAGATATTGCGATGTCTCGCGTCTAACCGAAATTTGGGATTGATGAACTGATCGAGTACCCAGTCCAGTTGCTTCCGCCACCGGATAACGCCGTAGACCAGCCCGTTTACCAATCGGCGTTCACGCCCATCAATTGCGTGCCGTCCGAATGTACTGTCAACAACGGATGCTATTGACGCGCCGCTGTGCGAGAGGGTCAACAGGCATTCTAAGGCGACACTGCGCGCATTCATATCTCGCGATAACGCGAGGTCTCGGATCTATTATCTCGATGCCTCGCGAGTCTCCTGTATTTCGACGGCTATTCGTCATAAGTATGAGTTCGGTTTTAAGAAAACCACTCAAAGTACGCAGTCTTCTTAGGACAGGACATGTAGCCTGTAATGAAATGGAAGGCGGATTTGAGAAAGGGACGTTAAAGTGCTAACCCGCGCCGTTTAACCGCAAGGAATAATTAAAAAACTGCAGTGAGGGCATGCAATTTGCGGGTAAGCCGGGACTTTTGACGGTTCGCTGTCCCTTTTTTGATAACACCTTTAGAGGCAGCTCTATCTAAGAGGCTTGTCAAGGATCGGCACAATTCCTGCGCCGTTTCGACGTTCCCTTCCGCAATGGCTGTTTCTGTCTGTTTCATTACTGTCCGAAGCGTTGCTTTACGGTGTCGATTGCGTATCCGCTTTGTGTTGTCCGCGCGTGCGTGTTTCTTTGCAGATTGTCGATGCAAAACGAGTGCTCCTTTTGAAAACTTGTCCCTCGATGATCTTGAGGACAATCGAGGTATTAACTGTCTTTCACAATGTGTGTACTTAATGATACCACAAAATGTCGGGTTTGTCCATATTTTTTTAATCCCAACCCCTCCTCTGTAGGAGCGATCTCCTGATCTCGATTCCTTGCTTTAGAGTTTTTGAAAAAATATGTAGGTTGGGTTTTGCTGAAATTTTGGTGTCTTTGAGCGTGTTAAAAATTTGAAGATTGCTCTGTGAAGTGGATTTAATATTTAGTGTTTTGCTCAACCCAACCTATGGTTTCAATAGTAGAACTTACGCACGTCGATCTTTTGTAGCATAAACTTTTAGTTTGTGACAGAAGACCGTCGGCGTTTTTTGAACATCCCCATCTAACAGAGCGTGCTACGATCAAAATTGCGTAAGTCCTAAATAGCAAAATATCTCATACTATAGATAGCCTTAGACCCAGTGAAAACCGATTTGATTTCTCTCCATAAAAGCGGTAAAATGTTAAAGTAATATCAAAGGAGAACGCTTAATGAAATTACCATCCCTTCTACTGATTTTCACGATTGGCATCGGATTATGCACCGCAATGGCGGCACCCCAGGATACTATTGACACACCCCCGTGGCAACCCACAGGACAATACACACATCCCGATATCCGAGAGAGCTCCGGTATCGTCGCGAGTCGGCAGTTTGAAGGGGTCTATTGGACCCTCAATGACTCTGGAAACCCCGCGGCACTTTACGCTACAAAACTCAATGGCGAATTAATCCAAAAGATTATAGTAAATGGTTCCGGGAACTTCGATTGGGAGGCACTCGGTATTGACGACAAAAATCAACTTTGGATCGGTGAAATTGGAAATAACAGTAGGTTGCGGTTCGATCTGAAGGTCGTTGTCGTCGCGGAGCCAGATCCGTTCAATGAGACAGAGGCGGAGGTCATCGCAAGTTATCCGTATCGGTACCCCAATGAGAATGTGGATGCCGAAGGACTCTTTATCGTCGAAGGTGTCCCTTGTATCGTCTCGAAAGAACGCGAGCGCGCCGTGCTTTACCGCTTTCCGG
>JAAXHD010000039.1:6122-6771 GCA_012271015.1 Candidatus Poribacteria bacterium | reverse complement strand
AGGCTACCAACAACGGTAACTTTTGGTGTTGCTTGGTTCATCACGATTCATTCCTAATCTTTCTAACGATTTTTGACAATTATAGTTGACATATATTGTCAATGTCAAGGGGAGTATGAATATTTTGTCTCGCGGTGAGGATTATCAGGGGTGTTGTAGGTTGGGTTGAACCAGAACTTACTAAAAACATCCCAAGCCAATGAAATTTCGGGTTCATTGAGAATCTATAGGATCTAAAAGACGAGTGAAACCCAACGTGTTATTCTGACAGCGTTTGATTTGTTGGGTTTTGCTACATTCCTTGCGGGAATAAAGGATTAAAAAACGCATGCTCTGGAGAAGGAAGAGAGTTATTGATCATTTACCGCTCAACCCAACCTACATCTATAGGATAGTTTTGTAGTAAAGCCCATAATTAAGTTTACCTCTCTTCTGTAGGGGGCGTACCCTCCGAATCGCGACCCGACCCACTAACAGTCGGGAATCGGAGTGTTTTGGCTTAGGTGTTTCCGCGTACTCGCGATTCATCCCAAAAACCTACAGAAAACCGAAAACTGTATGCCTCTGGTGCCCTTTTTCACGTGAGCCAGGGGATGGCTTCGTTTTTCAGGTAGGGTGTGAGGAGGTCTCGGAGTTGGTGGTGTGCTTT
>JAAXHD010000039.1:0-5975 GCA_012271015.1 Candidatus Poribacteria bacterium | reverse complement strand
TCTTTTGCGGCTTCTCTGTTTTTAACGCGTCCTAAGATGTGGGTATAGATACGGGGTTGGTATTTGACGACGAGCGGATTGAACGCCTCACTGTCGCCGTGTTGCGTGCGTGTGATGAGGTGTTTTTCTTCAAGAGTAAGCAATGGTGTGTCCCTTTCATTTTATCCACAGAGTTGGGTTCAAGGTGAGGATTCTCGATTTCTGTCCTACTTTTTCAAGTGCCACGCGCTTCGACTGGATATCGGTGACAGTGGTGTCTGTGTCAAATGTCTCTCCGATCGTGACAGTGTAGGTGCTTCCCGCAGGGTCTTTTGTAGGATCGCGTGTGCTTTGTGTTTTCCATCCGTGGGGATGAGGGTGCCGAGCAAGCGATAGGGTTCTTTTAGGCGTAGGGGTGCCCGATATCCGAGCGGACGGAAGAGGTTGTTGTCAATGATCGTACGTACGATGGAACCCCGATGTCTGAGAGTCCGTGAGAGGCTTCTGTTGTGTCGTGCCCACTTTGCGGTGCTGTGCGTTGAGAATGCCTATCGGCGTGAGTTTTTCCGGGGGTTGCGGTTGTGTCTGTGTCAACTAAAGGAAGCTGAAGCAAATCACACCGATACCCACAGCGATGTAACCCCAGTATTTTAGGTGTGTTTTTGACATGGTGTGTTCCTGTGGAGTAGAAAAGCCGTGCCTGCCAAAACTATCTCCGCTGCCAGCATCCATGCCCGACCCAGCAGCGCAACGAGCATAGTCTGTGAGGTCAGTATATATATGGTTCGCTAACGAAGCACTGATCGGTCCGTCGCGTGCTACTAAGCCCCCCCATGTGAGAAACTGAAAACCCAACGATCCATGCAAAGGCGAAACAGGACGTTCCCTTAAATCTGGTGATAAATGTAGACGTGGTATTTTCAACGAGAAGGTAAAGGTTTCGGTGTTGCCATGTTGAATGTGTCTGGCAGGTTGTTTTTCGTCTCGGTATGCGGACAAACGGGTTCACGTGCGTTGAAGAATGCTGCTGCCCGATCTTATCAGATAACAGGCAGGCGGCAAACTTTCTGTTCCCTCAAATGAAGTTTCACTAAATATTTCGGTAATTTGATATGTTCCCCAAACCCGGTAGGTGCGGTTTGTAACCGCACCGGATCTCATTAGGAAATTACCGAATTAAAAAATTAATCTTTATCAAACCGCACCGGGCGTCGTTGGGAAATTACCGAATTAAATTCTGAATCTTCATAAGAGAGGGCTCATTCATTGTCCTCTACGATACGGATTGCCTCACGAACTTCTGCGGGGGTGTGGATGTAAAAGCGCCCGGGTCCTATCAGTTGTACATTCATTCTTTCTATTTTCGATGCGATCGCGGGATCCTTGAGAATTTCTTCAAGTGGTATCTCAATATCTGGATGGCTTTCCAGGAACTGCTGGAGTAAAGTTTCTGCGCGCTTACGTTCTTCAAGGGCTTCCAGTTGCTCCGGTGTCAGTGTCTGTAAATCTTCTGCAGATTCATCAGAGGGTATGGCTTTCTCCACAGACTCAGACACTTCGGGCGGATCGTTTTCACCGTCCGTCGTTGCTTCTGTGATGACATCATCCGCTATGCCACCAGGTGCTGTATCGTCACTCGAAAACGCCTCCGGGTCGTCCGTGCTTGCTTGGGTCTCTTTGGAGGAAAAAGGCGTTTGTGAGGTGTCAAAGTCCACCGGGGGGGACTCTACGGTGTCAGCTGCAGTGTGCGTCTCATTGGGATTCGCGCGTTGCCGTAACAACCTCTGCGACGGTGCCAGTTCGGCATCCGTGGTAACTCGGGTGTACCAACTATAAAGCAGGGAACCACCGACTACCAGAACAAAGAAAATGAGTCCGACAAGAATGTCACGGCTTATGAGAATGTCACGGAACATATTTTCCACCTCTGATCCTTTGGCTTTTGCCTTTTTTCGGGCGGTCGATCACTGGGACGGTTAGGATTTAGAATCACGGCGGGCGGTCGCTTGCTTGGTGGGGTGAGGTTAACTTTTACAGCCTTTATCGTCACGCCGAGCGGTCGCTTGCATGGCTGGGTGAAGTCCACGATGACAGCATCCGTTACAACATCCGTTATAGCCCCTGTCGTGTCCAGAACAAAAATCAAAAAGAAAAAAAAGACGCAGTGTAAAACATTTTTTTTCACCATCTTCTGTGAGCCTTCCCTATCATCAGAGAAGATGAAGGCTCACACCTCCTGTCTTCTATTTTTATGCCGCTATCCATGGACGCGGCTTGTGCTAATCAGATTTTATAGTAAAGTGAAAAAATCAGTGAACATTTTCATCAGACCCCATCGGAGAAAACCTTCCCTCGTAGGGGCGAGGGGGACATCGCCCGATAATCAAGTGCACACTTAATTATCAGTTTCACTGTAATTGTCGACTTTACTATAAACCTCAAAAAGTTGCATTATTTTTCAAAGAAGTGGAAATTGATCTCCGGCTGGCCCGAAAATACCTTCAGATCGAATTTATGTGCAAACTGAAACATGGGAATTCGACTCATCCTCACGTATATCGCGTATATATATAGTTTGTCGAATTTCCCTTAAAGATAAGGACCAATATAAAATGATAGGCAATTTATGTGCCAACCCGAGAATGACGGTGTAAATCAGGAAATTTGGAAAAACACTGCACCAAATAGGGCAAGCAACAAAAGCGAATGCACGGATTTGTGCAGTAATCTCGAGGCTGTGTTGTCAGCACCGAACGGATCACTTTTATAGTAAAGTCGAAAAATAAGTTGATGGATGTAGCATAAACTGTTAACTTGTGCCTCTTTAGCACGCAGACTCACAGTCTACGCTCCAATAAAAGTGCTCACATAATTATGGGCTTTACTATAAGGTGTAACGAACTCCATCCGTATGCTATCCTTATGAGCCAAGCAAACACTCCAAAGCAAGCATACGGATGGAACTCCAGTATACTTTAGAACACTACGCGTTGCGCATGAAACTCAAAGACCTTGTTATCACATAAGCAAGGCTCTATAAAATCTAATTAGCACACTTCGTATGGACAGCTACTGCAACTCCCGGTAGTTCCATAGTAGTAAGCCGATCCTCCTGTGACGTGGTTCTGCCCGTCAGGGTGTGTGAATGTGGTAGTTATGGTCCCTATGTTGTAGNNAGCTGTCATAAATCCTACGGCAAGGATACAACAGATCGCGATCATCTGACCCAACGACATTTTCACTAGTTTTCCTCCTTTAATTATCTGAAAATCGTCCAAAAAAGTCAATGTAAAAACGAAAAGTTAGTAATTATCTCCTTTCCTTCTTAACCAGTGCGAAGACGGGATCCGTGGGATTATCTCTCGCGGCTTTCTTCCAATCCGCAACTACACGTTTCACTGTCCCCTCAACGTCAGAACGGGAGATACCGATTGCTTTCGCAATTTCCGATAGAGACTGTCCATCCAAATACCGTTCCATGATCTTTCTGTCATTCTCCTCCGGGAGGCAGTCTATCAACGCCTCTAAGTGAAGCATAACGGGAACCACCCATATCTTGAGGCGTTTCCATCTTTTCTCAACCGCACCGGGTGTAGCGTCTATTCTTTCCGCTATCTCTTTTTGAGAAAGCCCATCACGTATAAACACTACGATTTCTCGGTCCTTCTCTTGGAGGAGACGGAGGAGTTGTGCGACCCGATACCGATTTGCTTCGGCGTATTCCGTATCGGTTTCCGTGAGCGTTGATGCGAACGATGCCTCGCTTTCGAGGTCCACATCACTTCCAACTGTTTCACTTGGCAAGCGTCGCGTTCGAGTACGAAATCTTCTCATCTTGTCAATCATGAGGTTTTTCGCTGATGTTATCAACCACTCCAACAACTTCTCGGGTTCTTGGATGTCCTTCCTTTTGTTGAAGGCTTTGGTGAAGGTTTCGCTAACGATGTCATCGGCATCTACTGCGGGATCTGAATGATCCCGTAGCATTCTATTGACTGTGTTGAAGACGGTTTCGTAATACGCGTTGAAAAGTAATCTACACGCCTCCTCTTCATCGTCAGTTTCTACAAATCGCCGATTTAAACGAATATCGTTCACCCTTCAATCGCTTACCCATTCTTTTGCAAGTAATCTTTTGAATACCTTCATATATAAATCACGCAAATTTGGGGTGAATTCCGACACAATTGGTATTTTTTTCAAAAAATATATGTATTCATACGAAATTTGTCTGTTTATTGCGGCTTAGACAAAACCCATTCTTCACTGGCGGGATCGGAAAACTGGAAGATTGGAAGCGTGGAAGGCGGCTCCTCTTGATATGTGCCTCGTGCATAATGCCTGAGTAATTGAGCCGTTTGGGTCTGGAGGTGGAGGGTGTTCATTGTCTGAATCGCGGATTGACGCGGATTTCTCGGATTATAGACCTTTCTTGATTTATAGTTCTCTGTCATAGGATTACCAAACTATTTATTTTGGATAGATTTCGGAAGATTCTTGTAGGTTGGGTTGAACGAATCGATCTGAAAACCACACACAGCGGAAGGAACCGACAAGCCACGCATAGCAACCTGAAAGGACCAAGGGCCGCGTGAAACCCAACACCTTCGTAAACCTATCGTGCTGGGTGTGTTGGGTTTCGCTATATCTCTCTCCAACAAGGGGGACTCTATATCGACATTTTTCCTTTAAAAGAGAGAACTCTGGGGCTTTTCTCGCTCAACCCAACCTACAGGACACTTCAATTTTTATTATCAAACTCACGTTATTTTTCGTAGATTTCGGAAGGGATTGGACGTTCTCAAAGGATCTGTAATATCCATTAGCAGCCTTCGGACTGGCACAAGCTAACAGCCTATGCTACAGAAGAAAATTGGACTGGTACAGGAAGCTAACGGTTTCCTATGCTACAGAAACACTCGCTCCTAACAAAAGCGGGGTCGGGAATCGGAGTTCCCTCCTACAGGAAGACTGAGGGCCTCTGCAAATTTTGGCTTGCAGGCTACGCCGAAAAGTGCTATGATGCAGGGAAATAGGAGTATTATAGACATCCCATAAGTGAAAAAAGAGATACTGAATAATCTCATGAATTCTAAATTAAAATTTGTAATCGGATTTTTAATCTTTCTGGGACTCTGCTTCCTCTTCAAGTGGCGTGCGGGTCAGGTGGGTGGCGCGGAAACCCTTGTGTGGTACAGCATAATTCCGCCGTTACTTGCTGTCACGTTGGCTATTCTGACAACGCGACTGCTGCCGAGTCTCGGCATAGCGGTGGGTGTGGGGATTGTGCTCTCGTGGTATCAACAAAGTGCTACCCCCATCGGTTTTTTGACAGAAATTGTTTGGTTTGTCCGTGCTGTGAGCATTGGGAATGAGGGTGTGGACCTTTTCAATTTTTGGGTTGTCTTGTTTGTTTGCCTCATCATGGCGATGATCTCCGTTGTGGTGGCATCTGGTGGTATTAGTGGCGTTGTTGTATGGCTTGCCCGGTTTGCCAAGGGGCCCCGTTCCGCCCAATTTATCACCGGGTTGATGGGGATTGTCATCTTCATCGGTGATTATTCCAACGCCATGCTGGTCGGTCCCACGATGCGTCCACTCACGGATCATCATCGTGTCAGTCGTGAAAAATTGGCGTTTCTTGTGGATTCCACGAGTGCCCCGATTGCGGGTCTGGCGTTTGTCAGCACGTGGATCGGCTATGAAGTGGGCCTTTTTGAAGACATTGCCAAAACAATCGGGCTCGAACGTGACGGATATTCGATGTTCTTTGATGCGCTCAGTTTTCGGTTCTACTGTATCCTGACGATTATTTTCGTGATTGTCAATGCTATCAGCGGCAGGGATTATGGTGCGATGCACACAGCGGAAAGGCGTGCCCGGGAAACAGGAGACATCGCTGCCCCGGATGCGAAGGCACTTGGACACACCGCATCTTTCACGGGTCTGCCAAACGCTGTCACGCAACCCTTTTCAGCAGTTTTACCGCTCTTAAC
>JAAXHD010000293.1 GCA_012271015.1 Candidatus Poribacteria bacterium | reverse complement strand
TGAAAAGACTGGAGAAACTAACACAATTTTGAATCCCAAAGCACCACCTTTTCAAAGTCAGTTCCAAAGGCTCACACCTACATCGAATGGTAACATCCAAGGGAATGCTGTGTACCAGATCCACATTACACTAGATCTTATTCTGACCAATATGCCTCATGTGTACAACAAAGATCTTGTGCAAACTTTTCCTCCTTTTGGTCTTTCTGACCATTTGGTTGTATCAGTGGAGCCTAAGCTAAGGGGCAAGCACAACACTGGTAGTCGTCGTTCTTTCACCCGCAGGGATACTCGCGCCAGTCGTAAATGCGAACTTTGCAGGTATTTCGGCTCCACTGACTGGTCTATTCTAGACTATGTGCAAGATTGCGAAAGCAAGCTTCAGCTTTTTCAAGATCTCGTCAAAATTGGCTTAGATACCATCATACCTTTAAAGACTGCCAAGCTTCACGTGAATGACCCTCCCTGAGTGACAGCTGAATTTAAGGCTCTTATCAAAGCGCGTCAAAAAGCTTTTGCGCAAGGCGATACTGAGGGTTATAGACATCTTCGGAACATTACCAATCGTGAGCGAAAGGTGTGTCGCGGAAAGTTCTACGCATCGAAAGTCGCTAACCTCAAGACAACCAAGCCTAGCCAGTGGTGGAGAGAAATAAAATGATTGCTTGGATGACTCCGGCAACAGGTGGAGAAGACATTCGTTCGCATTTACACCTTGACGGGATCGCGGCGCACTCTAATCAGGACATTGCAAACATGATCAACTCGGCTCTTCTTGAACCGATGCAGGATTATACGCCGCTTTCGTTTCTCTCCCCACCTGCGAACGACTCTGAGCTTCTAATAGTTAGCCCCTCGGAGGTATGTAATGCTCTTTTGGGGCTAAATCCGAGGAAGGCCGGGGGACCAGATGGCATTAACAACTAGCTTCTTCGGGACTATGCTGACTCCTTAACTTCTCCGGTCTGCGACATTCTGAATGCATCTTTCGCTGAGCAGAGACTCCCAAGGTCCTCGAAGGATGCCGATGTTACACCTCTGATCAAAGTTAAGCCGGTGACTACAGTCGCCAAGCATATTCGACCTATCTCCCTGACACCGGCTTTGTCCAAGTTAGCTGAGGACTTTGTGGTTAGCAAATATATTGGTCCCGCAGTCTTGGAGACGATTGATTCTAACCAATTTGGAGCTATCCCCAATTCCTCGACCCTACATGCCCTCATTTCAATGATGCATACGTGGGCGCAAGCAACGGATGGGACTAGCTCAGCGGTGCCCGTGGTGTGCTTGGATTACAGAAAGACCTTCGACCTGGTAGATCATGGTATCCTACCTGCCAAAATCCTGGGTTTGCGCGTTCCTTGCGGAATTGCCCGTTGGGTTTGTGACTTCCTCATGGATAGGCGCCTGCGAGTGAAGCTATCTAGCGATTGCTTCTCCGAATGGGGCACCGTTCCATCAGGCGTGCCCCAGGGTACAAAACTTGGCCCTTGGCTTTTCAT
>JAAXHD010000380.1 GCA_012271015.1 Candidatus Poribacteria bacterium | reverse complement strand
AGAGGTGAAACCGCATGTCCCTGACAGTTGGGTAGACAGGAAGAAGGATAAGGTCGGCTACGAGATTAACTTCAATCGGTATTTCTATCAGTACACGCCGTTGCGCTCACTGAAGGAGATTACCGATGAATTGTTGGCACTAGAGCGGAAAAGTGAAGGCTTGCTGAATGAGGTGTTGGGGTTATAAGAGGCATAAATTATCAAATTCTTCGGTGTCAAACCCCCGTCCTTTAGGGCGGGGATATAGACATCGCCTATAGTTGTGTGAAAAAAACACATTTGATATTAACCTAAAATTGTGGTATAATTAAAGTATCCGTTGGAGACCAGCATTACCAGCGTAACCTCTCAGTTACGTGCTGGTTTCCTCCCACTGGTAACGGGATAAAGACGGATAACGGATATACCATGAGAAAGGTTTCCTACGGGTTCAAACTCCAATCTCAAAAAAACGTTATCAAACTTGGTAACATGATTGACGATATGTGGAGTGTTCATTTGCATATCATGCTGCTGGCCCGCCGGTATCGTCGTATGTTTGGAAAGGATGTATCTGCATACAAACTCAAAAAACATGTTGCGAAACTCAAAAAACGGACGAAACCGCACTGGGCAGACTTGCCGAGTCAAGTTGTGCAAGACGTTGTGTTGCGGTATGGCAAATCCCAAGACGCTTTTTTTCAGAATATCAAGGACCGTAAAGCAGGACTTACTACGCGTAAAGTCGGTAGACCGAAAATCAAACCGCGCCATAAATACAACTCTATGACGTTTACCCAAGCGGGCTATACACTTGAGGGGAATCGTATCAAAATCAATTGTATAAATACATGGTTTTCCTTTCACAAACACCGTGATATTGAAGGTACCATCAAGACAATCACAATTAAGCGTGATAGGTGCGGAGACTCTTGGATATACTTTTCGTGCGAGAATGTTGATGATTCCCAACCCAAACCCAAGACGGGTAAGAGCGCAGGATTTGATTACGGAAACAAAACATTCCTCACCAGCGACGAAGGTAACAAAATAGATTCCCCGCAGTTTTTCAAACAATCACTGAAGATGTTACAGACTTTGAGCAAAGCATTGAGTCGCAAAGTTAAAGGTTCGGGTAATTGGTATCGTGCTGCACGTGCGTTGGCACGGCACCATAGAAAAGTAGCCCGACAAAGAGAGGATTGGCAGTGGAAATTTGCCACCCAACTTTGCACGGAGTTTGATACACTTTGCTTTGAGACACTCAACCTTTCGGGTATGAAACGCCTTTGGGGACGCAAAGTCTCTGACCACGCCTTCTATCAGTTTCTTCAGATATTGGAACAGAAATGTGCAAAGCATGGCAAAAAACTGAAAAAGATCAGCCAGTGGACCCCGACGACAAAGCCATGCAGTGATTGTGGCTATCATAACAAAAATCTTTCTCTTTCAGATAGACAGTGGACATGTCCGGAATGTGGTTCACACCACGATAGAGACATAAACGCTGCTATCAATATCAAACGGGCGGGCTTGGCCGCCTAAAGTGGAGCGGTTGTTAGACGTTCAACCTTCGGGAAGAACGCTTACCGCAAGGAAGCACAAGCCCCACGCTTTAGCGTGTGGGTACCATTGACTAAAGATTGGTATGGTAAAATGGGTGCTATCACTCAAACTCACCTAACTTAACACGAAATTCATGTCAAAATGAGATTCATTTCTTCAGGAGATTGAACAGTATGAAAACTATGTTGGTATTAGCAGGATTTGTGTTGATGATAGCCTATGCTGTTATCGGCACGAGCGACATGGCACAGGCGGAGGAAGTCTTGGGAACAGGAACGGATTCACTGCTCGGCGGAGACCTAACCGACCCAGAAGACGATGGTGAACCTGAATCAGATGAGGGTTACAACGCCATTTTCTCAGCCAACGAGGAACCCGGATTCGGGGGCGGGGAATTTGCGTTTAACGTCTTTGATAACCGCCTTGGTCCCAGTAATGACAAATGGTGCTGCGGAGCTGGGGGCGGCATTCCGGAAGAAGGTCTACACGTGACAGCTGAATTTGAGGAGCCGTACGGATTGACACATTTCACCGTATCTTCCGCGAACGATGTTCCTGCGAGGGACCCGACAGTGTGGGAGATTCAGGGGTCGAACGACGGCGAGGATTTTACGACCATCTATTCTCACGACGGAGAAAGCTTTTGGGATCAGCGACTGCAAGTCGTCCTTTTTGAGGCAGGCGAAGATTTCGAGGTTCAAGAAACTGGAAATCGTTTTTTTCGGCATGTTACTTTCGACACCGCATCGAACCCGGCTGGGGCGTAC
>JAAXHD010000187.1:578-1421 GCA_012271015.1 Candidatus Poribacteria bacterium | reverse complement strand
ACATAAAAAAGAACACTGCTATAGAATAAACCACTTGTTTTTTAATCACAATCTCTTATTGTACATCGACCACAATAAAATTCATGGCTGACATGACATTGATAATCAAGTCCAGTCTCTTCATCACTTTGTCGATCGTGTCATAGGGGGGCTTCCTCCTGCCAATCATGACGGGACGTTTTCCCACGGGACAGTCGGGGATCTCACTCTTGTATCGCTCGATGATAAAGGCGATGCCCTCGTTCATTAGGTTGTCCAGGTTCGGGGGCTGACGCGCCATCTCCGCCATCATGCCAATCTAAAACCAGAAAAAAAGACTCTCAGTCATTTTTTCAACCCATCACCACCAAAAAAAACACTTTTTCACTCACCGACAACCGGTGATCCATGAGGCGGTGGCAGTGGTGACAGCCATTTCTCCTGGGTGAGTGTAACCGCACCACCACTTGGTTCCACCTTCGGTCCTCGCCCAGATGTTGCGGCAAGCCTGTCAGGTCGCATTTGGGCAACCCCTTAAACTCCTGCACCACCTTCTTTCGTTGGTTCATGGTGTAGAAGCAATGGACCCAAAACATGATTTTTACTTGCACCTCCAAGGGCAGCACGTTGACAAACGGTTTGTTCTGGGGATCGACCAACCCTCGGCAGTCCATGATGACAGCGCCAAGCATGAAATGGGACCTCTCCGCTCTGTTCCACCTTATTCATCTGTTCTTTGGACCAATCACCCACTCGCGCCAGGACTTGGGGTCCCAACCAAAAAAGTTTACCCATGGGGGGCACCCCCTAGAGTCTCCTCTCGTGTTCAAGCTCCCCCATGTGATGTCTCTCCACCAATCAGCT
>JAAXHD010000187.1:189-553 GCA_012271015.1 Candidatus Poribacteria bacterium | reverse complement strand
TGTGAGCTCATTCCAGTTTGTTCAGTCACGCTGTTCAAGATGGTGAGCTCTTTGCAGTCCATTGTCCTGTACTCCGTGCCGATCGCCATATTGTTTGACATGTTGAAGATTCTCGTTCATCTGCCGATGGGTCATGAATGTCTACAAGCCCTGTTCCGGCGTTGTACCCACGAAGAGCTGAGGGATTGGGCCAAAACGCTGCCGTGGGACCACTCTATCGCCCGGAAACTCGATCATGAGGTGCATCGTCGTCGCATGGCGGGTGAGTCCCATTTGCTTTTTTCCATGGCCCAGGTGTGGGGTCCCTCTTATCCCCTATTTTCTTGATTCATAGACGTGTTCCCGGGGATGGATTTTCTACGAA
>JAAXHD010000187.1:0-135 GCA_012271015.1 Candidatus Poribacteria bacterium | reverse complement strand
GTCCACTTATGTCGTTGCCCTCGACGAGCCAGACTCAATTGGGCCGCGCGTTTCTGGGTACCTAGAACCTGTCGTTCCTGTCGTTTTTTTTGATAGATTCTTTTGATTTCATGGAAAACCAACCCGTCTGCCACA
>JAAXHD010000008.1 GCA_012271015.1 Candidatus Poribacteria bacterium | reverse complement strand
CTGATTTTCCCAGGTGAGCGCCGACTCATTTCGCTTCAATATTCAGAAATGCTCTCGATCTCTTTACACTTTCATTGCCTTTCGCCCGACATGTTTTGCACGGCGTTTAGTCATGCGAAACCTCCACGAAACATCCACGCAGCGCACGAGGTAACTTTTTCCCGATTCTAAAAATAACTCGAGACGAATTACTTATGGAATAGGGTGTGTATGGGGGATGCCTTCTCTGTCCCCTTTATCCTCTCTTGAATCATGGTGATCAGGATTTCCATCGTCACCCCAACCGTCTCCCATTTTGATAAAAAAGTTGTGCAACACGGCAAAAGCAACGGCGGTTTTGACAGAGAACGCTAAGTCGCTATCAAGACGTTTTTGTAAAATTCTCCACTAGATTTCAGGCAGCAAAAGGCGCACTCTACTTTGACCCTAGCACCCGATAGCTCGCGGTTAAACTGTATTTCAGACCGGTCCCTTGTTGCCTCCGGGAAGCACTGTTACCAAATAAATATGGCCCAATTTGGCCATCCACTTCGACTACAAGACCAGTAAGTATGTCTCCTTGTTCAGCTCTTTGATATAATATGCTGTTTCGCAAGATACGGGCATCATGCATACTTCCCGGATAGCCAGCAGAAGAATCCAGAAAGAGCATGTTCCCATCCGCTACTGCCTGAATGCCAAAGTCGTGCTGCTGATATCGGCTAAAGTAATCAACTGCACTTTCATGAGGTGTATTTATTCGTATATGAGTGCCATCGATTGCTCCAACGATGTTCGGCAGTCGAGACAGGTCTCGAAATGTTTGTGTGGAAGCTGCTGTTTCCGCCACTGTTTCTGGGAAATGTATGTATTCATCCTTCAGTTCATACAAAGCTCCCACGACGTCTTGGACTGCCTCGATTACGGTAGATTTGCCAACATTAAATACTGGTCCAATGCTCACGTACGAATTGCCATGGGCAAGTCTCTAAATTCCTAATGCCAAAACCTTTTCTGGTGAAATGCAGTCCCTGAATCGGGTATTCT
>JAAXHD010000263.1 GCA_012271015.1 Candidatus Poribacteria bacterium | reverse complement strand
GCCAGGGAGTATTTAGCCTTAGGAGGTGGTCCTCCTGGATTCCTACAGGTTTGTCTATCCCGTAGTACTTGGGGTACTCATTGAAAGGCGCCACTTCTTTCGTCCACGGGACTTTTACCCGCTCCGGTTGCTCTTTCCAGAGACATTAGACTAGAAGCACGGTCCTTCCCGGCGTGGCTGTATCCACACCTAATGAACCCCACAACCCCCGATATACAACGCATACAGGCTTGAACATATACCGGGTTTGGGCTGTTCCCTTTTCGCTCGCCGCTACTGGGGGAATCGAGGTTTTCTTTCTGTTCCTCAGGGTACTGAGATGTTTCACTTCTCCTGGTTGTCCCTCGTGTAAACACGAGTAGCAGGGATTAACCTGCTCGGTTGCCCGATTCGGGAATCTTCGGATCAAAGCCTATTAAACGGCTCCCCGAAGCTTATCGCAGTCTGTCACGCCCTTCGTCGTCTCCTGGCACCAAGGCATCCACCGTAAGCCCTTAGTAGCTTGATAAGTAATCTTATTCTTCTACCGATTTACCCTCTATATACAATTGTCAAAGAACAGCACCTATTCAATTATAGGTGATGGAGATGAACGGGATCGAACCGTTTTCTGCCATACGCAGGACAGATGCTCGCCTAAATGAGCTACTCCGTGTTCATCAATGGTATGTAGTATACCACAAAAAATTAACTTTGTCAAATTTATTTTGCAAAAAACCTAATTTTCGCCAAATTTGACTTATTATCGTTTTTACAGCATGAAAATCGAGTCTGCTAACCCGGATGGAGATGAGCGGATTTGAACCGCTGACCTTCTGGTTGCAAACCAGATGCTCTCCCAACTGAGCTACACCCCCAAACGACAGTATGTAGTATACACCAAAAAACGATAAATGTCAAATTTATTTTTTGCAACAGAGTTAAGTATACACCAAAAAACGATAAATGTCAAATTTATTTTGCAAAATGGAATAAGAAGTCACTGAGTGTTTCAGAAATTTGACGATTTTACTCATCAGGATCATCTTTTTCTTCTTCGTCTTCCGCTTTCGCTGCTTGCAACACCTCTGCTCTCCGTTTAAGCATTCTTTGTATTCTCTGCTCCTGTGTTTCCCCTGGCTCACCATATACCATTATGAATGGGACTCCTTCTGCTTTCAGTTTTCGGTGTGGTTCTAAGGAGTTCAGCGTATCTGGGTTTGGAAAGAGGGTGTATTGTGCCTCAAGAAAGGCGATATGTTCATCACGGGTCACAGGTATTTTCTGACGGTTTTTTGAGTGCCCTATCGTCATTGTTTTTTTCTAATATTTCCTGACAATAGACAGGATTCGGCTATTTTTATCTCGCTATTCGACGTTCGCGGGCTTTCTGCATTAGTTCGCGGGCCCGTGCTATACGTTTGGCACAACACCCACAGGATTTCTTTTTCGCAGCGAGCGTAATTGACTCATCGCACATGCGTATCCCATCGCAGCATGCACATTGTTACATTGGTCAGGATCAATATATCTCACCGCTGTAACAGTAGTAATACACCAAACTAACGGGCACTATGAACCCCCCTCAGTTAATTGTGTCCGGGATAAGGTTCGTAAGAACGCTGTATATCCTGCTCAATTTTTTCAAGGTTCATAGACAGATCCTTGCGTGCTTCTTCCCTGATGAATTTTTCAAATTCTGTGGAGTGCCTCGGATCTGCTGTTCTGAGACGACAGAACCCTTCTTCCGGACTATTTCCATCAAAAAACGGCTTTACATCAATAAAGGGTTGCTCCGACTCCGGGCACCGTGTGACATACTTTGCCCTTAACGTATCAATATCTCCTGCTATTATCAACTTCTGTATTTCAATAGACCTCTGTGTTGCCGGATTCGGTGAATGTGAGTTTTGACATCTTTCGTTTCCTTTCATCAGACGGATTTTGACAACAGGAAACGAAAGACGGGGCAGTGGGGTTTCAAACCTAGGACGGAATGCCCGCGTTGTTCAGGTAGGACATCAAGAGTTCTTGGAGTTGGAGTCTTGCGTTGCGAAGATGCGTTTTGATCGTCCCTTCAGAAGGGTTCAGACGGCTGGCTATCGCTTTGATAGAGAACTCCTGAAGGTAATAAATAACACGAACACCTGTCTACGAGTCTTCGTGAGGCAGGAGAGGGTGTTTTTCAGGGTTTCTCGGAGTTCTTGGCGGAGGATGTTTTGACTCGGACACGTGTGTGTCTACGATGCGGTGTTCGTCCGTGAGATGTCGCGGTTGGGTGTCGTGTCCCGAAGCACACGACACATTTTTGTGGTTAAGGGGGGACCCTATCTCCCCTGATACCACTAGCTGTTATTGTTATGCCCTGCATAACATCCATCATCGTCTTTGTCGAAGAGACCTTCGGTCAATGCTAAAATACTGCCCAACTCCACCAGAGTTGGCTTTTGGTATTTTTCCGACTCCTTCAGGACTGGCTTTGTATTTTCCATAGGCTTGGTGTCAGTCATGAGTGTTACCTCCTTTCTTAATTCTATGCATATATCTAACGACACACACACGACCCAAAATTTAAAATTTTAATTAAACGTGAGTTTGAAAAAAGTTAGTTGTTGAC
>JAAXHD010000354.1:15644-16013 GCA_012271015.1 Candidatus Poribacteria bacterium | reverse complement strand
CAGAATCGACCAAAGGCAGTCTGCCAATTCATGTGCTAATTTCGCTTCAACTTCTCCCTTCGGTAGCGCGCCCCGGATACCTAAATGGGCTTGAATTAGTTTCGCCAAATCCCCAAGGTCTTCCATGAGTCCCAAAGCAATTTCAGCCGTTGACCACTCACGTCCGTAATTTTCCCGTTCATAATTCTCATAAAGCGATCGGATGTGTCGCGCTCTGGCGATGATGTCTTCTAAGGGCATATTTCTTTTTCCTTCGCATCAGGTTTTTGTTATATAACGTGAGTTCCGTATAAGGACAGGACATACTCTGTGGAGTGTCCATGATTTGGGTGATTGAGAAAACTACACCCTATCTGGAACTCGCGCCGT
>JAAXHD010000354.1:0-15625 GCA_012271015.1 Candidatus Poribacteria bacterium | reverse complement strand
CCAGATGTGATAGTATGTAAACAATTTGAATGAAACCCTTCCAGTCTTAATAATAAACCACTGAAAAGGAGCAATACCAATGAAAGTCTTTACGTTAACTCTGGCGGTCACTCTTCTGCTGATGAGCACCACTTTAGGGGTCGCGGGTGAGGATCCAGATTTAGTGGCATACTATCCGTTTGAGGGTAACGCGGAGGATGCCTCTGGAAACGGAAACGATGGCGAGATTGACGGCGGATCCAATTGGGTTAAAGGCAAATTCGGAGATGCGATCGAGTTAGATGCGGCGGCTTTTGTTCAGCTGCAAGTTTCCGATTCTCTCCACGGCGACATTTTCAAAGCAGATCCGTTCACGATTTCCGCATGGATTAAACCGAATTTCGAGGGGACCGAGTGGGAGCATATCTGGCGGAGTCTCCCGACTGCATCCGGACACAATACCTTCTTCCTGAACAAAGTTCAAGGTCTTCTTTCTTGGCGCGGACAGGTCGCTGGGTGGACAGTACTGTGCCAGAGCGAAGGTGGGATTGTCGAAAAAGATAAGTGGATGCATGTCGCCGTCCTGGGAGACGGTGATAAATTCAGGATTTATGCGGACGGTGAGAGGGTCGCCGAGACCGACTTCCAAGAAACGCGGGGTAATAACGTAACCTACCGTCTTGGCGGTTCAGGTGGCGAGACGTTCGCTGGTATAATGGACGATTACGCAGTCTTCACCCGTGCGTTAGACGAAGACGAGATTAGCCTGATCATGGAGGGCGTTGAAACGTTCCTGCCCGTTGAACCGAAAGGTAAGTTGGCAACACAATGGGCAGACCTCAAACGCTAACCTCAGACCCGGTAGAGTCTTTCACGTAACTGCACCGGCTTTCCAAGAACGCTTCTCCGCACTATTGGCGAGGTGTTTTTGATAGGGTGTTTCGCCCTAACCTGCCCTCTTGAACCAAGGTAGGTGCGGTTTCTAACCGCACTGGCTTAGAAAATCAGCCCGACAAAGCACGCATTCCTCGCTGGCGGGGTTTCTAACCCCGCCTACTGACAACCGTGAACCGAAAACTGAAAACTATTCTCCAAAGGAACGAACCATTGCGAAAAAAGAAAACCGAAATAGATACAGCCCAAACCACACTCCCCTTTCCATCCGAGAACGATGAGCACTTGGATATCTCCATCCTCGAAACATGGCTATTGGATGCCGCGAATACGATCCGTGGGGCAAGCGATGCCCCAAAATTCAAGGATTTTATCTTACCCCTCATCTTCTACAAACGCCTCTCCGATGTGTTCGACGATGAATTTGCCAAACAGATAGACGAATTCGGAGATGAAGAATCGGCACGGGTAATTGTTGAGGCGGACCACGAGGATGCACTCACATCCGCGGTTCCGGGAGTCAGAACACCGATCGAGAGCGCGATATCCGCAAGAAGTTTGTGAAGAAAGACCTGATTGAAGGTGTGATACTTTACCTGACAACCTGTTTTACAATACCAGCGCGCCCGGCATCGTTTTACCCGACTCATAAACCTCTAAATCCGACCTTGTCTCAATTCATGTACGATGTTGGCTTCATTGAACGGTACGGTGCCGGCATCAGAATGATGAAAAGGCTCTCTGCGGAGTGGGGAAACAAGGAACCGCGTTATGAACTTCACCCCCTTGAGACCAAAGTCATCTTCGATTCCCCAATTCAAGAGAGCACTTTTATAGAGATTGATGATATTTCAGAACAGTTGAACGAGTGTCAAAAGAAAGCTTTTTCCTACGTGCAAAGACACGGGCAAATCACGAGAAAGGAATACATAGAGATTAATCGTGTCTCAGCCACGGCTGCCTACGAGGAACTAAAGAATATGGTAAATAAAAATCTATTAGATGTGAGGGGCAAAGGAAGAGGGACTAAGTACGTACAAAAGGTAAACGATTAGGTAAACGATTAATTGCGTGATTAACTACGCGAACATAAGAAGTATGACCTACATGAAGGATACTAACAGTAAGTGACGCAGCCAATTCAACACATCACACAAAAAGACACGGATTATCCAACAGGATTGAAGCCGTATTTAAAAACGGAGACACCAGAAACGATCTGGGCGCGCGGAAATCTTGGCTTGTTACCTGAACAAAACGCCACCTTAAACGGAAATCTCTGGGCACTTTTCTGCTCCAGCAAATGTCCGGGAGAGATTATCCTGAAAGCGCATGATTTGGCACAAGAATTTAGAAAAGCAGGCATCCCAACAATCGGTGGGTATCACTCTCCAGTTGAGCAGGAGTGTCTACGTGTTTTACTGCGTGGCTCACAACCGATTCTTTTATGTCCGGCACGGAGCATCGAAAACATGCGACTAAAACCGGCGTGGAAAGACGCACTAACTGAGAAGCGTCTATTAATCCTATCTATCTTCGAGGAGCACCATCGGCGATCAACTGCTGTGTTGGCAAACCGAAGCAACGCCTTTGTTGCGGCACTTGCGGACAAAATCTGTATCGCCCACGCTGCAGAGGATAGCAAGATTTTGGAATTTGCACAGATGGTGTTGGCGTGGGGAAAACCCGTTTTTACCTTTGAGACATCAGCAAATGATGCCCTTTTTCAACTTGGGGCGCAATGGATTGAACCGTCCCTAAGTGTAGAGTAAAGCCTCACACAAAAAAGATTAGATTCTTTGACAATAATGTTACATCGTGATACAATAGAAGTAAGATTTTAGATAGAGAGTTAGAACGCATGAAAAAAAATAATATAGTGCTGACGTTTGGGCAAATCGCTGCGGGAAGTATCATCGGGCTGGCAGGTGGATGGATTTGCTTGCTAATATTTGAAAATCTTATTTGGCAATTACTACTTGGGAGCCGAGTCAACCACGGCTTCTGGGTAGGTTTATTCCTCCTCATCTCGCTGAGTGTCACGTACGGGATTGTGATTGTGGGGGCAAGCACAGGGATCCGTTTTGTGAGTCGTAAATTGGGTGCCGATATTCCTCTAAAACCGCTTTGTTCAGGTGCATTTTTGGGACCACCTGCTGTCGTCGGTTTGCTGGCACTACTCAACGTTCCGTGGGAAATATTTGGCAGACCAAATCTGATCTTGGCGTTGCTCCTTCCAGTTCTTAAAACACTCGCGTATATTGTTTCCTTACCGATGCGCGGGTGGGTACACCTCGGTTTTCCGGTCGAAATCTGGTATATTCTTGCTGTTCCTGTTGGTGCAATATTGGGATATAGGTTAACACCGGTGGAGAACACGGAAGTGAGTGCAGAACAGGCTTAATTCAAAAAGGGCTTCAATGAACAGTTGCGAAAATTTAAGACGACACGCTGGAGGTTTGATCCGTTAAAATGCAATACGATGATAAACCAAAGGACGAATGCGGTGTGTTCGGCGTTTTCGGCCATCCAAAAGCGGTAGAATTGACGTATTTAGGGTTACGTGCCCTTCAGCATCGGGGTCAAGAAAGCAGCGGCATTGTCGCATCAGATGGCGAGAAGTTCACATACCACCACGGTATGGGACTCGTTCACTCAGTCTTCACGACTGAGACTTTAGCGAAACTGAAAGGGCATATCGCTATAGGGCATAACCGGTATTCAACAGCAGGGGCAAGCACGCTTGAAAACGCGCAGCCTTTGGTGCGGAACTATAAGCAGGGTCCCCTCGCGCTCGGTCACAATGGCAATCTCGTCAATGCGATGCAAGTTCGGAATCACTTAGAGAATGCTGGTTCCATCTTTAGCACAAGTTTGGATACTGAAGTCATTTTTCATTTGATAGCGCACTCGCGGAAGCAGGCGTTGGAATATAGAATAATTGACGCGCTGCGAAGTATTGAGGGTGCGTATTCGTTTGTATGCATGGATAAAAACACGTTGATAGGTGCCCGCGATGCGCACGGGTTTCGACCTCTCTGGCTTGGTAAACTCGGTAACGCATATGTGTTGGCTTCCGAGACATGTGCCCTTGATGTGATTGAAGCGGAACCGATACGTGAGGTAGAGCCGGGGGAGTTAGTATTTACACGTTCCAACTATCGTGGTGTAGAGTCGTTTCGTTTTCATAAGAGACAATCCCAATTATCGCAGTGTATCTTTGAATATATCTACTTGGCACGACCAGATAGTATGATGTTTGGTCATAGCGTGAACAACACGCGCCGCGAATTCGGCAGACAACTTGCTCGCGAACACCCCGTTAAAGCAGATGTTGTTATCCCAGTGCCTGACTCCGCAACAATCGCCGCTCTTGGATACGCCGAGGAATCTGGTGTTCCGTTCGATTTAGGATTGTCTCGAAACACTTTTGTCGGACGCTCCTTCATGAACCCGACGCAGGATATTCGTGAACTGATGGTGAAGGTGAAGCTGAACCCAATACGCGATGTGTTGCGCGGCAAACGGGTTGTGCTCGTAGACGATTCAATCATGCGGGGAACAAACAGCAGGAAACTCATCAAAATCGTTCGACAAGGCGGCGCGACAGCTGTTCATCTCCGCATTGCATCCCCTCCGAATAAATTCGCATGCTTCTACGGTGTAGACACACCGACCCGTAGTGAGTTAATAGCGAGTTCACATACAATTGAGGAAATCCGCAAATACATCCGTGCTGACAGCCTGGGTTATCTGAGTATTGAAGGACTGCTCAAGTCAGTGGAAACACCTCAAGATTTTTGTACGACCTGTTTTAATGGAAAATACCCCGTCCCATTTGTGGAAGAATCTTCAGAGCAACTCCCCTTAATCGTAGATTAAATCCGGTTTTAGCATGGACTTGTTTTAGCATGGACTTGGAAGTGAGCCTCACAAGGAAATTTTTTATGCAGTATAGGCAACGCGGCAAACAGAAAAGACCGAATCCGATAGGAACGGCGCAGGGGCGATCTACACTCATCTCTCTACTTGGGTGCGCAATTCTCGGTATGGTTTTGAGCAGAATTCTTCCGTTCTTGATTGGAAAGTTGCAGCCAGATATGAAAGCAGAGGATGCGGAAGAAATTGGTGTGCTTATCGCTTTGTGCATAAGTGGTATCGTGTTAGTCGTTAGTCTCTTAAAACCGAGGAGAGGCACTTCACCCCTTCGTAGACAATTGTTAAAGGAACAAGAAAAATCAGATGGAGACCGATAAAAAGCCTTTGACGTACGCCGATGCCGGCGTTTCATTTGAAGCAGAATCTGAGGCAATATCACGGCTTAAACGCCTTGTTCAAACCACCTATCGACCTGAGGTGCTTAGTGATGTCGGGAGTTTCGGCGGGCTTTTTGCACTCAAAGCTTATCAAGAGCCGGTTCTCGTTTCCAGTACGGATAGCGTTGGCACAAAACTAAAGGTCGCTTTTAAAGTAGGGCGACACGACACCGTCGGCTTCGATATCGTAGCGCATTGCGGCAACGATATCGTCGTGCAGGGAGCAGAACCCCTTTTCTTTTTAGATTACATTGGCATTAGTAAGGTAGCACCAGCGGTGATTGAAGAGATCGTAACGGGTCTCGCGTCAGGATGCCGAGAGATCGGTTGTGCCTTAATTGGCGGTGAAATCGCGGAGTTATCAGATATTTATACACCGGGTGAATACGACTTGGTGGGGACTATTGTGGGTGCTGTTGAAAAAGCCGACGTGATTGCCGGAGAGAGAATCACGCCGGGAGATCAACTCATCGGTTTAGGGGCTGCGGGTTTACATACGAACGGCTTTACGTTGGCTCGTCGGATTCTGTTCGACAGGTGCGATTACGACGTGGACACCTATTTACCCGAACTCGCCACAACAGTCGGAGAAGCACTGCTTGCCTGCCACAAAAGTTACGTAGATTCTATCCTGTCCCTTCGTAAAGTATGCGACATTAAAGGGCTTGCCCATATCACTGGAGGCGGTCTACCCGCAAATATAGCGCGGATCCTCCCCGATGGGTGTACTGCCTATATTCGGAACGGTACATGGGAGATTTTGCCTATTTTCTCGTTTTTACAGGCAAAAGGGGATGTTGAAACGGCAGAGATGTACAGAGTTTTCAATATGGGAATTGGGATGGTAGTAATTGTCGCATCTGATGTTGTTGATGCTGCTCTGGCATCTCTTGAAGCGTCTGGGGAGTCCACTTATCGGATCGGTGAAGTCATCGCGGGAGAAAAGGGGGTACAGGGTGTCCCTTCCTAATGCAGACTCACAGATTGCACCCACTATTGTAGATGAGGCGGCTCTGCAAGAACTGGTAGACTTGCTTGACGAAACACACCTGCAAGTGGCATTGGGGGCATTCCAAAGTGTCAACGATGACGATGCGGCAGTATTTTTCGTTATGTGTACGCACTTGAAGAGCGAAGCCACGGGGAGTGCTCTCGCCGCGCAGGCGGGAAAACTTTTTGCGCAACTACCTTTTGACAAACAGGTTCGTATCGCTGAGAAGGTGACGATGACGGAGACAGTTGACTCCGAGCAAGCGAAGCAAATCTGGAACGAGCAGATTGCTCGGATTAAGGAAGCAATCCAAAAAACCACCTTCTTGGGTGAGGGTACAACGAATCTGGCAAAGTTGTTATCATATCTGGATATAACAGAACAGGATGCGTTGCTGGAAGCGTTGGGCGAAAAGCGTCCCGGAGTGGTGGATAGCGTCTCTGAACAGTTGTTTACGTTTGAAGATGTGGGGGATTTGGAGGATGAAGCGATCAGAACAATCTTACAAGTGCTGGACAAACCAACCTTAGCCCTTGCCCTACACAACGCACCGACCGCCATACATGACCGATTTTGTAAAAATATGTCAGCATCAGAGGCAGAAGCGATTGAAGCAGAAACCGCTCAGCTGACCTTTGAACAGACGCAAATAGCCGACACAGCACGCCATTCGATTGTGAACCTGATTCGTAACTTCGCAGCAAAAGGCCTGCTAAAAATCGATTTTTAATTTATGGGTTCCTGGACTACGCTCCCTTACTAATCTTTAAGCGTAAAGGAGTAAGGTATTTTAACCTCGAGGCTAATGGGATTACCGCCTTTTGTAGCAGGACGAAAAGTGGTTTTCTTCAACGCCGCAATTGCTGCGGCCTCAAACCCAAACCCGATATCTGTGAGTGCTACAATGTCCCTCGGGATGCCTTTTTCATCAATGGTTGCCTGTAGGATAACCTGTCCTTCCTTGCCTGCCTTTGTGGCAGCTTCGGGATATTTGGGTTCCACCTTATACTTGTATTGTGGTTTAACGACCCCGGGTTCACTCTTAAAGTTAACACTATCCAACCCAAGGGCGTCATCGGGCGCAGGCGTGTCGAGTTTCTCTATCAGTGTTGGTGCTTCACGCTGTATCTCAAATCCGGGTGCCTTTGTCTCGGGTTCAACGGTCGTTGTGGGTTTTACAAAATCGCGTGGAACATCTATCAGTCTGGGTCCCTCATCGGCACCAGGTGTTGTGAGGTCCTCCGTGGTCTCAAGTGCCTGAGTGATTGAGAACGCGTCATCCGATAGTGGCTGATCAGTGACTGTCGTCACTGGTCGTTGGACAGTGACTTTCTGCTGGTCCTGGTTTGCCTCGTTGAACTTTGGTGCTTCCCTCCGTATGAACCGGCGTTTGGTTTTTGCTTCTTCCATGACGATACTAATATCAAACGTCTCTTGTTCAAATTCAATCCGATCGGCGATATAGAAGACACCAATGATAATCGCTATAAGGGCATGAAACCCCATTGCAACGACAAACGCAGCGGAATTCCGTCCAACGTGCATTTGTGTGATGGGGTGCTTTGGCATGTTCGTTTGTATCGTAGAAATGCTATGCTGCTGACTGGCATCAAGCGAAACTTTTTTTAAGGCGACAAAACGCTTCGGCTTTTTACGCTCTGCCCGACGCTGCTGCATCTGAGTGAGCATACCGGAAGTTCTGTTACTCATCTGTTTTCCTCCTATAAAGAAAGAGGGAATTGTCTCGGTCTCAGCACATTGCTAGCTCGTGTTTCCTATATTAACCCAAGTTGCCAGTTCGTAGCATAACCTGTGAGGTTGTGCTTCCCAGGGCGCAAACTGAAGGTTTACGCGACAAAACGTCTACGAATCATGCCCGATTTCAATGAAATGTATTCTCTGCATGCCGAAAATCTCGCAAGTAGCAACTTGGGTTATATTAAGAGGTGGGCTAAAGCAAGTTAAAAAAAATACCTAATAATTATTCGCAATTCATGCACCCTATTTTGGCATAAGCGTACTATAATTGTAACACATTTTCAGTTCTATGTCAATTTTTGTATCAAATCAGTCTTGTTTCTCGGATTATGGGTTCCACCAATAGGTCATCTTCGCGACCACCGTTGAATCCAATAGACGGGATCGAGTAGTACCATTCGTATCATAGGTTTGATTGAAAACGAAGTAGAAATCGCTTCCTGGATGATAGATATAATTGATAAGGAAGTTGGTAGACACGACGTTCGTATCGGCGTTCCACTGTGCAAATAATTTTGCAAAGAGTCCGGTAGTGAAGGAATAGTCAAATCTACCTCTGAAAAGGTTGACGTAAACAGGGCGCGGGTTTCCATCTGTGAAATACGCTGTGGGTAGGTCAACCACCTGATTAAATTGGTACTGAGCACTCACACTAATATGACCGTTCGGTTTAACCGTGGTTTGTATATACGCCCTGCGCACTTCGCCTTCGTAGAAATCTTCAAGACCGCCGCCGATTGTTGTACTGATCGGACGGCTGTCACTACTGGAGAGACGTACATGATACGAAGTGGATTGGTAGTCGCCTATCGGAATCTCCACGCTCTCCCTGAAGTCGAAAACATCGTTCAGGCGTTCAAAGGTGCGTCTTCCGTTAAAAAGGATATAATCTCCAGAGTCAAATTCGAACCAGTTTGTGTAAGAAATGTTCCACTCTTCCAATTCGTTATCGTGATTAAGAATATAGGTAGCCTCTGGCCCCGTCCAGATTTGTCGAATTCCAAATCTTTGAGGCATCGGTACCCAGCGAGCCTCACCGCGGAATTGCCGGATGCCGGTACGTCTGACATATCCGACTGCGGGGTTAAAATCTTCATCAATGTCGGTATATGAACCCTCTACGCGGAAACGATTGCTCCGCCAATTGGAACCGAGATACCATGCATTGTTTTGTCCAGAGACACCCGGTTCAAACGTGCGAGACCAGAGACCTCGGACATCCATACTGTCGTTAGGTCGGTATTCGAAGTCAAAACCGCCTGCGCGATTGTAGTCGCCAATTTCATCTTTGTTGACAGCGATCAGGCCGATGCGGGAACCCGAGGCAATGTCCTTCGTAATTCGCATCACAGAATAATTGGTGCGCGGCACGTCAAGTGGATCATCTTCTGTACCAACATCGTAGAATTTATCTGTTAGGACGTTGAGGAACCCTACGCCGTAAGAACCCACTTTGCCACTCGCTTTTCCACCGAAGATAATCGGGATGGCACTGCTTTGCGCAAGTCCAATACGGCGGCTATAAAAAAGAAGCATCGGTGGGGGGCGGCGGTAACTGGTCCGTGGTATCCCAAAATCGAAAAGTCCGGCACCCTCCAAGAAGAAGGGACGCTTCTCAGGGAAAAAGAGACTAAATCGGGTTAGGTTCACCTGTTCTTCATCGGCTTCAACTTGCGCGAAGTCGGTGTTGTAGGTGACATCTGCGGTGAGATTTGACGTGATGCCGTACTTGACATCGACACCCATCTTGAATTTCCCTTCCGTTTCAAGTCCTGCGTCATTTCCATTAATTTGGGTCACACCGGGAAGGACATAGGGCAGCACCTCTAAATTTCGAGAAGAGGTAATTCCTGAGAGCCCCGTAAGTCTTCCAAGGTTAGCCGTTCGGTACTTTGCCATACCGCCATAAGAAGCAGGGACAGGGACCCATATCATCTCTTCTTGGTTTCGGGCGAGTTCGCGCCCGGTGTTTATGCCCCAGACTATTTGATCGCTCTGTTTGAAACGAAGTTGGCTAAATGGGATACTCAGCTCGGAAGTCCAATACGTGTCGTTAATTTTCGATTTGCATTCTACAACGGCATCCCAATCCCTATTGAGCGTGTCGCCACTGTTCGTTACGGCTCTGTCTTGTATCGCACCGAGAGCGTTCATACGAAAGAAGAATCCGCTCCGTTTGTCGTCATACGTGTCTAATATCAGGAACACGGTGTCGTTGTCGTGCAAGTCGCGGGAATCACGGCGCATCTCATTCGCGACAAGCTTCGATATGTCTGAGTCGAAACAGGTAAATCCGAAATAAATGTTCTCGTTATCGTAGAGAACCTTAACCTCCATTGATTCGGAACCGATCTCGCCTTCATAGGGTTCAATCTGCACAAACTGGTCAATCGTTTCGGCGTGTTTCCAATCCTCTTCCGTTAAATCACCGTCAATTTCGACACTCTCGTAAGTGCGATATGCCTTAATCTGGTAATCATGCGATTCGGCGTGTGGGTCATCGGGGTTACAAACCCCTCCCACAGTAGTGAGGGTATGCAACAGCGCGATAAGGAACAAATAGATTGTGATGCTTTGGAATTTTGGTGAAGAAAATAGATGGTCGTCCAAAAAATGTCGCCTCCTTTGAAGGTAAAGAGATGTAATTTATAAAGACGAGAAAAGACGCAAATTGGACTATATAAATTTTAATTTAGATGGGTTCATCAAAATTCCAATGTTATCGCCAGAAATGGGATAATTGGTAATTGCGAAATCGGTTCCTCTTTTGTAAAATTCTGGCTGTAGCGAACTTCAAGTATATTGTTGCGGTTATAGACGTTCCATATCTCAAGTGCCAGTCCTAATTCCCAACCTCTATCTTCTAAATCGCCTAACAAACTAAATCGGAGACTCAAATCCAACCGGTGATACGGTGGGGTGCGCTTCCATTCCCCATGAACCGGTAGCCATTTTTTCTGCTTCGTACGAAAGCTCGTAAAGGGCTTACGACCTACCAAAGACGCATAGAGTACACCGCTCTGGTATTGCCACTTTGCGCTTATATCTAATGATTCGATGAGTGGGATGGAGAGCAGTAGCCCTTCAGGCGCGCTGTAATTCGTTGCAAGGGTCAGAACATGCGGACTATTGTAAGTATAGAACCGATGGAATTTTTCAGGAAAATCGCGGCGTTTAGAGACTGTGTAAGCATACGCCACCCACCCGTCAAAGGTATCGGAAATTTTGTGTTCAAAAGAAACTTCAAATCCCCGCACAAATCCTTCTTGACCGTTCTGATACTGCTTCTCATCTTTATTGTAGATAACGAGATCTTGCAGTGTTTTGTAGTAACCGGCGATATTCATTTTTGAATTGGGGGATAGTGTTTGTCTTAACTCAAGGACGTAATGCGTTGCAAGACTCTGTTCGAGGGAAGCGTTGGGCGTTACACCCAGCACAAATTGCTCTAATCGTGGATTCTGCGCATAACGTCCATAGTTGAAGTATAGAAGTGCTTCCCACGGAAGGTCAAAACCGAGTTGTGCACGTGGCTGAAGGGATAGGTTATCCGTGAGATTAAAGTAACTCGCTCGCATTCCGAAAGTGCCCCAAACATTAGAAGAGAATAGATTCTGCCGAGCTTGGAGATACCCCTCTAAGTGATGGAGGTTTCGTGTCTCCGTGACATCGACTGTTTTCAAGTTGTGCCGAATCCGGAATTCGCGATCTGGATCTCCTTCTTCAGGACGGCGCGCCCCATGACTCGTAACAGTTGAAGGGGTACTTGAGAGCAAATAGCCGAATTCTATAGCTTCGTCAGTATTCTCCGAGGATGTGGTATAAGTGAAATCATTTCGGAGTGCATAAACAGAGGCTGCGGTCCGGTAGTAGTACTCTTCACCAAAAGCGATTTCATTTTCTGTGAAAGAACGGGTGAATGACAGAATAGAGCGAAATCTCGGCAATAACTGAGAGTAAAAATGAATTCCTTGGACATCGAAAGGATTTTCTGAATTCAAAGGACCTTGGAGATCGCTGTCGTGAACTTCATCTGCTCCCAATTGCAATTTAGATGCATCATACGCCGTGACTGCGTTAAGCACTAAGCCGTGGGCGTTATTGAGTTTATAGATGCCCTTTAACTGATAGCTCCAGAAACGTGGCACCTGTCGGACGAGGTCTTCAAGATTTACTAACCTTGAAGCCAATTCAAAAAATGGTTCCAAATGGCTGCGTCTCCCGAAAGCGTACCAATAACCTTGCCCAGGTAACACCCTGTTTTCTAAGAATTCCTGGTCGGTACTCGCCGGTCTTGTGCTCGTTTTGTCTGCATCTCTCCCGAATATCTGAGCATCGCCGAGAAGTATATTCTTGGAAACATGGAAAATAGACGATTTTTTATCCGTTTCCTTTGGAACATCCGCTGTGGGGTTCTCTTGAAAGGATAAAGCACCACTGAGAGAACCTTCAGAATAGATAAAACTCGGTTTTAGCATTCCATCCAACCACCCGAGAGACTCTAGTGTTTGTGGATGGGAATGTATATCAATCACCGCCTGTGAGTCGGCACCGAACTCAGCACCAAAGCCACCCGGATGCACATCTATTTTCCCGATGGTCTCGGAACTCATCACTGAGACGATACCGAGGAGATGATAAGGGTACCCTAACGGCAATCGATCAAAGTAATAGAGATTATCTCCCGGGGCACCACCTCTCACAGAAAGTGCTCCGAAGAAATCGTTAACTGTCCCGACGCTCGGAAGTCGGGCGATCCCACGCAGTGGATCTCCAGCACTGCCTGGCGCGCGCCTGAGCAAGTCTCCGGGCAACGTCCGTTGTGGTCTTTTTTGGAATGGTTCTGCCTCGACGATTATCGTCTCTAATGTGGTAACAGGACGTGAATCTTCATCCTGCGCTACGTCTGACTCACTGATATCACCCTCACCAGTCTGTCCGAAGGCACCCAAGGGTAATAGGAGAATTAGGAGGATTAATATTTGCTTCAGGTTTTGTCTCCTCGAAAAAACGTTTAAAATTCCGCTGTGATCCCCAAATAAGGAAGAATAGGCAACTGGTTAGCATCTTCTCGCTCTATGTTAACGCCTCCTGACTCAATGTCGTCGGTATATGTGTATCTGTAATCAAGCAAATTCTTTCGATTATAGGCGTTTAGGAGTTCCAAGAAGATCCCTAATTTCCACCTACTAAACTGGAATGTTTTACTGACGCGTAGGTCGAGTCTGTGGTACGGCGGCAAACGATCAGAGTTGGTTTCAGCATAGATAGGTCTGTAGATAGGGCGTCCGTTCCCTCTCGGGTCGGGTACTTTCGTGGCGTCTTCAATAGGCGTATAGGGGTTGCCGGTGCGGTACTGCCACTTTGCGCCAAGCTCCCATGTAGGGGTGAGGTTGTAACTCGCGGCGAAGGTAGCAACGTGCGTTTGATCAAATGAATAGAAGCGATACGGTTCATCAGGACGATCGCGGCGTTTAGAGAGCGCGTACGCGTAGGAAATCCATCCAAAAAATCGATCACCGCTGCGGTGTCGCAGGAAAATCTCGGTGCCTTGCGCGTACCCAACCCCTTGATTGAGATATCCAGTTTCTTCGTCAACAGTCACCAAGTCGGCAAGGTTTTTGTAATAGGCTGCCATTTTGATTTCTGTATCTTGTGAAAGTGGCCGTTTCAGTTCAAGAATGTAGTGGCTTGCCCGACTCGACTTCAAGGCGGGATTACCAATACTGGGAGAGAGTTGTGGTGGTAGCGGGGTTTGATTGTAAATTCCATAAGCGAATTGGATCTCAGAACTGTTCGGAAGTTCCACGAGCACACTGCCGCGCGGCTGGACGGAAAGCTGATCAATGCGATTGAAATAATCAAATCTCAGCCCAAACACAACTGACAAAAATGGCAACAGTGCGTATCTGTCTTGCAAATAGGCTTCAAGGCGTTGCCCACGCACGGTCTCGTCAAGGGCTACTTTTTCCTCGAACCGAATGTCATAATCGGTTTCACCCTCATCGGGTATCCGAGTGAAGGTTCCAGTAACCCGTCCAGGTTCAAAGCCGAGGATTAACCCAGATTCCAGGCGGTGCTTCGGGTTTAACTCATAAATAAGATCCTCGCGCAGCACATAGTCTGGGGCATCAATTTCCAGCGAAAGTGTTGGACCGAAATTGACATCGAATAGGAATTTTGAACGGGTCAGCGATAGATAGGAAGTGAGGCGTTCTGTCAAAAAGGAGCGGAGGTGGATGCCTGCCCCTTCAAAGCCGCTCTCAAAACTCACGTTTCCTTGGAAATCTTCGTCTACATTTTCACCATCCAGTTTCAGAGCAAACCGATCACCAGAAGCAAAGATATTAAAAAAGAGTTGATGCTTTTCGTTGAAGTCGTAGCCAGCCTTTAGTTGATAATCCCAAAAACGCGGAAAAGCAGTGATCGCTCCGGTATCAAATGACAGGGATCCGATGAAAAGGTCGATGTAACTCCTGCGACCCGCGGCATACCAGTAGCCCTTTTCGCCGACTTTGCCTTGAAGCAGCCCCTCTGAAAAGAGAAGATTGAGGTTAAATTTTCCACGTAAATTTGCTGAACTGCTATCTTGTGAATAGATGTCGATTACGGCTTGGGAATCCACGCCATATTCAGCACCATAGCCGCCAGCGTAGACATCAATTCGGTCAATAATCTCGGAACTCAAGGATGAGACGATCCCGCCAAAGTGGTATGGATAACCAACAGGCACTCGGTCGAAATAGTAGAGGTTATCTTCATCGGAACCCCCGCGAATATAGAGGGCACCACTAAAATCATTTGCGACACCGATGCCGGGAATCGCTGGGAGAGCGCGAAGCGCGT
Organism: Candidatus Poribacteria bacterium; assembly: GCA_012271015.1. Taxonomy (GTDB): domain Bacteria; phylum Poribacteria; class WGA-4E; order WGA-4E; family WGA-3G; genus WGA-3G. The sequence goes on along the minus strand of JAAXHD010000354.1, from coordinate 841 downwards.
CACCGGCTGTACCGGGTATGCGTGTAATTTCTTGTGCTTGGAGGCTTTTTTTGCTGACAGTCTTCGGAGCACTTTCGCCGGTTACCTCGATCCCCTCAAGACGATACTGCGATGTTTCGACGTAAATTTTGGGTTCCAGCGTCTCTTCTGCTGTGACAACAATCGAGGTGCGTTGCGACAACTCAGTATCGGGCACCGTGGTAATTAAAGTATAGGTTCCTGCGGGAATGGCACGAAAAACGAACTTTCCATTTTCATCGATTTTCTGACGTGTGTCGATTTCAACGATGAGAACTTCTGCGCCTGCTAAGGGTTCTTTGGTGCTGTCGTTATAAACAGTGCCCTGAATTGTACCTGTCTGAGAAAAGGCAACTGCGGGAATCCAAAATACCATTAGTAGGCAAAAAAGGGGCTTCATGAAAACTGGCAACTCCTATCCGTATTAGAGAATTGTATACGATATATTCAACGTGAGTCCGATTTAAGAGTTTACTGCAGGTCGGAAGGAGGTTCAGTTGCCTCGATTCAGTGAGAAAAGAAGGAGGAACAGAACGGGGGAACGCTGTGTGAGTAATGTGAACACGGTCTACTCCTTGCAAACGTGTTTAGATGTTCTTATGCGGGACTCGCGTTGTTCTATAAAAGTATACAATTTTCTTTTTCAGAATTGCCAAAAAATGTGGGATTTGAGTTTTTTGGGAGGATGCGCATCCAAGGGCAGAATATAGGGCGAACAGCGTTGCCCGCCCTTCGTATTTTTATATTAGCGCGCAACGGCGTCAGAACCGAGGTTTTCCTGAATCCATGCGCGAAGTGGGACATCTTTTTCACTGGGCGATGT
>JAAXHD010000381.1:190-1400 GCA_012271015.1 Candidatus Poribacteria bacterium | reverse complement strand
GAAAGAGAGAACGGGTGCGCGCGAGGGAGACACACGAGGGGTGAGGAGCTCCCTCTCCCCTCGCGTGTCTCCTTCTCGCGCGTCCGTTTTTTCTTGTGCCCACTACTTCCAAGCGCCTGCTACGCAGGCCAACAAGATATCCGAACAACGTCTAGCCTGCGAACCGCAGACGTATTTCCGGTCGTCGTTTGTTTTTCTCGGCGGGTGAAACTAGAAACTAGAGCCGAAAAAACCGGATGCTTTCGCATGATAAACTGAGTGACGTCTTTACTAGTAAGCTGCCTTCGATTGATTTCTTAACTCGTTTCACTGTTCTCTGATTTCAGATTGAGTTCGTCATGATCCCTTACCGTGAGACTGGTACTCATATCTTGTCCTCGATCGATGATATCCAGACCTTGTTGGATGATCAGATCGTCAAAACACAGACAATGAGGGGATCACCATTCATCAAGCCATTCGAGACTGAAATCAAGTAATGATGAACAGCTCTAGATACTGTCAAACTAAGAAACTAAGACGATTGTGAATAGGGAGTCTTGTTCATATTTTGACCAACGATCACGTCGAGCAAACACCTCAGTAATACCGTTCTATTATCTTATGCTTGATTGGCTCATTCGGCGTGACGCAATAACATTCTAGAAATATTTCTGTTGATGGTTTTTGTAATGCGTCAATCCAAGTGTCCTGCGCAACACCCCCGTTCGCATGTTTCTCTCTAACTCTTCCTCCGGGGCGAGGACGAGTAGATGCCAGCGCACATAGTTGGTGAGACTTATCGTCAGCTTGCTTAAAGATGTCGCAAATAGTGGCATAATATTGTTCTCAGAGGAATGCCATCTGTAGATTTTTAAAGTTAATTCAGTTTTACCAACTTTGAGACTTTTCAAGAAACGTCTTTATTGCGGAAGATATCATGTACTAATTACACTGCTAAACCTCAATCGTTTTATACTATTCTAGGGAATGGGAAAGTAAATTGATGCTGACACAAGAAATCATTGATGAATGGCTAAAAGTCCAGGCCACATGGCTGTATTTAGAGCCAATCTTCAGCTCTCCTGATATCATGGCTCAGATGCCTGAGGAGGGAAGGTCAGTACCCATTTTTACTCCTTAGTTCCCTGTTATGTCCTGGAGGAAAGTTCAGTAGCTGTTATTTTCCACAGATTTCCTAAAGAAGGAAGGTAAATTGTTGTTTTCTCGT
>JAAXHD010000381.1:0-132 GCA_012271015.1 Candidatus Poribacteria bacterium | reverse complement strand
AGTTCTGGTGAGTGTAGCATCAATTTGCTTCATCCGCTTGATTAGGTTGTATCATAATTATACAATCATCATCATCATCGTCAAAAACATCATCATCGTTGTCAACAACAGAATTGCTATCATCCTGTCAAA
>JAAXHD010000081.1 GCA_012271015.1 Candidatus Poribacteria bacterium | reverse complement strand
TGTTTATCCAACAATTCCCGAAGGAATTCGAGATATTGATGAAGATCTATGGGAACAAGTAGAGCAGTCATTTCAGGAAAGAGACAATACCGCGCTGTTAAATGCATTGCTCAAATTAGACTTGTTCCCAATAAAAGATTCCTATGTTGCGTATCTGAAAAGGGACAAGAATGCAATACGGAGAAATCCAAATACAGTTGATAGATTATGTGGTAGACTTTATGAAATGGGATTAGAGAAAATTTACGAACGTTCCTCTGAGCCAAAAGAAACAAATAGGCAAATTGGCCCCTTATTTAGACACTGGTTAAACAAAGGGGCATTGGGCATTCAACCCATTTCTCTTGAAGATTTTCTTGCGTCAGACAATAATGCTGTCTTGGATGCGAGCGATGCCCAAATGATGGACTTTGCTAGAGAACAATTAAACTACACGCGCAACAAAGGATTGGATTTTCTCGCAAGATTTAACGGTAAATATGTAATCGGCGAAGCCAAATTTTTAACCGACTTCGGAGGGCATCAAAACGCGCAATTTAATGATGCAAGAGATGTTGTCGAAACGGAGGTCAACGCTGTTTCAGTTGCCATTTTAGATGGAGTTCTCTATATCAGACGGCGTTCTAAAATGTATCGTGCGATTACCCAAGACCTAACCCAGTATAACATCATGAGTGCATTGGTTTTAAGAGAGTTTTTATATCAACTCTGAAGGGTTATCAAATGCAGAATTTGATTATAAAAGGCGACAACATCAAAGGGCTTGAATATCTTCTAAATGAAAGAAGTCTAAAAAGCAAGATTGATTTGGTCTATATAGATCCGCCCTTTGCCACCAATAGTCATTTTACAATTACAGATGAAAGAGCATCTACGATAAGCAGTTCCCGAAAAGGTGATGTTGCTTATTCGGACAGATTGACCGGAAAACAATTTATTGAGTTTTTAAGAGACAGATTACTGTTGCTCAAAGAACTGCTGTCAGATGAAGGCTCTATTTATCTGCATATTGACTATAAAGTTGGACATTATGTAAAGGTTATGATGGATGAAGTGTTTGGAATGAATAATTTCAGAAATGACATCACCAGGATAAAGTGTAACCCCAAAAATTTCCAGCGAACAGGATACGGAAATATAAAAGACCTGATCTTATTCTATTCCAAATCTTCAAAACCTATATGGAATGAACCGAAAGAGCCATACACGCCAGAAGATTTAGTGCGATTATTTCCTAAAGTCAAAAAAGGAAGAAGGTATACTACAGTGCCGATTCATGCGCCGGGAGAGACAGAAAATGGTGAAACGAGCAAAGCATTCAAAGGATTATCTCCTCCGAAAGGACGGCATTGGAGAACAGATGTGCAGACCTTAGAAAAATGGGATGAAGCGGGTCTGATAGAGTGGTCATCGAAGGGAAACCCTAGAAAAATAATCTTTGCGGATGAGCAGATAGGTAAAAGGGTTCAAGATATTTGGGAATATAAAGACCCCCAATCCCCAACCTATCCAACGGAAAAAAACCCAGACCTGTTAGACCGAATTATTAAAACTTCTTCTAATCCTGAAAGTATAGTTTTGGATTGTTTTTGTGGTTCAGGAACAACTCTGAAATCTGCACATCTGCTAAATAGAAGGTGGATAGGCATAGACCAATCAGAGCAGGCTATAAAAGCAACAATTGGCAAATTGAGTGCACTTAACTGCCTACTCCCTAAATATGAGTTCATATCGTTGCGTTGACGCGGTTGAACGAATAAGGAGGGCTGTACTGCCATCGGAAATTCAGACCACTCTCTAAACCAAGATGGTGATATAATAACAATCTAAATGATTCGCAGCAAAATATCTTCAAAAAAACAACGCGTAAATAGTGGAGAAATTAATGTCCAATACGGTTAACGAAATAAACATTCTAAATGCGGATGACGCTGAACTGATGCGGATCAGCCGAGAGGGAACATTGTCGTTGAATCTCAACGAGATGAAGACGATCCAAACCCATTTCGGAGCGTTAGGGCGCAACCCAACCGATGTAGAGATAGAGACCATCGCCCAAACATGGTCCGAGCATTGCGTTCACAAAACGTTTAAAAGCATCATCCGCTATTCCGAAGACGGGAAAGCACCAGAGCAAATTGACGGTCTCTTTCCAACCTATATCCAGCGCGCCACCGAAGAAATTGACAAACCGTGGTGTGTCTCCGTCTTTTCAGACAACGCCGGTATCATTGAATTCGATGAGACATTCAACCTCGTCTTCAAAGTAGAGACCCACAACCACCCCTCAGCGATTGAACCTTACGGCGGTGCTGGTACCGGCATCGGTGGCGTCATCCGAGATTCTCTCGGCACAGGACTCGGTGCAAAACCGATTCTGAATACGGATGTCTTCTGTTTCGGAATGCCGGATACACCTTACACGCAGCTCCCGAAAGGCACGCTCCACCCGAAACGCGTCTTTAAAGGCGTTGTCGCCGGTGTGCGAGATTACGGCAACCGAATGGGGATCCCGACTGCTAACGGTGCGATCCTCTTCGATGCCCGCTATACCGCGAATCCGCTTGTTTTCTGCGGAAATGTCGGACTAATACCGAGAAATAGGTGCGAGAAATCCGTTGAACCCGGCGATCTCGTAGTTGCGATAGGTGGGCAGACAGGACGCGACGGCATTCACGGTGCGACTTTCTCCTCCGCTGAATTGGACGATACTTCCGAAAACCTCGGTAGCGTCGTGCAAATCGGCAATCCCATTATGGAGAAGAAGATCGTCGATGCCTTGCTACAAGCACGCGATCGTAACCTCTACCGTTCGATAACCGATTGCGGTGCAGGCGGGTTTTCGTCTGCTGTCGGTGAGATGGGGGAACCTGTAGGTGCTGAGGTGCATCTCGAACGCGTCTCCCTGAAATATGAAGGACTCGCGCCGTGGGAAATTTGGCTCTCCGAGGCACAAGAACGGATGGTCATCGCCGTGCCGCCTGAAAATCTATCGGAACTGATGGAGATATGCAAGGCAGAAGTCGTTGAAGCTACAGTGCTCGGCACTTTCACAGATACGCATAGATTACAGGTTTTCTATGAAGGCGCGATAGTTGCCGATTTAGAGATGGAATTTCTGCACCACGGACTCCCGAAACCCGTGAAACAGGCAGTCTGGCAACCGCCGAAGCATCAAGAGATGCCCTCGCGAGACGAAGCAACGAAAGACTACACTGACGACCTCAAGCAGCTCCTCGCAAGTCCGAACATCGCCAGTAAAGAATCCGTCATTCGGCAATACGACCACGAAGTCCAAGGCGGTATTGTCATCAATCCGCTCGTCGGTGTCGCAAACGACGGACCGAGCGATGCCTGCGTCGTTACGCCAGTCTTGGGCAGCCGGAAAGGGGTCATCGTCGCCAACGGTATCAACCCAAAATATAGCGACGTAGACCCGTATCTTAGTGCTGCATCGGCGATTGATGAGGCTTTGCGAAATATCGTTGCTGTGGGTGGCAGCGTTGAAAAGACCGCGTTATTAGATAACTTCTGCTGGGGAAACCCCGACAAACCCGATCGCCTCGGTGAGTTAGTCCGCGCGGCGAAAGCGTGTTATGACATCGCGACCGCCTACGGCACGCCCTACATCTCTGGAAAAGATAGCCTCTACAACGAATACAGCGACACGACAACCGGCGAGCAACGTGCGATTCCGTCAACGCTCCTTATATCCGCGATTTGTGTCATCTCAGACATCCGTCGTGCCGTTACAATGGATGTGAAGGCACCGGGCAATTTCATCTACGTCGTCGGCAACACATATACTGAATTGGGCGGATCACACTATTTCGGTATCCACGGATTCATAGGCAACAACGCACCCATCGTCCGTCCCGATGAAGGCAAGCTGACGATGCAACGGCTCAGTGCCGCTATCAACAGCGGGTTCGTCCGTTCGTGTCATGACTGCTCTGAAGGCGGGATCGGCGTGGCAGCAGCGGAGATGGCATTTGCTGGCGGATACGGGATGTCTCTGAGTCTCAACGACATCCCAACAGGCGACGAGATTACCGCTGACGACTTCCTTCTGTTCTCAGAGTCAAACAGCCGTTTTATTGTCGAAGTTGAACCACAACATCGGGATGCTTACGAAACCCACATGGAAGGTGTCTCAACAGGCTGCCTCGGCACCGTCACAGATACACCAGAATTCGTTATTAATGGAAAAACAGGACAGACAATCGTCAAAACCTCAATTGATATTCTCAAATCTGCATGGCAAACACCGTTGCATTCGTAACTTTTAAGCAAGACATGTGTTAAACTTACAAAGGATAAAAATGACAACACCAAAAGTACTCATCTTACGAACCGCAGGGACTAACTGTGATGCAGAAACGGATACGGCGTTTCGACTCGCCGGTGCTGAGACCGCGTTAGTCCACATCCAAAACCTCATATCCGGTAAAGTTAACCTAACCGACTATCAGATCCTCGCGATTCCTGGCGGTTTCTCTTATGGCGACGACATCGCAGCCGGTATCCTACTGGCGATTGAGATGAAGCATAAACTGACAGACATGCTCAACCGGTTCGTAGCGGACGGTAAGTTAGTCATCGGGATCTGCAACGGGTTTCAAGTGCTGGTGCGGACGGGTTTGTTACCCGGGATGTCTTCATCTGATAGCAGTACCCCGGAGATGACACAACGTACAACACTCGCCATGAATACATCCGCAAGATTCGAGTGTCGATGGGTAGACTTGGAGACACAAGAAAGTCCCTGTGTCTTCACAGAAGGTGTTAAGCCACGTGTCTATCTGCCTGTCGCACATGCCGAAGGACGGTTCACTGCGCCGACAGATGTGTTGGCGGAATTAGAAGCGAACCATCAGGTTGTGTTTCGGTATGCCGAGAGCGAATATCCGATCAATCCGAACGGTTCGGACGCTGATATTGCCGGTATCTGTGATGCAACAGGCAGGATTTTCGGTTTGATGCCGCACCCGGAACGGTTCCTAACGAAATGGAACCACCCGCGCTGGACACGGCTCGCTGACAACACTGCCTCTGAAGAAGGCGACGGACTCGTTATCTTCAAGAATGCTGTTAATTACGTCAAAACAAACCTCCTGTAGCATGAACTTGCCTCGCAGTGAGAGATTAATTCTAAACGTTACTATAAAAATCAAAAAATGGATAAATTGTCGCGTCGTCTCCTCCCATTCTATATGAAACTACCTGTCTTTTGGGCGTTCATCATACTTTCAGTATTAGGGCAGCTGCTCTGGGTCATCGCCATCTCCTTTGATGTGCGCATTGACCTCCGTTGGTCGAGTTTCGGCTTCGGTCTGGGGATCGGTTTGGGGTTCATGCAGGGAAAATGGACATCTCGGTTATGGCAACAGTCATATCTAAAAGTTTTAAAGCGGCAGATAACCTTCTGGGACGCAAAAGGCTCGAAACTCCTCACTTTTTACACCTGTGTTGCGCTCGGCATACCGATTTTCTGTCCTTTTCTCATCCGCTCACTCAGCACCTTAGCAGGTGTCCAATCCTATGTCTTCGGCTTCATCGGCGCAATGAACGTAGCGTTGTTGCTATGGGTCAGACGTATCCCGAAGTGAATTAGGGATAGTTATCAGTCAGGTTATTGTTAATACCGCGTCAGGGTCTGGCAGAAATGATCGTAACTGCACACAGTTTTAATATTGGTAGCACGGAAGGCGGGGAACACTATGCAAGGTCAGATCCCTCGGACATTAGCGGAACGGATTGTTTGTGACGAGAATATTCTCACAGGAAAACCTGTGATTAAAGGCACACGATTAGACGTTGAATTCATCATTGGCTTAGTCGGTGGTGGCTCCGAGCCCGGATTTCACGGACTCTTGGGATGCAAGCGGGTAATCCTTATTCTTAACGCCATGGGCAGGATTTGCATCCTTTTGTGGTTTAATCGACAGTCTACATCCAAGTGCCTTAACAATAGTGTTGAACGTATCAATGCGCGGTGCTGCCCCGTTAGATAGCAGCTCAAGCAGAGTCTCCTGCTCAAGCCCGGTTCGCTCAGCAAAAGTAGAAATCCCACCTTGTGCCTCCACAACGTTCTGTAGCCCCATTAGAAAGAAGTCCGTGTCGCCATCCACCTGGTATTCTTCTAATGATACATCAAGATAATTGATTGCGTTCTCTGGATCCGCAAGTCGTTCCATTAAGTACTCGCGCCAGTTACCCATTTCTCTCATTGGTTTACCTCCGTATATTCTCGCCAGTACATTTTTGCACGCTCAATGTCCCGAATCTGCGATCCCTTATCACCACCACAAAGTAGAAGGACAACTATATTACGGATTTCACTAAAATAGATACGATAGCCCGGGCCAAAGTCAAGAATCAGCTCAAATACACCACCGCCAACAGATTTGAACTTCTACCTCAGCATACCGCACCTACCTTGGTTGGAGACGCTATTTTACTACCACATCACCGTACCGCCAGTATTAATATCCTGACCCGTCATGTTCGCCGAATCATCTGAGGCGAGGAAGACAGCTAACGCAGCAGCGTCCTCAGATACAGAGCCTTTATCGCTATACCCTTCATCCGCACACCACCTGCCAGCGATCACACTCTTCGGATTTTCCTGTCCGTACCGTTCACGTAACGCTGCTTCGTCGAAAGGTTTGTTCATGTATTCCGCTCTGCCTTTTGCGAGTTCAAGGCTCCGCTCCGTATGCCAACCCGGACAGATAGCGTTGACGTTGATATTGTAACGTCCGACATCAGCAGCGAGCGTCCGTGTGAAACCGATGACCCCCATCTTAGAAGTCGCATAAGGTGCCCTATGCGAAAGCGGTTGTTTCCCTGTCCCAGAACTGAAGTTGATGATCTTCCCATATTTCTTGCGGATCATCTCCGGTAAGACAGCTTTAGAACAGATGAAAAGCGAATCCAGATTGACCTCAAGCGTGCGCCGCCATTCCTCTAAGCTCATATCCCAGACATCCTTCGTCGGTCCCGCAATACCGACGACATTGGCGAGTATATCGACAGTGCCAAATTTTTCGATAGTCGCAGCGACCATCTCATTGACAGGTGCTTCCTGCGAAACGTCAGTTTCAAAACAGAGGACATCTCCACCAGTCGCTCTAATTTCTGAACCGACTTTTGCCTCTAATTCTTGGACTGGAATCACATCACAGATAGACACCGCTGCGCCCTCTTTCGCAAACCGTCTTGCAACGGCTTCAGCATGCCCCCTTGCTGCCCCTGTCACGATAGCGACTTTACCCTCTAATCTGCCCATAAAAAACCTTCCCCTTGTTTGTGAATGAAAATAGATGGAATGGATTAACAGCATAACAGGGACAGCCATCATTGTCAATCAAAATTGAGTGAATGAACAGAACCATCCAATATAGGAGCGACTCCAATAGACTGGGACTACTGACTGCTGACGGCTGACCGCCGATAGCCATTCCCCATTGACAAATTTCGATGTATCATATACACTCAATGGCATGGAAACAGCAACACCACACCGCACACGCGGCATTATCGTCGGGATTACAGGTGGGATTGCCTGCGGAAAGACGACGGTCTCAGAGCTTCTCACAGAAAAAGGTGCGATTCCGATCAATGCAGACGAAATCGGACACCAACTCCTCAAGGCAGACAGCCCGGTTATTGACGAACTGACTGAGGCGTTTGGGCAGGACATTCTTGAAGCCTCTGGAGATGTGAGTCGAAAAAAGCTGGGAGCCATCGTTTTTAACGATAAAGCCGCACGCGAACGCCTGAACAGCATCCTGCATCCGCTGATTATCGAACGCTCACGGGGACAGGCGCGCCAACGCGTCACAGAGGACCCGACGTGCATTGTGCTACTGGACGCTCCGCTCCTTATCGAAGCCGGTGCGTACGACACGGTTGATCTGATTGTCGTCGTAACAGCATCGCCAGAGACGCAGTTGCGACGCACTTTAGAGCGCAGTGTTGCACAAGGCAGACCGCTCACCGAAGCCGAAGTTCAAGCACGGATTGATGCTCAGATGCCCGTCACAGAAAAAGTCAAATATGCGGATGTCGTAATAGAAAATGAGGGGACGCTTGAAGAACTCTGTATGCAGGTGGACGCACTTTGGGAGAGACTTCAGACACAATAAAATACCATAGGTATGTTGATTGTACAGAACGTGAGAGATTATTTGCCGATTGTCCGATGCGGTTAAGCAATATTAAATAATAAATTT
>JAAXHD010000045.1 GCA_012271015.1 Candidatus Poribacteria bacterium | reverse complement strand
GCAGCGTTTTAATCAGAGTAAATTGAGTACATGGCGCAATCAGATATTCAACTTCAAATTCCGAGTGCTGCCTTTTACATAGAACCTGTTCGGGCATTTGTTGGTAATCTTGCACAAAGCCTCGGATTCTCCAGAAAACGTGTAGCAGACATTCAACTCGTGCTCGACGAAATCTGTAGCAATGCAGTACACCACGGATCGGCTGATGCTACAGTTGGCGTTAAATTGTGTATCAGTATTGATACACGCGCCCTTGAAATTTTAGTAAGGGATACCGGTGGACGGCACACAGGAGAAAAGAATTGGCTAACACATGAAAGACTCTCAGAGATTGAGATGAACCGTTCTCCAAACAACGAGAGAGGTCACGGTATCTTCATCGCTAAATCTCTCGCGGATATGCACGACATGCAACCGAATGAGGCGGGCGGAACCGATGTCCGAGTTGTTTTTCGCCTTTCAAAACCAAGAGATATCGAAATTTAATTTTCCCCTGAAACCTCAATGGCAATAAGTGTTAGATCGTCGTCTTTCGGGCAGTTATCGGTGAAGGTATCAATAGCTTCCGAGACACTGGTGATGAGTCCCGCTGCGGATCTTTTTGCGCAGGTACATACTAACTTTTGGAGGCGATCTACTGTAAACTCCTCACCCTGTAGATTTTTGGCTTCGTAAACACCGTCGGTATACAGGAACATTCTGCTTGAGCGATCGAATGGATAATGTATCGTTTCATAAACCGAATCTCGCCAAATGCCCAATCCATTTCCTGTCTGCTGATCGCCAATAGCTTGATATGTCTGTTGATGTACGTTGTACAAAAATGGAAATGAATGTCCGGCGTTTGCGCAGATGAGTTCGCCTTTATCGAGGTCAATGATACCACAAAAGGCTGTTGCAAACATAAACAGTCGCGAACTAATCAAATCATTAAAACGGGTGTTTAGTATTTCAAGCAGATACCCTGGGTTATCTTCGACTTGTTGCTGGAATTCCGCCAAAATTGTTTTAATGAAGACTGTTACGAAAGCCGCTGAAACGCCATGTCCCATAACATCAGAAATAAAAACACCGAGTCGATTCGGTGCGATTTCCCAGACATCAAAAAAATCCCCACCGACCGCCATTTCAGGACGGCAATGTGAAGCGATTCGAAATCCCGATAATTCCTGTACGCCATCCTGAGGAATCAGAATTTCCTGAATGCTTCGTGCCATTTGGAGTTCTTCTTGCAAGCGGGTATTATATTCTGCGAGTGTATCTTGGTAGCGTTTAATTCGCAAGAGTGAACGCACGCGGGCGAGCACCTCTAAACTATCAAAAGGCTTCTCAATAAAATCATCAGCACCCGCTTCAATGGACTTAATTCGATTTTCACGGGTGTCCCGTAGCGCAGTTATCATCACAATCGGAATGAATTCGGTAGCCTCGTTTGATCGGATTCGTTTAACAACCTCAAACCCATCCATTCTCGGCATGTTGATGTCCAACAAGATGAGATCTGGCATTTCTTTTTCAACAGCATCAAGTGCCTCAAGTCCATCTGCCGCTGTGTAGACTATATACCCGCGTGCGTTGAGTTGAATTTGGAGAATTCTGACATTTCTGGGTTCATCATCAACAACAAGAATTTTCGCACCTTCTTGCTGTTCGGAAGTCACTTCCTCGCTCATATCTCTGTCCTCTTGATGTGAGTCTCTACACGTTCCACCAAAACTTTGATGTCAATAGGTTTACTGAGATAATCATCGCATCCAGCTTTGAGGATGCGTTCCCTGTCACCAGACATCGCAGCGGCAGTCAGGGCAATAATGGGTATATCTACCCACGCCAGATTCGCTTTAATGTGTCTTGTTAAATCTTCGCCGCTTTGTCCGGGTAAGGCAATATCCATGAGAATGAGTTGTGGTATTGCGTCTTCCAAACTTGCGATCGCTTCCGTAGCATCAGTCGCTTCAACGACTGTATAGCCCTTTGATTGCAGGACAATCCGCACAACTTTGCGGTTCAACTCTTGGTCTTCAATCACGAGGATCCGCTTTTGCGTCTCTGTCTGTTCTTCGGCTGGGGGTGGGTTTTCAGTATTCACAGGTTGCCTTTTCTTCAAACCAGCAGTTATAAAATGAACCGAAGTGCGGAGCCCAATCTTCTGCCCTGTTTGTCCTATGTCACTTTACCAGACCTATGTTGGATTCACGCTTTAATTGTTGAAGGGGTGCTGAAGGGGGATTCTCAGAGCGAAATTACTTCCTTCTCCTTCTTGGCTTGTCACACTAATCTCGCCCCCGTGCAACACGATAAGCCTGTGTGTCAAGGCTAAACCGAGACCTGTTCCACCATACCGCCGAGATTTTGACGTATCGATCTGTGTAAACGGAGCGAAGAGTTTCGCTTGATCTGCTTCGGAGATACCTATACCTGTATCAACAACCTCAGCTCGCAGTTCTGTTGTTCCAACTTCCAGTTTTGTTGATACTTTACCACCTTCTGGGGTAAATTTCACTGCATTGGAGAGTAGGTTATAGAAAATCTGCTTGAATTTAACCCGGTCAGCTTCAATCATACCATTTTGGTTGTAGTTCAAGGTAAGGTCCAGATATTTCTTTACAGCGAGTGCAGTGATAATAGCGTTGACCTCTTCGACTGCTTCAACAATAGAGAACGTCTCTAATTGTAGTGCCATTTTTCCGGCTTCGATTTTTGAAAGGTCAAGGATGTCATTGATCATTTCGAGCAAATGTTCACCGCTAATGTGAATATCATTGATGCATTCCCTTTGCTCATCGTTAATGCTTCCGACGAGTTCATCCCGCAGGATTTCGGCAAATCCGATAATCGCATTCAAAGGTGTGCGCAGTTCGTGACTCATGTTTGCGAGGAAGTCGCTTTTTGCACGGCTGGCATACTCAACGGCTTGTTGGGCGCGATAGTACTCAGTTATGTCCCGTGAAATACCACATGTTCCTACTATGCGTCCTTCTCTATCTCGAATCGGGACTTTAGTCGTTGATACCCACGTATCCTGCTCATGGGGCCAGGTCTCTCTTTCCTGTTTCGCTTCAATTGGTTTTCCAGATTCAATGACATCTTGTTCGTCCTGATATGCCTGCTGCGCATGTTCGCGGGTGAAGAAGTCAAAGTCGGTTTTATGGACTGCCTCTGCAGGATTTTTTAAACCGAACCGATCTGCTAAAGAGCGATTGATTCGTATAAATCTACTCTCTGTATCTTTAAAATAGATATGGTCAGGGGTGTTCTCCATCAGCGTATGCAACAGATCTGCTTCTTGAACATGTTTTGCCGCCAATTGCTGGAATCGGGTTTCACTCTCTTTTAATCTCGCTTCTAACTGCTTTTGCGGCGTTATATCTGTTGCGACGACGTAACAGATATGTTTTTCGGCATCTTTTATTGCGCGCCATCTTAACCATCCGTAGGAAGCGTCTTTGCGCTGAAACCGGTTTTCAAAGGCGACAACATCGCGTTTCCCTGTCTTCACCTTTTCGATTTCGGCAAGCACCTCTTCCCGTTCTTCTGGATGTATGAACGTGGCCCACTCGGAGTTTTGAAGTTCTGATCGTGTGAATCCAAGAATTTCTTCCCATACCGAGTTGAGCGCGACGAAGCTACCGTCCCAATTGATATACCCGAACATATCCGTGGAAATCTCTAAGAAGCAGTTTGGTTTAATGATTTCATCCGCTAATATGTGCTTGCGAGTTGTGCCTTTAGGTTTCATATTTACCTCCACAAGATGCGAGGCAAAAGCACCTCGTGAGTCGCCTGAATCTATGTTGTTACGAGGACTGCGCGGTTTGCGAGTTTTACAACAGTTTGCGTAGTGCTTTGGAAAACAAGCTCGTACAATCTCCCGTGATGACTCGCACTCAGTGCAATAAGGTCGCAATCATTTTCCTCTGCGTTTTCCAGGATGTTTGTTACCGTAAAGCCACGAGCAGTGAGGAAGTCGGTTTGAACGTCATAATATTTCAGATACGCTTCCATTTGCTGCTTAATCTGGGTTGCCTCCTGTTGTGTGCTTGAAAGAGCAAGTCCTAAAATTCCGGCTTTTGTTAATTCCCCGATTTCAGCGACGAGCCCTAAGGCATGATCAGAGTAGGTATCTCCATGATGTACAGCGAGAATTTTCCGCAAGAGTGTGCACTGCTCGTGCACGACAATAATAGGTCTTGTGATGTGGAGTAGCACGTCATCGATCTGGCTCTGGATAAGTTGGAGGCGACGCTTTCTTACATCTTCAGGGAGCCCGACAACAACGAGGTCAGCGGAATGGGCTTTTTCGCAAATCATCTGTCGCGGGTTGCCAGCGACAGCTTCAACGTGGTAATCCAAGAAATCGTAGAGCGCGCACTCCGCCTCTGTTCGACGTATGACGGTCGCTGCAACATCAGCGTTCCCACCGTGCTGGCTGTCTTGAAAGAAAACACACGATAAATGTGTCCCTAACAGAACTGCCAATTGTCCGGCGTACTCAAACGCATTTTTCTCGTAATCCGTATCGCCGATGGCAACGAGGATATTTTTTATCATGAGGCATTCCCTTATAAACGCGAGGCAGTAGGGTTTTACTCACACGCTCCCGAGGTTAGCAAAACCCCTCTCGCTGCAATAAAACTAAGATTAACCTGAATTTCACTCGGGGTGCTGCAGCAAAGCGGCAATAGCATCATCTTCACTTTCAAAGTTTTTAAAGACGGTGATTAACCGCGCCATAACAATAAGGTTCTTGACCTGTTTGTTCACATTAATCACTGCCATTTCCCCCCCGTGCGGATGGATATCGGAATAGATTTTCATAAGCACGCCAAGCCCAGAACTGTCCATTCCAGTTACTTCTTTGAAGTCAAACACAATCCTCGGGGGTGAGGAGTGCACTGCAAGTGCCTCCTCTATGATTTCCGAGACCTCTTTGACCCCTGGGGTGATAATTCTGCCGCTCAGTCTGAAAATAACGACCCCTTCTTTCTCAGACACGGTGACTGCCATAGTGTACGTACTCCTAATACTACTGCGCGTTTAGGTTATAGATAGATTTCCCGAGTCACGGCACTTAACTTTCACTTGACAGTGCCGAAACTGCGGCGTCCTCGGTATCGAAATGTTCAAAGATACTGACGAGACGACTGCGGACGATCAGATTTTTGATGTTTGTTCCGACATTGATGACACCAATACGCCCCTTCTTTCGCGTTGCGGCGACATGTGCCCCCATCAGCGTGCCGAGACCCGAACTATCCATCATGTTGACGCGATCGAAATTAATGAGAATGCGTGGCTCATCGGAGGCATCTATCTGCGAAGTGATCGCCTCCCGTAATTCCGATACTGAGGATCCCATTATTTTTCCACTCGGTTCTAAGATTGCAACACCATCTTTCTCGCGAATCGTGGTTGCCATGATTGTCTCCTTTTTTTATTTGCTGGAAAACTGAGATTTCGATCCACACTTCTAATTTTACACTATTTGAAAATATTTGTCAACTTGCAATTTGGGGATCTCTTTGATTTCGTGAAATCCTGCCAAAAAGCGTTGTTCTTTTCAATTCTAATCCTTTTTTAAAGTAAGGATAACCGTTCAGTTGTGCAGAAAATTACTTACTATCGGTCTATATTTTTTTATTTTTTTTGCGGAAAATTGAGCTCAATACCCTGAAATATCATCGGATTCTGCTTGTTTTTATCTCTAAATTTCGATATAATACGGGTGGATTTCTCCTAACAGGAAGGACAGCAATGGATTATAAAGCACGAATTAAGGACCTCCCCAAAGATGAACGTCCCCGGGAGAGACTCCGCAAATATGGACCAGAGACACTAAGAGATTCTGACCTCCTCGCTATCATTCTCAAAAGTGGTTTCAAAGGAACAACCGCTATCCAACTCGGCGAGCAGATTCTTATGGCGTTTGAAGGCGATTTGAAGCGGATGGCCGACCATAAGTCCAAACAATTTGAAAAGATTAAAGGTGTCGGTGAGGCAAAAGCCGCGCAGATCGTCGCGGCACTTGAACTCGGAAAACGATTGGCTCGTTTTCACGCAGATCGCGACAAGATTACATCTCCGGCTGATGTCGCAGACCTGATGATGTCTAAAATGCGGTACCTACAGAAGGAAATTGTGTGCGTCTTGTGCCTTGACACTAAGGGGGGTGTAACAACCAAAGGCATCACTGGGGATATGAATGACGATTTCACTTGGGGGAAAAGATTATTGTCAGAAGGAACAGTCTTTGAAGGCACGCTAAATGCCAGTGTTTTTCACCCACGCGAAATTTTTCGATTTGCTATTGAAGAGTCAGCGAATTCAATTATCCTCGTTCACAATCACCCATCTGGAGACCCTCAGCCGAGTCAAGAGGACATTCGAGCAACAAAACAGTTGATTGAGGCTGGAAATCAAATTGGGATAAAAGTGTTGGATCACATTATCATCGGTGATGGGATTTTTGTTAGCCTGAAAGAAGAAAGTTTCATTTGAAGTATGCCGATTCATTTCACATCGCGTTGTCGCATTACTTCATATAACAGAACACCCGCTGCAACTGAAACGTTGAGAGAGTCAACCTTCCCTAACATCGGCAGATGAACAAGATAATCACATTTTTGTTTCACTAGTCGTCTGAGACCCTTACCTTCACTTCCTAAGATAAGACACAATGGCACACGAAAGTCAGCATCTGTATACAAACAAGACGCATCCTCAGCGGCACCGGCAACCCAGATTCCTCTGTTTTTAAGCGTGTCTATGGTATGTGCAATGTTTGCCACTTTGACGATAGGCACATACATGGAAGCACCAGCTGAGGCTTTGTGCACAGCCGTTGTGATGCC
>JAAXHD010000075.1 GCA_012271015.1 Candidatus Poribacteria bacterium | reverse complement strand
AACCTCAGCGTCGAAATCTACTTTTAGCATCCCGTATCCCATTAAATCCTCAAAGTTATCCCATTTTTTTGCGTGTTGCCGGAAGCAGCCTTCATATTGCATCCCAATTTTTTCCAGTACCCGTCCGGAAGCGGTGTTTCGTTTGAAGTGCTTCGCATGAACTCGATTTAACTTCAACACTTTGAAACTATACGCAACGACAGCCTTTGCGGCTTCAGTGCAATACCCACGGTTCCAGTAGGGTTTCCCTATCCAATAACCGATCTCACCCTTCTCGTTCTTTGGGTCGAGTCTAAGTGCTATCCCGCCGATTAATTTTTTGTCTGTTCTGAGCGTAATTGCGAAGTTTAGGGCTTCGTCCTTTTCAAACCTTTCGTAACAGAAACGAATCCATTTTTCAGCCATACCATCTTCGTAGGGATGCGGCATATTCGGTAACGTTGCGGCTATGTCGCGATCACCCGCGAGGCGTTGCATATCGGTAGCATCTCCAAGGGTAAATGAACGAAGTAGCAGTCTTTCCGTGAGAAGGGGCGGCGCGGACCTCATTTTTCTGCGAACTCACATTTTAGTATACGGTAGTGGATTGTATCTTCAAAAAAATATCTTTCTGGGTCTTTAGGAATATATTCGGCGTAGTGCATTCCGATTTTTTCCAGCACCCGTCCGGATGCCGGATTTCGTTTGAAGTAATAGGCGTAAATCAGATCAACATCATGCTCACAGAACCCATAAGCGACGACGGCTTTCGCTGCTTCGGTGCAATATCCACAGTTCCAATAGGGTTTCCCTATCCAATAGCCGAGTTCTGCCTCGTTGTAAGGCAGGTGAATCCGAAATGTCAGACTAACTTTTCCAATCAAGGTTCCATCAGTCCTAAGTGTGACCGCGAAATTCACGCGTTCCCTGTCTTTGAAGCATTCTTGACACCACTGAATCCACTCCTCTGCCTCGCCGTCTTCATACGGATATTCTATTTCATCAGTAGTTGACGCCATATCTGGGTCATTAGCAAGTCGTTGCACATCAGCGGCATCTTCCAGTGTAAACGAACGGAGTATCAACCGTTCTGTGTGGAGCGTCGGTGCGGTTTTCATCTTAGCGTTCCGGACGCATCTGTGGAAATAGGATAACATCGCGGATGGAGTATTGGTTGGTTAGCAGCATCGTAAGTCGGTCGATACCGATACCGAGTCCACCCGTCGGGGGCATCCCGTATTCCAATGCCCGTAAGTAATCTTCGTCTACCATAAAGGCTTCATCGTCGCCTGCCTCTAAACTATTCGCCTGCTCAAGAAAACGTTGGCGTTGATCTATCGGGTCGTTAAGTTCACTGAAAGCGTTTCCAACCTCCATCCCGCAGATAAAAAACTCAAAGCGTTCAACGAACTCCGGATTATCGGGCTTCTTTTTCGCAAACGGCGAGACCTCAATAGGGTGGTCGGTTATAAATGTCGGCTGGATTAGTTTCGGCTCCACAAATCTATCAAAGAGTTCGGCGATGATCTTCCCTTTCGTCTCATCACCTGCCAAGTCAACACCCGCGTTGACTGCTTTTTTGTATAAATCATCCGCTGAAAGTGGAACGGGGTCTATACCGCTGTACTCCCGAACCGCGTCGACCATACTCATTCTGCACCAAGGCGGTGTGAGATCGAGTTCATGTTCTTGATAATGAATCTTCGTCGTCCCGTGAATGATTTTTGCTGTGTCAGCGATTAGGGTCTCAGTCAGCTCCATTATCTGGATATAGTCGGCATAGGCTTGGTAGAGTTCAAGCATTGTGAATTCGGGGTTATGATCCCTGTCCATTCCCTCGTTTCGGAAATCACGCGAGAACTCATAAACACGATCGAACCCTCCTACGATGAGACGTTTGAGGTAGAGTTCATTCGCGATACGCAGATAGAGTGATTGCTCCAATGTATTGTGATACGTTGTGAAGGGACGAGCGTTTGCACCACCGTAAATTGGTTGAAGGACGGGCGTTTCCACTTCAATAAAGTTTTGCTCGTTGAGCATGTCGCGAATCGCTTGAACAATTCGTGTCCTTTTAAGGAATACATCCTTCACCTCAGGGTTCATGATGAGGTCTGCGTAGCGTTGTCTATAACGGGTCTGTTTATCTTGTAAACCGTGCCATTTTTCAGGGAGTGGTCGAATAGATTTTGAAAGGAGGTGTATAGATTCAACAAGAACGGTGAGTTCACCCGTGCGCGTCCGAAAGGCTGTTCCTTCGGCACCTACAATATCGCCAGTGTCAAAACGTCGATATGCTTTGTACGGCTCGGCACCGACGCTGTTGCGTCGGACGTAAATCTGAATTCTACCTTCACCGTCTTGCAGATGGGCAAAACTGCTTTTTCCATGGTCGCGTTTCGTCATGATTCGACCGGCGATTCGGATTTTCTGAGTTTCGTCGGGTGTTTCTTCAATGTCAGCAAAGTCTCTGTGAATATCGGAGGTCGTATGTGTAGGCTCATATTTATGTGGATATGGTTCTACGCCAAATTTGCGGATTTCGTCTAATTTCTCGCGACGTTGCTGAATTATGTCCTTTGTTTCTTCCACAACTCTTCCTCTTTTCATTTTATTTTCTATGATGGACTATTGTTATACTTTAATAACGTGAGTTTGATAATTAAAC
>JAAXHD010000027.1:1334-1490 GCA_012271015.1 Candidatus Poribacteria bacterium | reverse complement strand
AAGTAGGCTTGACTCTTCAAAACGACAAAGGTCGGAGTTCCTGAACCCAAGATCAAGCGCAACTGGTCTCCAGCTAAGACTTAACCTCGATGAAAGGTCAGCAACGAGATTCCTGAGAGGGAAACTGGACTTCATATCTGGTTCACCTGTTTCATC
>JAAXHD010000027.1:0-1303 GCA_012271015.1 Candidatus Poribacteria bacterium | reverse complement strand
GCATGGTGTCAGGAGTAGGATACTGCTCGCACGGCTTGGGAATTCCTGTTTCTTGCAGAGGCAATTTTTGGGCGCAATGATCGCAGTTCCTACAGGCATCTAAGAAGTAACGAGACTGAGGTCTGGGCACAATCTGTTCTGTTGAACCACCCTGTGATTCTTCACAGGAAAGTCTGTCATCTGATCCAGAGTAATACGACTCTTCAGCTGAGCATGCGTAGCTGTGTTCAGACGGAGCACTTGTGGTTCCTACTCTGCTTGTAAACGGTTGTCTTAATGTTGCACTGCCATACGAAGACGCACGAGCGGTTGTCGGCAAGTCCCGGTATACCCCGAACGAGCCTTGTCTCGACGAGTCAAATCTGCGCTGTGGTACTTCCCTTACACTGTCCTCACTACTCTCTGATCCCATATAGCCGGAACTCCCCTCAGATTCATTACTACCCCAATTACTCCTCGAACACACATCCCAGTTTTCAGAAGCTTCGCTAGTTCCGCGTCTTCGTGACCTTACAAAGGGGCTTCCTTCAGATGCACTGCTTTCCCCTCTTGTATAATATCCTGAGGTGTCCTGCTTTGATATTTCCATGTTCCTAAGCCATCTTCCCACCACATCGGCAGCTTGGTATTGGTTCATTCGCTCCAGTGCTTCCATTAAGAGTCTGGCCGTTACCTCGGTGTGAACAGCGCACCGAGAGAGATAGTGATCTGTTTCACTATTGGGAATCACACTGGTAAAACCTATAAAACGAATAGAAAATAAGTAAGGACTATAAGGTTCTCTTTATCTCTCAATCTAGTATGGCTGAGCACAGTTGATAGGGAACACTGACTGGTCTGTTGATTAAAAGGTCGAGAGTTCAACCTTTAACCGCCCCTTGAGTGGCTCGTAGGACCATGTATTAAAGGCAGTCGGAACGTAGAGATACAATGTCCTCACTTAGTACTTGGTGGTTAATGCAATGACGGCATTTTCTGTTAGATCTGCGTAGAAATGTCGTCACTAAAGTTGCTTGTCAGCAATAGAGACCTTAAGCAGCCACGACGACGACGGCTGTGAAAACATCAATAAAAAAATGAATTTACGTCCTTTCAAACTTTAAAGCGTCTATTTTGAACCGCTCAATTCGTCAAATTTAGGCGACTTTTCCCGGAGTTGAATTCTTGAGGGCTTTGTCCATGCTCAAGTAGAGTATGTTCACGTCCTCCATAAAACGTCGCATTGGGAGGTTTCACGTCGTAGTCGTGTAGTGGACGTCAGAGAAATGTACTAAAAAGCGTGATGCACGTGCAGAGCAGTTGT
>JAAXHD010000417.1 GCA_012271015.1 Candidatus Poribacteria bacterium | reverse complement strand
TTGCTCTATAAACACAGGCCACACCTTCGTGAGCGGGCGGTTCGGATTCCATTTTTCCTTTATCTCCTCATAAATCGCCCGGGGGATTCTTTGACGGAGGTTCTCCAGATCCTCACTCCGATAAACATCGATGAATTCAGGGGGGCATTGTAGGTGTTCGGGGACCCCCTCGGAAAACAGCGGATTCGACGACGTGCTCGTGGGATTGACGAAATCGGGATCTCGCTCAGGCGGCAGTAGCTGTGGCAGCGTCTCAGAGGATTCGGCACTTTTAGGTGGCGGCGGTGCTGGCTCTGCGGCGACATCGGTTTTCTGCTGCGGTGCTGGGGCGTGTGTCTCATGCGGTTCGGCGTGCCAGACATCGCCGTGCCAATGCCCGCTCTCGGCGGTCTCTCCCGGGGGTGGGGGTTTCGCCTCGGTCTGGATTCTCGGGAGTTGTTTCTGCTGAAGCATTTCTTGGGTGCGTTGAACCTCGCGGTTAGCTTCTTGTTTGACGGTTTGCAGATAAAGCAGTCCACCAGCTACAAACACCAGCAAGCAGACGGCTGCGATGAAGATACGGTTGTCTGAGAAAAGTTGCTTCAACATTATGTTTCTCTCCTTTGGGTTGAAAAGGTTTCAGGGACGTGGCACCTGAAAGGGTTGCATCGTTATCGGGTTGATCCGAAAATCCCAGCCACTGAGGCGTTCGAGCTCCGCATCGGAAGTGTTCAACACATCAATGACGACTTCGGGACGCGGCTCCCCCGGGGTGGAGACCGTCTCATCCCGAAGGGTCGTCGGAACACCCTCAGGAGAGTTGTATCTGAACACATATTTGTGGTTATATCGCATCCGAAACGTCCGACCATCTAACAACTGAACTTCGTTGTGATCTATAGACCAATCCCCCATCGCAATATAAAACGCCGATATAAAATTGTCTAACCTTTCGGGGTCGGACTCGGCGACGAAGCATGCCATGATTTCAGGGAACATCCAGGCTTGGGCATACTGCCACTCATAGCGGCTCCCGGCGAGCGCGCCGGTCAGAGGCTGCCCGAGTGCCTGCGAGGCGTGTGCACGGTATACCT
Source organism: Candidatus Poribacteria bacterium (assembly GCA_012271015.1). Classification (GTDB taxonomy): domain Bacteria; phylum Poribacteria; class WGA-4E; order WGA-4E; family WGA-3G; genus WGA-3G. The sequence goes on along the minus strand of JAAXHD010000417.1, from coordinate 8,121 downwards.
TTTCTGCGGCAATAAAGTCGGGCCAGACCGCGGCGCACTCCCGTCCCGGATTGTAGTCCCTGACGATCGTTGTGAAGATAGTTTGCAGGTCGCGTGCCTCGCAAGGCGAGAGTTGGCGTGTGCTATGATACACCCCCCGCAAGGCACACGGGAAGGTGAGATGCTCAGGTATGTCCTCCGGGACGGCAGGGCACGGAAACGTAGGCAAGGTGCTCTCTATGGGCACGGTGGGCGGTTTCACATTGGTGTCGGGGGGTCCCGCAGGCACGTGTGTTGCGGAGACCCACGGGAGGGTCGCTACTATCTCTCCCGTCAGGGGCAACTCGGACACCTCAGGTCTCCGTGCTGGAGACTCGGCCCCCTTGTGTCCATCAAACAGACGACAACCCATCACCACCAGCAAACACATCAAAAGCAGGATATAGACGCAGTTTCGGAACATCGGATTATCTCCTTTTGGCGTTGAGAAAGACGGTTTCAGGCAGGTGTAAGGTCACCTCTGTGCCGTGATGATAGAAACGCACCTGTTTCGGTTCGACGGACAGGACGTAGAAATCCCCAACGCCTTCACCGACAGACAGCCGGTGATGCCGACCGGTGGTCGCGTTTTTCACCAACACTGATGATGCCGAAGGGTCCTCAGAGACAAACGTCCCTAAGAGCGACAGGTGTGCCCCGGGCTCGGGGTCGGGGTGCAACACCGTGCCGAGTGGGGCGAACAAGTTATTTCTAATGATCGTTTGGTAGAAGGCACGGTCCATAGTATCCGCGAAGGGGGTGCTTTGCGGCGGCTTATGACGCACGCCTGTATCGGCAGCACGCCGGCGTGCGGAGACGGAACCCCTGGGCGGATCGGGACCCCCACCCCCGTCTCTCACTGCGGGGGTCTCTCTCTGTGGCACCTCGGCAGATGGCACTGCTGCTTGCTGGCGGAAAAAGACCACCAGTCCCAACAGACCACACAGCGATAGAAGCGACAGACTGTTATAGAACAACGTTTCGGATATCTTGAACATCGTTTTCATCCAGACCCTTGATGGCTGTGGCACCTGTTACAGATTTGGAACTCTCCTTGAGACGTTTGGTGAATGTTTATAGGCATGAGTATATTCCTTTCGTGGGGCAGTGGGTTTGGGGTTCTGTAGAGAGGGTGTGCGTGTGTGCAACACAAAAAGCCCTGGAAGCACGTGTAGGCGAACTGCCAAGGGGGTTTGAAGTGAAAATAGGAGAGTGTGATGGGCTTTCACACCCGAAAGAAATCGGCTTAGCGTCTGTAAAATACTTAACGTTTTTGAAGGGGAGGGCACCGTGTCAACCCACACAAGGCTTCAGGCACACGCAGTACCGGAGAATTACCCCTCCTCTTTTTCTCAAAAAGATATGCTTTCACTGACACCTTCTATTATCCTTTAAGTCGTAAGCCATTTCTCAGAAATGCTGCTACATCCATGGGATACATTCGCCCGTCATTCGCGCGATTCCCTTGCAGAAGTAAAGGACTGTATTCTAATTATACACCTTAAAAAAGTTTTTGTCAAATTAAATTGCTAAAAAAATGCCTGTTTTTTGCCAAAACGCTCATTTTTATCAAATTTTAGCAGTTTTTGCGAAAAAAGTTAGATTGATGAAGAGACTGGCAATCATTCTACACGCCGAAACACCTATCGTCAAAGTAAAAGTAACAGGACTTACGCAATTTTGACGATAGGACGCTTTGTGAGAGGGATAACCTCAAAAAACATTGAATGGCTCTGAAGTAATGTTATTAACGCTTTACATTTTTCGCGTAAACGTGTTATACTTGTATCAAATATTCCTATAAAATACGGAGAAATTTCGAAGTGATACAGATATCCTATAAGTTACGAAATAACGTTGCAATCTATGCATTATATCTATGCTTTTTCATCATTGGACTCATGCTAATTGGGAGCACGAACCTTGAGGCAAAAGGACATGAAAAATTCAAGGTTGCTATGCTGCTTCCCGGTTCAATCAGTGATGCGGGTTGGAACGCTTTAGCGTATGAAGGACTGAAAGCGATTGAAAAACAACTCGGTGCGGAAATCAGCCATGCTGAGACCCGAACCCCAACAGATCAGGAAGAACAATTCCGTGCCTATGCCCTCGACGGTTACAATATGGTGTTTGGACACGGATACGAGTTTCAAGATCCCGCGAAAGCAGTCGCACCTGATTTTCCTGAGACGATTTTCATTACGTCTTCTGGTGGCACGATCACCGACAACATCTCACCTGTCAATTTTCGTGTTGAACAGGCGGCTTACCTGTTAGGGATGATCGCAGGAAAGATGACCCAAACCAATAAACTCGGTGTGATGGGTGGGCAGAACATCCCATCTGTCAACAGCACATTTATGGCGTTTGAAGGCGGCGCGAAGAGTGTGAATCCTGAAGTAGAGGTATCTTGGGTATATGTCGGGAACTGGGAGGATATCGGCAAAGGCAAGGAACTCGCACTCGCACAGATTAATGAGGGCGTTGATTTCCTTTTTCCGAATGCAGATGCCGCGGGACTCGGTGCTTATGAGGCCGCTGAAACCGCCCAACAAGAGGGAAAAACTGTTTACGCTTTCGGAGCGAACCGCGACAAGAGCGATATTTCCCCAGAAGTCATCATTGCAAATGCTGTGATTACGCCCAATGCGTTTGTGCAGATTGCTAAGATCATTAAAGAAGGCAAATTTAAGCCCCAAATCTATACCTTCAATATGCTAACGGATGAGGTAATCACCCTGACCTATAACCCCGCATTGAAGGATAAGGTACCGGAAGACGTGCAAAAAGCCGTTGAGGGCGCAAAAGCCAAAATCCTCGCGGGCGAGTTGAAGGTACCACAGATTGATTTTAGTGAAGAGCAGAAATAATAACCTCTGTGAGATCCATAACTCTGTGTTTGGAGCATGCATCATGACACATATAATGGAAATTGACGGTGTTGAAGTTGCCTTTTCCGAGGGTGAAACCGTCCTTGAAATCGCAGAACGCCATCAGAAAGAGATTCCAACGCTTTGCTACGACCCAAGGCTTGAGCCTTTCGGTGGGTGCCGCCTCTGTATCGTTGAATTAGAAGGTGCGCGAAATCCGGTGGCATCCTGTACAACGAAAGCCACACCTGGGATGGTCGTCCGCACAGCGACAGATACAATAGAGGCGTACCGGAAGACACTGCTTGAAATGGTCGTCAGCGAAAATCGTGAAGTCGATGTGTCTCCATTACGGGGTTATGCCTCTGGCGAACTCACAGGCCTTCGGGAGCGGTATGAAATAGACGGAAACCCACGTATAACAGGGGCAACATCTGGCACGAGCAAAACCGATGACAATCCGTTCATTCTCAGGGATTATGAACTCTGCATCTCCTGTTATCGGTGTGTCCGGGTCTGTGCTGAACAAGAAGGCGATCACGCCATCAACGTTATGAATCGCGGTTTCCATACACAGATTACGACCGAATTCGACGGACTTCTCAGGGATTCTGCTTGCACCTTCTGCGGACAGTGTATCCAGACCTGCCCGACAGGAGCACTCGGCGATAAAAAAGCACTCCGTGCGGCTGATGACGTAGCGGACGCTGTACCCAACAAAACACGCACAATCTGTCCTTACTGTGGTGTCGGATGTTCTGTTGATGTGCTAACAAGCAACGAAAAAATCGTCGGTATCCATCCCGCAATGGATGGACCCGCCAATCAAGGTGCGCTCTGCGTTAAAGGTCAATTTGCTTACGACTTTGTCCAGCATCCCGACCGGTTGAAAACCCCGCTCATCCGTGGAGAAGATGGAGAACTCCACGAAGCCACATGGGAAGCGGCTCTTGACAAAGCCGCTGCGGGATACCGGAAAACCTATGCGGAACACGGTAGGCATAGCATCTACGGTATTGCTTCTGGGCGCGCCCCAAGTGAAGCGGCGTATCTCATGCAGAAGTTTATCCGTGTGGGGTACGGGACGAATTACGTCGACAATTGCAGCCGTGCCTGACACGCCCCGACCGTTGCCGGTCTGGCAGCGACAATCGGACGTGGAGCGATGTCGAATCCGCTCGTTGATATGCAGAAACCGGATGTAATTTTCTGTATCGGCACGAATATGACAGAGTGCCATCCTGTTGCGGCGACGGGGTTGAAAAAGGCGGTCGCCCGTGGTGCCAAACTCATCGTCGCGGATCCGAGACGCATCGGATTAGCGGAGATGTCGGATCTCTTCTTGCCGCTCCGCGTCGGTTCGGATACAGCATTGCTCCTCGGAATGGCACACGTGATCGCCCGTGAAGGCTTGATTGACGAAGAATTCATTAAAGATCGCACAACGGGGTTTGACGATTTCTTTGAGCATATCAGCCAGTGGACACCGGAATGGGCAGAAACGATTACAGGCGTACCCGCGAGGGATATTGAACAAGCGGCGATGTGGTATGGTACTGCGGACAGAGGGGCTATCTACTACACGTTAGGAATCACGGAGCATATCTGTGGTGTTGAGAACGTGCAGAGTCTCTGTAATCTTGCCCTGATGACCGGGAACGTCGGGCGTGAGGGGACAGGTATCAATCCGATGCGCGGGCAGAACAATATTCAAGGCGCAGGAGATAGCGGCGCGTTGCCAAACAACTATCCGGGCTTCCAAGCCGTCACGGATCCAGAGTATCAGTCGAAGTTTAAAGCGGCATACGGCACAGAGGTCGACTTGGAGAAAGGTATCACCAAAGTCACTGCCTTAGAACTCTGCGGGGATAGCATCCATGCGATGCTGATTGATGGCGAAAACACGTTGCTATCGGACCCGGATCGGGAACACTGTGAGCATGCGCTCCGTTCATTGGAGCATCTCGTTGTCATCGACATCTTCCTCACCGAGACTGCGGAACTCGCCGATGTCGTGTTGCCGGCAACCGCATGGGGTGAAACGGACGGGGTTTGCACGAACACAGAACGTCGCGTCCAACGGTTACGCGCTGCAGTACCACCTCCGGGTGAAGCGAAACCGGATTGGTGGATTATTTGTCAAATTGCGCAACGTCTCGGATTTAAAGGCTTCGATTTTGACGCGCCGAAACCGATTTTCAATGAACTGTGCCAACTTTCACCGATCTATGCGGGATTGGATTGGGAACGCATCGACAAAGGTGCCACGGACATCTTCAACAACCAGTGGCCCGTGCCGCACAAAGAACACCCGGGGACACCGAGATTACACGAAGAAACTTTCGTCAACGGACGCGGTATCTTTTCCAATGTACATTACCGAGATCCGGCTGAGACGATTAGCGATGATTTCCCTGTATGGCTCACAACGGGAAGACGCTTGCAATCCTATCACACCCGCACACAGACGGGCAGAGCACAGGGAATTGATTACCTATTGTCTGAAGAATCCCTGGAAGTGAATCCGACTGACATTGACAAATGGAACTTGGCGGACGGGGAATGGTGCAAGATGAGCAGTGCACGCGGAAGTATCACTATCAAAGTGAAAGCGACGAACCGTTCTCCGCGTGGGACAGTCTTTGCGAGTTTCAGTTTCGCAGATGTTCCCGTCAACCTACTGACGGGTTCCGGTTACGATCCGATTACGCACACTGCTGAATTGAAAGTGTGCCCCGTCCGATTGGAACCACTATAGTTGGTTGTCAGGGTCGTGTTGGGTTTCGCTCCCTCTCTTGACACAGCAGGTGGCTTGAAAACGGAAGATCTGTCCAGATGCCGCGGTTTTTTCGGGGGGAGGACGGCTTTCCCTGGGGGAAATACCCAATCAAAAACACCTACGAATCTCTTTTCAAACTGACGTTAATGTAATATTTAGAGAAGTCTCTTACCGATAATCAAACCAAATTAAGGAGGGATGCCATGAGTTGGAAATCACGCTGGTCAGAACAGCACTCGGATGCTGACGCTTTAAAGCGACAGTTAACATCCGAAGGTTTTGATGCATATCAGTGGACGGGGTGTCCCGGTGGTGCCTATCTCGACTATATCCATACCTTGGATGAAGTCGTCTGTGTGTTGGCTGGTACAGCCGATGTGAAGGTTGCCGATGAACAGGGTACCGTTGAAGTTGGCGACCGGATGGACGTTCCTGCGAATACCTATCATTCGATCACCGTTACAAGTAAAGAACCCTTGGTCGTCCTGACGGGAATGCGAAGAACTTAGAATGCAACACAAGTTAACAAACGTGAGTTTGATAAATAAATCAGAGATTTTTTGTATAAAGAGAACCCTTTTGGTATAATGAAGTTATCACGTATCTTCAACCAAAAGGAGTTCTCCGATGAGTATTGTATCACTTTTCTGCGAAATAGATGACTTTTTTCTGATGTATGAAGCACATATCGCCAAACACTGCCTTCCGAGTGAGGAAACAGGTTCTGAACCCCGGGGGCGTCCGAGACGGTTGCATCCGAGCGAAGTGATGACGCTCGTGATCGCTTTCCATCAAAGCAACTATCGGACGTTTCAGCACTTTTATCTCAGACATGTCTGTGTCCATTGGCGTGAGGCGTTTCCGGACCTGGTGAGTTATTCTCGCTTCGTGCAGTTAAAAAAAGAAGTCTTGACGCTTTTGACGTTTTATCTTGTCACGCGCCTCGGAGACTGTAGCGGGGTGTCCTTCGTTGACTCGACACGCTTGCGGGTCTGCGATAACAAGCGGATCTCCGCCCATCGCGTCTTCGCCGCAGACGCGGAACGCTCGAAAACATCTATAGGATGGTTTTACGGGTTTAAACTTCATCTCGTTATCAATCACACCGGCGACCTTTTGGATGTTGCGTTGACCCCTGGGAATGTAGATGACCGCACGCCCCTGGGAAAGTTCGCAGAGCGACTTCACGGGAGTCTCTACGGAGACAGAGGCTATATCTCCAAAGACGTTCGCGAGCGACTCCGTGAGCAAGGTGTCAACTTGGTTTACAAAGTCCGTAAGAACATGAAACCCCTGGACGTATCGGTGTCCAATGAGGTGCTGTTGAAAAAGCGGACGCTCGTTGAATCGGTGATCCGGGAACTCAAAACACAGCTGCAGGTGGAATACACGCGGCATAGAAGTTTTGAAAACTTCCAAGTCAATGTGTTCTCTGCTTTGATCGCATATCAGTTGTTAGAGAACAAACCCACGTTGAACCTCGCTGAACTGCAGGAAGTCAACGATTTACCCCTGCTTTTCTAACCACTAAACTTTTTTTAAACTCACGTTAACAACACACACCGTAATAACGTACAGAGAACATGCTTGAAGATACAGATATACGCAGTTTTTTTGACATTTCTATCACACATTTTCCTGATAGAAGTGCCAGATGGCTCCTGGAATACATGGAATACCTCCAAGGATTGTTAAAAATCGTTGCTCCCAGCGAATTCGTTGATCGCATTGATTTTAATCAACTTATCCAGCTCAATAGAAGTTTGGTTGCCGACACCCTTCGCGAGCAGGAAGCGGATATTCTTTTTCGGGTGCCCTATAAGCGTGGGGCTGACACAGACGACCTGCTTATCTATATCCTGATTGAACACCAATCAAGGGTTGATATTTCCATGGGCTTGCGTGTGATGTCTTACATGATGGATATTTGGACTGCGCAGCGTCGGGAGTGGATGTCAAACGCTATTCCAGAGCGGGCATGGCGTTTGCGTCCGATTCTTCCGATAGTCTTTTACAGCGGGGATCGGGCGTGGAATGTCCCACTGACGCTTGATGCAATAATGGATATTCCAGAAGGCATGTCGCAATTTGTTCCGATGTGTGAAATCCTATTCTTAGATGTAAAGAGAGCAGCGGCATCGGATTTAACGAAAACCGACCATCCGTTTGGTTGGTTACTAACGGTTCTTCAAAAGGAGCATGCGAGTAAGGCTGCGTTAGGGCATGCGCTTGTAGAAGCGATGTCTCACCTAAATACACTTGGGGCGGAGCAAGCTGGACAGTGGGAGCGTGCTATTAAGTATATGCTTCTATTGATACTGCATCGTCGGCCTGCTGAAGAACATCAAGAGTTGGTAAACTTAGTAAGTCAACATACGCACGAGTTAGAGGTAAAAACGATGGCAAAATCAATGGCAGATGTTCTCAGAGAACAAGGTATTGAACAAGGTATTG
>JAAXHD010000138.1:1554-10431 GCA_012271015.1 Candidatus Poribacteria bacterium | reverse complement strand
ACGATAGTAGCGGCGTTGCAGCATCAAGAGGTGAACATGCACACCATGCAAATCGTCAATCAGGTTGCCGATCTGTATCAAGTTAGATTGAGGGTGGAACTCGTATTTTTCGGTTTTCATGGACTTTCACGTATCACGTCTTTAACCCCCGCAAAGTGGGTAGGCAGACACATTGTCAAGCGACAATGCTTTGCATGTCTGCCAACGTGATACTTTAATTATACCATCATTAAACCCGAATGTCAAATGTTTTTGGGAGTTTTGGTCCTTTCCAAGAGGGCGGATTTTCATCCCAAACCTAAAGGATTGGGCTTTCATTTCGGAAAGTCCCGTAAACGGGAAATAGAGATTTCTCGTTACCAATAATCGACAATCGGAACCCAATGCGTCACTATTCCGCTAAAAGGGACCCGCAAATTGCTACTCCTGTATCCTGACAAAAAGCATTGACTTCCGAGAAAAAATAGGATAAACTTTATAGAAACGGATTCCCGAAAAAAGGAACAAATTTGACATGAAACGTCCCAATCGCCGTCAGAAATACATCGCATTTGCGTTCAGTTGTGTCTTCATTTTCATCTTAACGAGTCAGCATGCAGATGCTGCGCGTCGCTCACGCGTTCTACCACTCGCACTTTTCGCTTCAGGCATGAGCCTACAGTTTGGAAGTAGCTTTCTCAAAGCCTCTGCCCAGAACCATTACGATACCTATCTCAACGCCGCAATTCAAGCAGACATCCAAACCCACAAAGACGCTTTCCTTGTCAGACGGAATGCCAGTACGATTATGTCCCGCGTGGGTTTTGGGTTTGTGGGACTTGCTGTGCTTTTCTCAATCTATAGTCAACTTGATACACCAGAACTTGTAGAGGATTCAGTATCTTCAACTGATATGGAAATCCCGCTAACGCGCCTCAAAGGTTTCTCAAATCGCCTCTCCGAAAACACGAGATTATTACTTCCGAGGACCTCGTTCCAGTTGCATCCCCACTACGACTTCCAGACTCAGCGCGCCGGTTTAAGCCTTCTACACTTTTTTTGATAGCCGTCAGTTTCCATCGGAAACTATCAGTAAAGAGGCATTCTTCAAACCCATAGGGGTGAATCACATGAATCATAAAAATCATAGTTCAGACTTTTTCAGCAGACGATCCACCAGTAAGATTATTTTTCTACTGAGCTTTTCCATGTTGTCTGCACTCGTTTTTTTTAATGCTTGCACAAGTAGCGAAGACTTTGCGAATCCACTTGACCCTGAGAACCTACGGACATCCGGTGCACCTGATGGTCTCATCCTTTTCGCAGGCGATAAGCAGGTCCGAGTCACGTGGGACGACACAGGACAGGAGGGCATCAAAGCGTACCGTATCTACAGACGTTCCACAGGTGGAGCAGACGCAGAATTCCAGCAAGTCGGATCTGTCGATGCACCCGCAAACGAATTTATTGACACCCAAAATCTTGAAAACGATCGACTTGATGCGTCTGGACGGCTCCTCGCCTACGAATACCGCATCAGTTATGTTGACGCCAACGGTGTTGAAACGCCGGACTCAGCCGATCCTCCTGCTGAGAATGAAGACCCTCGTCGCATCTGGAAAACTGCTTTGGCGACCCCAAGTGTGCCACCTCCTGCGCCGAATGTAACACTCGGTGATCCGACCGACCTCACCATCAAACTCTTTTGGGACGGCTATGAATTCCCTGACGACTTTTCTATCTTCCGCGTTTACGCCGCACTCGACACCCAAGATGACAAACCGTTACGTTTCGAGTTAATTGCCGAACCGAAGCGAGATCGGCTCTACTATTTCGACCACGATTTTCAAGTCGATGGCACCCGAAAGGTTTATCGCGTTGCTGGTGTTGATGAATTCGGTGCAGAGGCAATCACAACGATTACTGCAGCAGTGCCAAATGTACCGCCTGCGCCTCCAAAAGATGTTCGGGTCCGTTATCTGCCGCGATCTCTTTTTAATACAAAATACGATGCGGTTATCTCATGGACACCGAACACCGAACCCGATCTCGCTGGGTATCAACTCTACACCAGAGATGCCGCTGGAAAACTCCTCCCTCGTCCAGCAGTCGGACCCAAGGAGCGCACTTTCACCATCCCCGGTGAAGACCCGATTCTCGTCGGTCAATCATTAGAATTCAAGAAGTACTACATCACCGCCTATGACGATACACCTGGACCTGACGGACGACGCGACGAAAGCGCGCTTGTGCAAGCGAAGTAGTAACTACCTGAATAACAATAGAATACCAGTTTATTTCTTTTTTATTTTTAACTAAAACACGCAGCCCGTAATGAAATGGAGGGCGAATTTATGGAAGGCACGTCAAAGTTGAAACACACGTCGTTTAACCGCAAGATAAAATTAAAAATTTGTACTTTACTGCTTCTCACAGGCATAGCAATACCCCTATGGGCACAACTCCCTCCCATTTCACATCTCAGCACCATCCAAACTGCGGAGCCAATGGGCAAGGGAGGCACCAGTACGACGTTCGGACTTTTTCAATACTCCAAAGTAGATTTACTACCGGACTTTAGTCAGAGGGTCGATATTGGCGGATTTGAGGAATCCCACATCGTAAGCCTGGAGATCGAGACCTTCCTTATTCCTGTCAAATTCGCTTACGGTTTAAGCGACGAACTCGACCTCGTGCTTGGCGGCACATTCTCGACAGGTGGCGTGCGGAAAGTCGTCCACGATTTCTACAATACTGCCACTGAGACCGCTGACGACCCAAACATCAATCGTCGCGTCTACGATCAGCCGCTATTTGATGGTAGCATTGGACTCAAATATAACATCAAACCCGACCAGAACGATAATCTACCCAGTATTTCTGTCGGTGGCGATGCGCAATTCGGATTCACCGCCGATGACCGTCTCAATTCAGACAACGAATTCCTCGACCACAGTCCTGCCGATGGATTTCCGTTCGTCGGCATCAATACCTATCTCGTTGGCACACAAAGATTCGGTAGCCTCTTTAAACTTCACGCTGGTGTCGGAGTTTTCTTGACATCAAAGGCACTCAAAACGACTGACTTTTTTACACTCAATTGGCAAGTAGGCGGTGAGATCGCTGTTTCAGACAGTATGTGGTTGATAGCCGATTTCTCGCGTGAACTCCCGTATGCGGGTATACACGTAACGAACCTTATCGGGATGGGATTCCGCTATGAAATATCGAATACGCTTGCGTTCCAACTCGGATTTAACAGCCAGCCCGGATTCCAGTTTAACCTAACATTCGGCGGCGAGGATACGCAGGCATTTGACGGTGAAAATTTGCTCTTTTAGGAGAGAAAATCGGAGGAACTACGGATGCGAGCAGTTGTTCAACGCGTCAAATCGGCGAGTGTTAAGGTAGATGGCGAACTGGTTTCTGAAATCGGAGCAGGCGTGCTCGTTTTCCTTGGCGTTGCCCATAATGATACGACAACAGAGTTAGAATATATCGCCAATAAGGTCGCTAACCTGCGTATCTTCGAGGACGCTGAGGGTAAAATGAATTGTTCGCTTCTCGAAACGGGAGGGGCGGCACTTGTTGTTTCGCAATTCACCCTCTACGGGGATTGCCGCAAAGGACGACGTCCCAGTTTTATTAACGCTGCTCGTCCCGAAGCCGCGAACGCGCTTTATGAACAGTTCATCGTCGCTTTAGAGAAACTACACATCCCAACGCAAGGCGGTACCTTTCAAGCGATGATGGATGTCCAACTCATTAACGACGGTCCCGTCACCATCTTACTGGATAGCAACAAAAATTTTTAACGATTATCCCTGGGCTGCCCTTCCGTTGTCAGGGCAGTATTCCAATTGTTAAAAAACCTCTCACAACCGAAAGCAGGTTTCTTAACAATTTTAGATTCGGAATTGACGAAGGAACTCCGTGCAAGAGTCATAGATTAAAAAGGAGAGAACCATGGCACAGAAAATGCGTCTCGGTTTAGGTCAATTCAGTGAACTCAGCGAAGAACGGCTGAAATTTATTAAGCAACTTGGGGTCGAAGATGTGCTGCTCAACACACCACAACTCCCCGGCACAGAACGCTGGGAGTTTATGGACATTCTTCATCTCCGGACAGAGATAGAAAATGCCGGGTTACGGTTAGCGGCACTTGAGAACGTGCCTGTCTCGTTTTATGACAAAGCGATGCTCGGCTTGCCCGGACGCGACGCGCAAATTGAGAACATGGCAACGACGATCCGCAACCTCGGCAAGGCTGGCGTGGAAATATTCGGGTACCATTGGATGCCCAACGAAGTCTGGCGGACCTCCCGAACAACGCTCGGTAGAGGTGGTGCGGCTGTTACCAGTTTCGATATGGAACAGGTCAAGGACGCTCCCTTAACACATGGTCGTGTTTTCACTGAAGACGAAATATGGGAAAATTACGAGTATTACATGAACGCCATTTTGCCCGTTGCAGAAGAGGCAGGCGTTAAACTCGCGCTTCATCCAGACGATCCGCCTGTGGAATCCCTTGCGGGTGTGCCGCGCCTGTTCCGTAACTTTGAAGGCTTCAAACGGGGGATGGAAATCGCTGACAGTCCGATACACGGACTCGATTTCTGTGTCGGTTCCTGGTCCGAAATGGGACCGGGTGTCCCGGATGCGATCCGTTATTTCGGAGAACGCGACAAAATTTTCTACGTCCATTTCCGAGATGTCCAAGGGCATGTTCCAAAATTTGCGGAATCCTTTGTTAACAATGGCAATTGTGATATGTTTGAGGTGATGCGCACGCTGAAAGAGGTGGGTTTTACAGGATTTATGATTACCGACCATGTGCCACACGTCGTTGATGACACAGACTGGGGCCATCGAGGCCGTGCTTATGCTATCGGGTACATGACAGCATTCCTTGAAATCTTAATGGCAACGTAACGTGGATATGATTTTTGGAACGCGCGGCAACATCCTTTGATATAATATTAGGTACTCTCGGCACGTGACTTGAGAATAGAAACTAAGAGTTCAGAAAATCAATCGCAACGTGCGTAATTCAGAAAAGGTAAGAGAATGAAACATCCTGAATACATTGATATCATCAAACAGGGGGACTGTATTAAGCTGATGTCCGAAATGCCGGATGAATGTGTTGACCTTGTTATAACAGATCCGCCTTTTGCCATTGACTTCAAAGCGACTCGTCACAACTACAACCAAAAAGAGAGTCGAGTTCTTGAAGGTTACAATGAAATCGCAGGCAGCGACTATCTTGCCTTTACGCTTGACTGGCTTTCAGCAGCAACAAGAGTGTTAAAGGACTCTGGTAGTATGTACATCTTTTCAGGATGGAACTATCTAAAAGACCTTCTGATAGCAATCGATCAATGTCAACTCATTACAGTTAATCACCTTATTTGGAAATATCAGTTTGGTGTTGTCACCAAGCGTAAGTACGTAACGTCTCACTACCACTGTCTTTTCTTGTGTAAAAATGACAAAAAACGAAAATTTTATCCCTATTGTCGATTTAGTAAGAACGAAAAGACTGAACACGGCGGGTCAGCACATTACAAAGACAAAGAGGATGTTTGGGAAATCAAGAGAGAATATTGGCAAGGGGCAGTCAAAACACCAACTAAATTGCCAGCTGAACTTATTGATAAAATTCTTGACTATTCCAGTCAAAAAGGTGATGTCGTTTTGGATCCATTTTTAGGTTCTGGACAGGTTGCTGTCGTTAGCAAAATGAAGGAACGGCATTACATAGGATTTGAGATTGTCCCAGCGTATTATGAATTCGCACTTGACCGGATTGAGTCAGGGAAATACTTAATTCAGAAAACGGAAGAAGAACCTGTATGGGACTTATTCAGTAAGGAAACATAATTTTACTATGATAAATCAAAAGATAGTTGACACAGTTGAAAAACTGCAAACCGCCTCTCGAAACATGCCGAAAGTTTGGGATGGCAGAAGTTCCATCCTTGAAATGAAAGCGGGCGGTTCAACACAGTGGCGGCAGATGGAATGGATGGGTTTCTACTTTGAATTTTTATGCGAAACTCATTTTGATGACATAATTGATATGCCCGGGAAGAAATATCGCAACACAGAATTCGACGCGTTTCGTGAAATTTCGTAGGACTTTAAGGCACATGCGGCAAATACAACAAACCATACGGTTATTACAAATGATGCTGAAGCGATAGCAAATACAATCAGCGATTATGGTCACTACGGAGTGATTCTCGCGATCGGTGAAGTAGAATACAACGATGAAGAAAGAACCTTTAAAAGGTGGTATGATGAACTGAAAGAGGGAATAAGCAAATATGAAGTAAACCGGATAAACAGAGGGGCCATGTCAAGAAAGCGTAAAACAGAGTTTATCTTATCGGAAATCCACTTTGTCTGTTTTGATACTGAAACGCTAGGGCAATGTGGTGGTTCATTCCAGAAAGGTTTTAGAAATGCTGATGGTAGTCCAAGACGCGAGAAAGTTACGGTAAACATCCGTAAAGTTCCAGATGCTGCCGTTGTTGCCACCCAGAACTTCTAGCAGATAAACACACAGCGAGGCACTCCATGTACAACACACCCCCAACGATCGGCGAATATCTACTCAGAAAATTAGAAAGTTACGACATTGAACACATTTTCGGTGTCCCCGGCGATTACGTCCTGCGGTTCTATGACCTTATCGAGCAGAGTTCAATTCAGCATATCGGTATGACCCGTGAGGACGCGGCAGGCTATGCAGCAGATGCCTATGCCCGGATAAAAGGCATGGGTGCCGCCTGTGTTACCTATTGCGTCGGTGGGTTATCAATGGTGAACGCTGTCGCAGGTGCTTACGCTGAGAAATCACCTATTGTTGTTATCAGTGGTGCTCCCGGTATCAGAGAACACGGAAAAGATGCACTCCTTCACCATAAAGTTAGGGATTTCCATACACAACAACGGATTTATGATGAGATCACCGTCGCAACGGCACTGCTCGATGAACCTTTTACTGCCTTCAACGAAATCGACAGGGTGCTCGATGCCGTCTATCGCTACAAACGTCCGGGATACATTGAACTCCCACGCGACATGGTCGATGTCCGCGGGACACTTTACCAACGTCCGACAACGGGCGGACATCTCAGCGATCCAGAAACATTGGATGTCGCCGTTGAAGAGGCTATTGATTTCATCAACCACAGTAAAAGACCTGTCATTCTCGCGGGCGTAGAACTCCATAGATTCGGTTATCAGCACAAATTACTCACACTCATAGAAGAAAAACGGATTCCAGTGGTGGCAACACTCCTTGGAAAGTCAGTGGTGCAGGAATCTCACCCGCTTTACTTGGGGATATACGAGGGGGCAATGGGGAGACAGGAGGTCCGACAATTCGTTGAAGAGTCGGATTGTGTGATCATCCTCGGCGCATTCATGACGGATGTGAACCTTGGGATTTACACCGCAAATCTCGACCGATCACGCTCAATCTACGCCACCTCAGAAAAAATTACAGTCCGTTATCATAATTACGAAGAGGTGATGTTTGACGATTTCATTGACGGTCTCAATTCACCTAAACTCCGAAGACGACGGAAGCCAAATTTGGGATGGGCACTTCCAGATACTGCCCCCTTTAAGGTCGAATCCGATAAACCTTTAACAACTTGCCGGTTGTTCCAACACCTCAACGAATTCATAAACGACGAACTGACAGTTATCGCTGATGTCGGCGACAGCCTCTTCGGAGCTGCGGAATTGCGAATCCACCAACATACCAACTTTATCAGCCCGGCCTACTATACGACAATGGGGTTTGCAGTGCCGGCATCCGTTGGGGCGCAAATGAGTATGCCGGACACTCGGTGTCTCGTTATCGTCGGGGATGGTGCCTTCCAAATGACAGGCACCGAACTCTCAACGACCGTTCGTTACGGACTCAATCCAATTGTTCTGGTACTCAATAACCACGGGTACGGCACCGAACGGCACCTCCTCGATGGATCCTTTAACGACATAGGAAGTTGGAACTACAGTTGTATGCCAACACTGTTTGGGACAGGACGCGGCTACTATGTCCGAACCGAAGGTGAGTTTGACGAAGCCATCAGAGCCGCACTCGCTGAGACGCAGCACTTTACCCTGATTGAAGCGGAACTTGAAAAATTGGATACTTCACCGGCACTCGCTCGATTGGCGGAACGGATGTCAGGGAAAATCTAAAAATGGCAATCAGGAGTCAGCAATCAGCAATCAGTAAAGAGGTCATCGTTTAACAATATCTCTTCCTGATGACTGCCCTCTGAAAGCCTAGCGAAGCGTGGTGCCCATTATTCTTCTGACCGCTGAACGCTATTCTAAGGCAGCGATCTTCTCTCGCAAAAATCCCGTACAGAAAGGCACCTGTTCTTCCGACAGCCCGTGCAATACGACCGCACCGTCATAACCGCTCTCCTTTAACAGCCTGAGATACTGATCGTAGTCCAGCAATCCTGTTCCAGCAGCGAGGTGGCCTGCCTCTCCATCGCGATCTAAGTCCTTCGCGTGTGCCAAGGCAATATCGTCCTTAAGCAGTGCGAATGCCTCATCAAGGATCTCACGCATCTTCGGGAGTTCACCTTTATGGAAGATATTCGCGCCGTCCATACAAACTTTCAGATAGGGTGATTGCATCTCATCGAGCAGCCGACGCGCCTTCTGTGCAGAATCGACGACGTTCGCGACTTCAGGTTCAAGAGCGAGCGTCACCCCGTATTCCTCAGCGACCTCCAGTGCCTGCTTCGTAGATTCAATGAGATCACGCCACGCCTCTGGTGTATTGTTATCAGGATGTGCGCGCCACATACTGTCCGGGTTACGCGAGCCGGTACAGATCGTAATCACTGATGTACCCATCGG
>JAAXHD010000138.1:705-1499 GCA_012271015.1 Candidatus Poribacteria bacterium | reverse complement strand
CGCCGAATCGTCCCTCCCATAAGTCCAACGTGCATAAGTTTCTCCTCTAAAATAATGGTTCGTCGTAGGTTCAGTTTGAAGTATAAAAAAACAGGATGATTATACAACACAAAACGTCAGATAGCAAGAAAAAAGAGGATTCGTAGGGGGTAACACACTCATTTGAAAAAAATTACATTTTTCAGAAAATTATGCTATGATTACATCATTCAGCAGAGGTGGAGGCCTTATTTGCGATGAACCCAGAAGCAATCATAGCGAAAATATGCACTGCTATCGACCAACTTATCGAAAGCAGTGAGCCATACAAAGGTCTGTTTCCATCAATTTTGGATCCACAGACCGGTGCCATGCTAACGGAGAAACCGACCAAGGTTCCGGGACAACGGGACGGCGATAGAGCACATCTCGGTTCCAATTTGATTCACGATGAGCCATTACTTGCCACGATGAACGTACTCGCTGAAAGTCAATCGAAACCTGAATACATTGGAGCCGTGGACCGATACCTGAAGCATTTTGCCCAGAATTGCACAAGTACCGAAACTGGGTTATTCCCTTGGGGCGAACACGCCTTCTGGCAGCTGATTGAGGAACGGGTCGGATGTTCACGAAATCCTGCGGGGGGTACCGCAATTCACGACCATCTGCGCAAGGTTCCGCTCTGGACCTGGCAAAAGCTGAATACTTTTAACCCTGCCTGTGTCCAGAGTTTCGCCGACGGGTTGGATTACCATTGGACAGAAGGGGACGGACTTGAATACATACGGCATGCGAATATCGATACAAAAGCA
>JAAXHD010000138.1:0-621 GCA_012271015.1 Candidatus Poribacteria bacterium | reverse complement strand
GCCGCGTTGTTAGAATCGCTCCTACCGGGATTGGCGGACCGGATGCGGCAATACGGCTTGGTTTACATTGACGGATTTCTCGCTGCACCACACAACCTTGAAACCCGCGAATTCATCAGTCTATGCGAGTGCGAGACGAATCGGATTTTTGAGCGTATGTCAACTTGGGGGAGCGTTTATGGTTCAGGAACCGTGTGCAGCACGGCGGTGCTTTGTCTCGGTGGATGGCGATTGACACAGAATGAGAAGTTGATGGAATACGCGAGCGTGGTTGGCAATACCTATCTTGATGAGAAATTTCCAGTCCAGCGCGTTCATACCGAAGGATTTAAGATTCCAGCATCCGATGCCGGTCTTACGCTTGCGTTGTTTGCCGATCTCTACGACATCACAGGTGAATCGGTGTGGTTGGAAGGCGGCATTGAACTATCGGAAACGGTGTTGGCGGTCTATTTTCCAGAGATACTCCCCTTCGGCGCATCCGGAATTGACTGGTATGAGTCACAAATGGGAGTCGCGTACCTGATTCACGGGTTGGCACGCGTAGCACTGTTGGCACTTTCTCGGACATGTCCACTCGCGCCCAATTACACCGCACGATAGAGAGACTGACAGAAACGT
>JAAXHD010000116.1:28954-30814 GCA_012271015.1 Candidatus Poribacteria bacterium | reverse complement strand
ACAGACAGCCGGTGATGACGACCCGTGATGGTGTTTTTCACCAACACCGACGAGGCCGCGGGGTCCTCGGAGACGAACGTCCCAACAAGCGACAGATGTGTCCCGGACTCGGGTTCAGGGGTCAACACCGTGCCGAGTGGAGCGAATAGGTTATTTCTAATGATCGTTTGGTAGAAGGCGCTGTCAACAGTATCCGCGAAGGTATGACTTTGCGAAGGCATCTGACGCACGCCTGTATCGAAAGCACGCCGGCGGGCAGAGATGGAACCCCCGGGCGGATTGGGACCCCCATCTCCGTCTCTCACTGCGGATGTCTCTCCCTGTGGTACCTCGGAAGATAGCACTTCTGCTTGCTGACGGAAAAAGACCACCAGTCCCAACAGACCACACAGCGATAGAAGCGACAGACCGTTATAGAACAACGTTTCGGATATCTTGAACATCGTTTTCATCCAGACCCTTGATGGCTGTGGCACCTGTTACAGATTTGGAACTCTCCTTGAGGCGTTTGGTGAATGTTTATAGGCATGAGTATATTCCTTTCGTGGGGCAGTGGGTTTGGGGTTCTGTAGAGAGGGTGTGCGTGTGTATGTGCAACACAAAAAGCCCTGGAAGCACTTGGAGGCGAGCTGCCAAGGGGGTTTGAAGTGAAAATAGGGGAGTGTGATGGGCTTTCACACCCGAATGAAATCGGCTTGGTGTCTGTAAAATACTTAACGTTTTTGAGGGGGAGGGGCACACCGTGTCAACCCACACAAGGCTTCAGGCACACGCAGTGCCGGAGAATTACCCCTCCTCTTTTTCTCAAAAAGATATGCTTTCACTGACACCTTCATCATCTATTATCCTTTAAGTCGTAAGCCATTTCTCAGAAATGCTGCTACATCCATGGGATACATTCGCCCGTCATTCGCGCGATTCCCTTGCAGAAGTAGAAGACTGTATTCTAATTATACACCTTAAAAAAGTTTTTGTCAAACTAAAATTGAAAAAAGATGCCTGTTTTTTCGGAAAACGCTTATTTTTTGCGAGATTTTAGCATTCTGCCGGAAACACCCAAGCAAAGCACCTATGGAATCCTAATGGAAACCGTATTCGGATTTTTAATTCTCAAATTCACGTTTAAGTTAAGGTTTAAAGCAATACTTCGTCCGTTCGGGGGCTGGCGCGTTCGGTACTATCGGAGCTGCTACTGGATCCGAATATTTCTTTTCAACTGTCCCCAGCGAGTGGCGAGTTTGCCATTCGGTTCGACACCGAAGGCAGGGATATCCTCTCCATCGATCGTTAGATTGTCGTAATGGGCGTTTGCCTCATACGTGATAAAGCCGATACGTCCACTATCACGAAATTTCGCATCATCGTCCCCTTCGAACAGGAGTTCATCATCGATAAGACATTCGTAATCGTGTCCCTCTGCGACAACCTTAAGGCGATAGGTCTCACCGACTTCTGGTTCAAAGGGCAGAGGGGTGGCGATGTGATCCCATTTGTTCTCTCTCCATCGGGAGAATTGGCATTTGTGTTGGTCTGTACGAATCCAGAATCGCATGCCGTTATCTCCCTCGGCATCCGCGCGGAGTAACAAACCCGCGGCATTCACTCCCACGTCTTTCACCAGCGTCAAGTCCACCTCAATGGTGTAATCCGTCCAATCTTCATCACCGAACATCGTCTTGGCGTACTGTCCGCCAGAGGTCTCAGCATAGGCATCCTTCACAATCTTCCACTCGCCACTGACATCGTTCCAGCCATCGGGGAGTCCATTATCAAAATTTTCCTGCCATACCCCTGCCGAAGCAATAGAAGTCGATATCGTGACTATGAGTATGACAGATACGATATGTGAATAGCGCATCG
>JAAXHD010000116.1:22469-28844 GCA_012271015.1 Candidatus Poribacteria bacterium | reverse complement strand
CTAAAAACTTGACGTAAAAGAGAATTTATGATAACATCAACACTGTACCATAGTTACGTCATACCATATTAACCTAAATTTTGAACAAAAAACAGACATCCCTACGAAAACCTACCTATTAGAAAAACACGAAGCAGATGGACAAAAAACGAGCGAGTGGACGCTACTATACACGCGGAAATCCGTTTCAGTTGGAACCTTTCCAAACGTGGGCGAATGCGTCCAATTTAGAACAGCAGATGGTTTTAGAACCGTTTGCGGGTGCCAAAGACATTCCACGGTTAATTGACGCAGCGCGTCTGCAGTGCCGAGATTGGGCATTTTTTGACATTGAACCGGGTGCGAAAGGGATCCTGCAACGCGATACACTCGCCGACTTCCCCAAAGGGTTCAATACTTGCATCACCAATCCGCCGTGGTTGGCACGCAATTCGGCAACGCGCCGCGGCTTACCTTTCCCAAAAGCGACCCGTTACGATGATCTCTACAAATACGCCCTTGAACAATGCCTGACGCACTGCGAATGGGTCGCCGCAATTATTCCAGAGGCATTTATTCGGACCGGTCTGTTTCTGGAACGGCTGTGCGATTTCATCTCTTTAGTCCCACAAAAGCAAGATGAAACGAATTACCCCCCTGATAAGGCGGGCAGGGGGGGCTCGGTTATGTTTGAGGATACCGAACACCCCGTAGGCCTTGCTCTATTTGCACCGGACACCACATCGGACGTTAGGATCTGGCGCAACAATCAGTTTCTCGGCACCATGTGTGAACTCCGCAGACACCTTCCGCAACCTTCCTCTAATCGAGACATTGTGTTCAACGACCCACAGGGAAACCTCGGGCTCATCGCTATAGACAATACCGTTTCCGCCTCTATTCGCTTTTGTCCAGCAGAGGAACTAAAGGACTATCCTATCCGCGTCCATTGCCGTTCAATTACAAAAATTGGCGTGCCGTGGCGCGTGGATATAGAAATGCTCAATGCCTGTTTGACAACAATCCGAGAGAAAACCCACGACGTTTTTCTGACAGCATTCAAAGGCATACGCCGCGATGGACACTACCGACGACGGTTAGATTGGGCTTTAGCGCGGGCGATTATTGATGTGAAAGATCTACATCTACAACTTGAAATAAGCATGGAGTAGAAAAATGGACATCCAACCACCGGACTATGACGAAATAGAGAAGCAATTATGGAGAAAAAACGGAAATGAAGTTAGAGATCTATTAAAGAATCAAGATTCTGGACTGCTACGTAGGATTCAGACATTTGCTGACCGATTCGGTTTTGATGAAGCAGAGGTTTACGAAAAAATAAATGATGATTTCATGTTTGCTTGCTGTTTCGCCAAAAATGCCACAAGGACAGGATTTCATGAAAAAGAGGCAGAAAAATATTTGCGTATGTTCCCTAACTTAATCAGATCTTTCACAGCTTTACCATCTAGCGGAAAGAGGGCAAAGTATATTGACCAAACGGGCAGCATCGTGATCGGTAAAAAGCCAAGTGAAATTAAGTCATTAGATTTTATGTGGATAGCAGGTAATACGGATATTAAGTGCTTTGCAGCACACAAGTTTACGCGCGAACCAGGAGGTAGTCAAGATCATCAACGCAATGAACTTATCCGACTTTTACAAGCGTTCAAAAACTGTAGGGATAAAAATACATCTTTTTTTGCTATATGTGATGGTCCATACTACGATACGCGAACGCTGTCTATTCTGCGTCAACATATCCGAGAGGAATTGCCTTATAGTTTTGCTGGTCCTATTGGTGACGTTCCTAAAAATGTTGAGAAACTCATAAACAGTCAGATGGAATAAGAAAACAAGATTTATGTTTTGGTAATTAGACAGGCAGTGGAGTCATAATAGAAAAGGAGAAAACATGAGCAAAAAATTCATATCCTTACTGCTATTGGTAGCCATCACTACCATTGTGGGGTGTGTGCCCGGCGATGGAAAACATACCACCGAGAAGCCTGCTGGATTTTTCTGGGGTATCTGGCATGGGTGGATCGCTCCAATATCATTGATATGGGGAATTTTTAATCCGGATATCCGCGTCTATGAACTCGAAAATACAGGATGGTGGTACGATCTTGGATTTTACATCGCTATTATCAGTGGCTTTGGCGGTATCTCCTTTACGCGGCGCAAATATAAATCTACAAGCAACCAATAGAGAAAACTTGAGCGTTCAGAACAATACAAATTAATAGGCACGCAAGTTGACTTAATAGAGAAAGGAAATGACCAATGAAAGTTTTAGTCATCGGAGGCACAGGCAACATCAGTCGTGGGATTGTTGCCGCGCTGCAAAACCAGAACCATGAAGTCGTCCTATTCAACCGCGGACAACACGCCGATCCACCGCCACCGGATGTCCGTGTCATTCACGGCGACCGAAAAAATCGTGAAGATTTCGAGGCGAAGGTCGGTGCCGAAGAATGGGATGCCGTCATTGATATGATTAGCTTCAACGCAGAGGATGCCGCCTCCGCACTCCGCGCATGTCAGGGACGTGTCGGACACTTCGTTCACTGCTCAACGGTGATGACCTACGGACCGCCATTTAGCGGGATTAATCTCCCAGAGACAGCACCGTTGCAAGGTACATCGGGTTATGGACTCGGCAAAATCGAAGCGGATAACCTCCTCTTAGAGGCTCATGCGCGCGACGATTTCCCTGTAACCATCTTCAAACCCTCCTATACACACGGTCCCGGCATGAACCTACATCGGCAAGTGGGTGGAGATGGCAGTTGGATCGACAGGCTAAGAAAAGGGAAACCGATCCTCTCCGCAGGTGATGGACTCAATTATTTTCAATTCCTGTCATCTCGCGATGCCGGAATTGCGTTTACAGAAGTACTCGGTAGATCTGACTGCTTCGGTGAAATATACAATATCGTCCATTCACAAGCGAGAACATGGGACGAGTGGCACCGTGCCGCGGCGGAAGCACTCGGTGTTGACATAGAGATCGTGCATGTATCTCAAGAGACACTCATCGCGATGGCACCTGAACGGTTTAGCGGCTTGCGAGGCAACTTCGGGCATACCCAAATTTATAGCCACGAGAAACTGTCGGCAGTATTACCTGAATTTACGCCACAGGTTCCGGTTACAGAAAGTGTAGCGGAAAACATCGCGTGGATGGACAAACACAATCTGGTTCCAGATAGCGATGCAGACGATCTGGAGGATCAGATTATTGAGACGGTTCGCAATCTACCGCGTATCCGGTAGGGCAGAGGTGAAACATGATACAAATCAAATCAGCGTTAGATTCAGAGAGGCTTGACGTTGTCGAAAACGACCTCCGCGAAGTCGGTTTCCATGTCATTGAGAATGTGATTACCGACGAAGAGGCAGACGAAGCGCGCGAGGTAATCTGGAAATTAATCGAAGAGGATATTGCCAACGGATATGACCACAGTTACGGCGACGGCAAAATCCGGCGTGTCTGGGCAATCGTTGGGAAATCCCCAATCTTCCGCTATTTCATCCAGCACCCGACCGTCGTGGCAGTATGGAAACGGATGCTTGGCGAGGATGTTATCGCTTCCACGTTTACGGCGAACATCGTTGGACCCGGCGCACCCGCAGGCGGTTGGCATATCGACTATCCGTATTGGGCGATGCAATCACCGTTCCCGTCCGGCTCTTTGACGGGACAGACGGTCTGGATGTTAGACGATTTCACGGAAGAGAACGGGGCAACGGCGTGTATTCCAGAGTCACACAAAACGCTCCGTCGTCCGGAGTTGGGAGAAGCTGAGGGACTTGAGATGAGCATCGCTGTCGCCCCGAAAGGCTCTATCATGTTCACGAACGGTGCAATCTGGCATCAGTCTCGGGCGAACCTAACCAACATATCCCGCGTCGGACTGCTCGGCATGTATAACAGATCGGTCATCTATCCACAGGAGGATATGCCTCGGCAGTTGACCGATGAAGAATTGGCAGGCGAAAGTGATGTCTTGAAACAGTTGTTGGGTAGAAATATCCAGTTTCGCGATCCAGATCACGGGCAGAATTGGCATCGCACGGACGCAGGGTTTCGCGAAGCGTAGTAAGAGTGTATAATGCCGAATTGTATACATTCGCGCATTTTACTGCTAATGTATTTTTATAGTTTTAAATAAAAACTGACTGCTGATGGCTGATAGTTGACCGCTTTAAATTTCAAGGAGGATATTTATGCCAGTTGTATCTCATGATGTTTTGAGAAAATTTGTATATGACATATATCGCTGTGCCGGTGGTACAGAGGAAGATGCACGTATCGTTAGTGACCACGTTGTCGATTCTAACCTCGTCGGACACGATTCACATGGTGTTATCAACGCCCCGAACTACATCGGTGGGATGGAAGGCGGTCCCACCGCAGATAAGATGGAGATTGTCAGAGAAAGCGGTGCTGCCACCGTCATCAATGCTAATGGCGCACTCGGGATGGTTGCCGCCCGTAAGGCGATGGAGATGGCTATTGAAAAAGCAGAAGGTTGCACGATCGGTGCGGTCGGTTTGCATCGGTGTGGACACGCTGGACGGATGGGGGAATATCCGCCAATCGCTGCACGGGCTGGCATGATTGGGATCGTTCTGCTCAACGGGGGCGGACGTTTCATGCATCCGCACGGTGGTACCTCTCGGAGACTGCCCCCGAATCCGATTGCGATCTCAGTGCCGCGTCAGGGGGGTGAACCGCTTCTCCTTGATATGACACTCAGCGTTGTCGCGGGTGGAAAACTGCTCGTCCAGACGGCGCGTGGTGAACCGATACCGGAAGGCTGGATGATAGATGCCGAAGGTCAACCGCTCACAGACCCGAATGCGTTTCGTGAACGTCCGCAGGACACAGCCGTTATGCCGCTGGGTGGTTTTCAGTTCGGGCATAAAGGGTTCGGACTCGGTGTGATGATAGATGCTATCGCCGGCGGGCTTTCTTGGGCGGGATGTAGCCGTGAACAACCGACCCGCGGCGCAAGTGGCATTGTGATGTTCGCGATTAAAATTGAGGATTTCATCGATTTAGCGGATTATGAACAGGAGATTGCGCATCTCGCAGAGTGGGTGAAGTCATCCGCTCGGTTGCCCGGTGTTGATGAAATCTATGTGCCTGGAGAGTTTGAGGAACGGAGTCGCGAGAAACGCCTGCGTGAGGGGATACCCATAGAGGAGCCGACATGGAATCGCCTCGTTGAAGCCGCAGAACGTTTCGATGTTGCGGTTCCCATATAGTAGTCGGCACACGCCGTGTGCCGTAAACATGCAACAGGAGAAAAAAATGAGAATCTACGGTTTGTTTGTTTTGCTTATCGGCATTACGGGATGTGCTGCACTGAATCAACCCATTGGTGAGATGTCAGCGTCACGCCTCATCTGTGAGTCTAACCCGGAATTTGTAGATGGTAATCTGGAGACAGAGAGTACATTCGCGGTGAGGGGATTTGTCCGAAAAGCGTATCTACTACACGAGGGTGAGGGACGGCGGCTCGCCTATGCCCAACAGCGTTATATAACGCAGGTTGAAGGGCAACGCCGTACAGAGGCGGTTATCAAACTGGACGCTCCTACCTATATTTCGTATGTGGAGGTCTATCCGGGATCGCGGCGGATTCAGAATTTCGCGATGATGACAACGACCGATGATCCGCCACGCTTTGATGTCGCCTTTGAACGAGTGTCCGATAAGCAGCATCAGGACATAGAGGGGTTAAACCCGGTGCGTTTTCGCATCGAGCGGGAAGTGCTGTATCTACGAATGAGCGCAGACGGAATAGAGGACAGACAGAATTCTGTCCGAACTGCAAACTCAGGCGTTGAGATTCCACTGAAAGGGGCTTCCATTCGCGAAGTCAAATTTTACATCCGTCAGACACCCTAACGGGAAAGGAGCAAGGAAATGAATAAATGGACGTTTGGCATTTTATTATTTCTGCCGTTCAGCATTGCTGGTTGTGCAGGACTGCAAGGGAAATCGGGGACGGAAATTCTGCCATCGCGTTTGTCTTGGCTTCAGGACACGCCTATTGAGGAAATCGCATCTTCACGGTTGACCTGCGACACCCACCCTGAAATAGTGGATGGCAACTTGGAAACAGTCGGGACTTTTGAAGTGCGAGGGGATGTGGAAAAAAAGCATGATATCGTGGAGGGCGATACGCGTTTCTACGGCAAAAGCCAGTATGTAACAGATCTTGACGGAACAATCCGAGGCGAGATTTTGGTTAAGCTGGAAAAGCCGATGTACGTAAGTATTGTTGAAGTCTACCCCGCGTCGCGCATCTCCAACTTGGCACTGAGCACAGCCGTGGATGAATCGGAACGTCACTTCGGTCAATCCGGTACAGGATT
>JAAXHD010000116.1:15697-22311 GCA_012271015.1 Candidatus Poribacteria bacterium | reverse complement strand
TTGTTTCTGTTGTTCGGTGTTATCGGGTGTGCGCTGTTGCAGGAGACACCGCCCATCGAAATACCGGCTTCGCGCCTTTTCTGTACTCAAAATCCTGAGATGGTGGATGGCGACTTGTCGACGGTAGGTACCTTTGTGGCGAAAGGGTCCATCAAAAAAGAGTTTGTGATAAACTTGAGATACGCGCCGCGCCAGTACCAGCGTCGAGTGATAGGCAGTCTAAAAACGGAAACATTAATTAAGCTGGACGCGCCGACCTATATCAAGTATATCGAAGTCTATCCCGCATCAATCATCCCCAACTTTGCTCTGGATACCACTGCCGAAGAGAAATCCCCTAAATGGATGCTTTCGTTTGCGGCTGTGGAGGACAAACGTACCCAGAGAGTGGAAGGCACATTGCCAGTCAGATTCCAAATTAAACGGGAAATCCTTTATTTGCGATTAACGGCTAACGCATTGGAAGATTTGGATAATGTGGCACACGGTAACGAAACAGGTGAATTGCGAATTCCACTTAAAGGGGCTGCGATCCGCGAAATTAAATTCTATGGAAGGTAACAAAATTCGCTTGACTTTTGTTTTAGGTTCTTGTAAAATAGAAGTGGATAACGGGATTTATTCACAACACACTCTGTTGGTGCTGGTTAAAAATTTGCCAGTCGAGAAAGCAAATTGTGTATAACTCCTGAAATTTGACATTTTTTATTAATTGCGTTAAGGTTAGACAGACACACAAGGTGAAACCTGTAGGTTTCCCGTTTAAAAATTCGGAGGATTAGAATCCGATTGCAAAAACAAGAATCGAAGGGTGTTCCCATACAGAGCAACGCTGAAGTGCAAGCCCTCTTCGGGCAGAGCGATGCCTTCTTGAAAATCATCGAAGATGGATTTGATGTTCGCGTTGTTTTGAAAAGTGATAGCGTTGCTGTCGTTGGTGAAGATGCCATAGAAGTTAACCGGGTGACAGCGGTTCTCGAATCCCTACTTCACCGCATCCGGAAAGGAGAACGCATTCAGGCAACCGATGTCAACTATGTAATCCGAGCCTCGTGTGCTGGTGAACGAGACACTTTAGGTGAGACGGGTGCCGAGTCTATTCCAGTATTCTCAAAACGTGGCGTCATTCGTCCGAAAACCGCTGGACAGAAAAGGTATGTTGAGGCAATTAAGCATAACGACTTGGTCTTCGGCATCGGACCGGCAGGAACAGGAAAGACGTATCTCGCAATGGCGATGGCAGTTTCCGCACTCAAAAGCGGGCAGGTGAGTCGTATTATTCTCACACGCCCGGCTGTTGAAGCCGGTGAACGTCTCGGTTTTTTACCCGGTGACATCGCAGACAAGGTCCATCCATATCTACGTCCGTTATACGATGCACTCTATGATATGATGCCGCCAGAGGCACTCGACAAATATATTGAACGAAATGTTATTGAAGTCGCACCTATCGCTTTCATGCGAGGCAGGACACTCAATAACTCGTTTGTTGTCCTTGATGAAGCACAGAACGCCACTATTGAGCAGATGAAGATGTTTTTGACGCGTCTCGGTTTCGATTCAAAAGCTGTGGTTACAGGTGATATTACGCAGACGGATCTTCCGAACCATAAGGTCTCAGGACTCGCGGAC
The DNA here is from genome assembly GCA_012271015.1 of Candidatus Poribacteria bacterium. GTDB lineage: Bacteria > Poribacteria > WGA-4E > WGA-4E > WGA-3G > WGA-3G. The sequence continues at coordinate 20,679 of JAAXHD010000116.1, read as the reverse complement.
GCACAAGAAGTACTTTCGGGCATCAAAGGAATCCAGTTCGTCTATTTTTCTAAAGTTGATGTCGTACGGCATGAACTGGTCCAACGGATTGTCGAGGCTTATGAGCAAGCATCGCCCCACAATACGAGACAGAACGGGATAGATCCATCGGATGTCTCCAGCAGAGAAGGATAACCGTTTTGATTCGGGTTACCAATACGAGTCGCAATACCACTTTTGATGTAGAAGTGGTTTGCAGTGCCGTGCGTGCAACGTTAAAGGCGCATGACGCAGAAGCGTGTGAGGTCAGCGTCCTTTTAACAGATGATATTGATATTAAACAACTCAACCGCGACTACCGTGGCATCGATGCACCAACGGATGTGTTAGCGTTTTCAATGCGTGAAGGTGAAGATGGTGATGTAAACCCAAGTTTGCTCGGAGATCTCGTCGTATCCCTTGAAACCGCAGCGCGACAAGCATCGACAAGGGACGGACTCGGTGGAGCTTGCGGTAACCTTGAAACCGAAACCGCCTTGCTCACAGTACACGGCGTGTTACACCTGTTGGGTTACGACCATCAAACGCAAGAAGAAGCCAAAATTATGTTTGAAAAGCAGGAGAGTATTTTCCGTCTACTGTAGGAACTGTAGTTTGTTGTCTGTTATCTTCTAAACACCGCGAAATTGGTCCGTTATTAGGAGTGTGATTTTACGTTTGGACGACCTAGACTTAGTCATCAAACTCGTTAGCTTAGGCATACTTTTAATCCTCAATGCGCTGTTTTCAGCTGCCGAAGCGTTGCTTGCTCGGTTAACGCGAGATGATATTCTCAAGTTTGCCGAGGAAGGTGGTAAACGCTACGAACTACTGACCTCCCTATTGCGCAACCCACGCCGCTACTCGCTGACCATTATCACGGCAAAAACTATTCTGATAGTGATAAGCGTTATGGTATTTATAACATTTTGGGAATACCAATATCCAGTGGCGAATGCTGCGCTCGCAGTCGCATGCTTCGTTATCTTTACTGAATTGTTCCCCAAAAATTATGTACAGGGCAGTACCGGAGAAACAACGATTCGAGCACTCAGCGTACTCCGCGTCATCTATTGGGGCGGATTCGTGGTTTTAATCCCGTTGAATTTCCTCGCAAATCTCATTGTCCGTGTCTTCGGTGGCAAGGTTACCTCAGCACAAGACAGCCTCGTATCCCCAGAGGTTTTGGAGACACTCGACAACGTCGCCGATAGCCAAGAACTTTTAGAACCGGATGACCGAGAAATGATCTCTCGGATTTTAGATTTGCCCGACAAAGTCGTCCGAGAAATCATGGTCGCGCGAACCGATATGGTTTGCCTCGAAGTCAATACACCCGGCACCGAGGTTCTACACACAACGATTACCTGCCGCCACACCCGTATTCCCATCTACGAAGAAACTATCGACCGCATCATCGGGATTTTGCACGTTAAAGATATGTTGGATTGTTGGGAGAAAGACAAGCCAATCAATCTGAGGGAATTAATCGTTGATCGGAGTCCTTTCTTCACACCAGAGAGCAAGAATATTTCAGAACTCTTCCGAGAACTTCGGGCGCACAAACAGCATATCGCGATCGTTGTGGATGAATACGGTGGCACCGCTGGGATTGTGACCTTAGAAAACATCATCGAAGAGATCGTCGGTGAAATCCACGATGAAGATGAAATAGACGAACAGGAGGACTACGTCCAGATGGATACCAACACCTATTCGGTTGATGCGAGGTTAAATCTTGTCGAGTTGAACGAAAGGCTTGGGACGGAACTTGAGGCAGAGAACATTGACACAATCGGAGGGTTCGTTGTAGACCATCTCGGGCGCGTGCCTGAACAGGGCGATCAATTTACCTACCGCGGGATCCGTTTTACCGTATTCGAGGCAGACGAACGACGGATCCATCGGATTCATATCCAGATGCCGGATATCGATATCGGTGATGCATCTTAAAAGTAGGAATTGCTGACATCCATTCCACGGGGAGGCTTTTGAAAGGGGACGTTTCCAAAGGGAATGGAATTTGGATTAACGTTGCAATTTTGAAATTAATTTGACAACACCGAGCAGGCAAGGTATAATTAAACATAAGAACGGGGCGTAGCGCAGTCCGGCTAGCGCGCCTGCTTCGGGAGCAGGAGGTCGGAGGTTCAAATCCTCTCGCCCCGATTCTATTCCTTCAATAAAATCACATCCACCATAGTTAAAACCATGGCAGCTCAAAAGACCCAAGCGATTGTCATTCGCACCTTTCCCCTGCAAGAATTCCATAAAATCATTACCTTCTACACACCTGACTTTGGGAAAGTTAAAGCTGTCGCTTACGGCGTAAAAAGTCCAAAGAGTCGCCTCGGTGGGAGCTTAGAACTTCTCAATCACGGGACACTCCTCTTTCAGCATCGCGAAAATCGGGAATTGCAGAACATTACGGACTTCAATCTGATTGACGGGTTTGACGCAATTCGCTCCGATTTCACGCGCATCACCTACGGGTGCTATTTCGCCGAATTGGTGGATAGCATCGCATCAGAGGGCATCGCCAGTCCTGAAATTTTCAATCTTCTCCACACGACTTACCAGTTTTTGGTTCAGACGGATGATGTCCCGTTGCTTGCACGAGGATTTGAGATCAAGTTTCTTGATTGTGCGGGTTACGGACCGGAACTTTCTCGGTGTGTGCATTGTGGCTCAGCTGTAAAAGGGGGAACGACAGGTAAATTCGGCATCGTCTTCAGCGTCCGGTACGGCGGTGTGTTTTGTGGCGAATGCGAAAATCGAGATGGTGCTGCCTTTACAATTGCACCCGGTAGTTGCGAATTGCTGAAAGTACTTCGGAGGTCTGAATGGGAGCGGTTCAACCGGATCCGAGCCTCCACCCGCAATCATCAGGAACTTAAACATCTCCTCGGGAACTTCATTGAACATCATACCGAACGGAAATTAAAAAGCATCAGATTCATTGAGAATGTTTTGTAGCCCTCAAGCAATTTATAGTCTCAGTTCCTCAGTCACAAATCTATATATTTAGTCTGGAAACATTCAGAGCATACATATTAAGGAGTCATGAAATTGAAAAAATATAACCCCTTGCCATCTTTCAGGCGCAAGTATCCCAAGCTTGTGAGTTTCACCAAAATAGTATCTTTCTTGCTCGTTCCTGTGTATATGGCAGTAGCAGTTAACTTTGATGTCTCTGCTGCGATCACCGGAAAAATTTCTGGGGTCATCACCGCTGAAGAAACGGATTCCCCGCTTGCGAATGTCACGGTAACACTCGGCGGCACAAGCACCACCGCGACGACAAACAGTGCTGGTTACTATGTTATGACCAACGTGCCACCCGGAAGTTATGATGTAAAGGTCGAGCTCACGGGGTATGCCGCAGAGACTGTAGCGGCGACAAGGGTGCTCGCCGGTCTTACGACAACGTTGGACTTTGCCCTGAAGCGTACGGCTGTGCAACTTGAAGGTATAACGGTAACGGCTGTTAAGCCGCTGATTAAAAAAGATGTCACACAGTCGACAAGAATCATTGAATCAGGTGATATTGAGGCGATGCCCCGCGATACCGTGAATGGGATTTTACAAACCCTCCCTGGGGTTGCGGTGCTCAACTCAACCGGTTCAACGCATGTTCGCGGGGGTAGGTCGATGGAGATTCGGTATCTCATTGACGGTATCCCAATTAATAATCCAATCAGCAGAAGCTTAGGGTTGAGTATCGGCACGAATTCCCTTGAGCAAATGGAAGTCATCACCGGTGGATTTAATGCAGAGCACGGTGATGCGCAATCCGGGATTGTGAATCTCATCACGAAGGTCGGAACGAATAAATTCTCTGGTAGAATCCGATACCGAGTCGGACAGTGGGGGACGCATCACGGCGATCCGTTGTACGGTCCATGGCTTGATCCAGATAACGGATTTCGACCCGTTGCGATTGAACCCTTCAGAGGTATCTTTTTTGGGCAACCCTACGACTATCAAAAGCCGTACCGCGGACAGGATGTCACGGTTGCGGAGTTAGCGGAACGCGAAGACGACGAACAGGTAGTCTTCACAGAGATTTTCCCCGGCGTATATGCGGACAGGACAGAAAACCCACTCCAGCCCGTGATGGACCCAGAAACGGGTGAACCGCAGGTTAACCCCGATACAGGTGAACCAATTATGACGCGTCAACCTTATCGGGATGCTGATGGCACTGTGATCGACTATGAGAAAAAACAGGTTACTTTGTTGGACGGCTACGTCGTGGATCTGGAACAGTATAAAGGGTTGTTCAACGACACGAAAAAGTACGATCTGTCTCCGAGCCATATCGGTGAATTTGCGCTCAGCGGACCGATATGGGGAAATCGGTTGACGTTCGCTGTCTCCAGTCAGCTTTCACGAAATCACAGTTTTTTCCCGAATAGTGGGGGAACGGGATATATCTTCCAAGGAAAGCTAAAGTTTGAAGTAACACCAAGTATCAAATTCACTACAAGTGGGCTTTTCAATAGCGGAGAAAGCCACTCCTATGGGGGTTCGCTGCGCTTTTGGCCCAATGCCGTTCCCGTCTCAAAGTCAAACGCACGGAATATGTCCGTGCGACTCTCACATAATATCAACTCTGGCACTTTCTATACGCTGACACTTGGGCAATTTCATCGTTCTGGTGAGTCGCATCAACTCGGAAAGGTGTGGGATCCGTTGGAAAAGACGTTTGATGAAAACGCGTGGGATCCCGATAAATCCTTTGAGCAGAATCAGGAAGAAGGCAGAATCAGGAACCCACCCCAACAGGCGTACAACGATACAACCTATTTAGTCGCAGGGGACAGTAATTCTTGGGGGACCAGCACTGCAACAACTTCAATACTAAGAGCAGATTTTGCCAGCCAGGTTACGGCGAACCACCTGATCCAGACAGGTGTTGAATTCTTGGGATATGATCTCTATAATCTCAGCACAACGAATTA
>JAAXHD010000116.1:5709-15656 GCA_012271015.1 Candidatus Poribacteria bacterium | reverse complement strand
TGGCGTTTCACCCGCAGACCCGTTTGATCCACTCGAACTGAACGACGACGGCACCATCAAACTGGATAAAAGCACCTATAAAGTGGGACTCCCGATCATCAAAAATCCTGTTGAGGCTTCCACCAAACACATGATCGCGCCACGTCTCGGCATCTCCTTCCCAGTTACCGACCGATCGAAGCTCCACTTCACCTACGGACATTACTACCAAATTCCGCGAGGTGATGATCTCTACGAAAATCTCAGTTTTGACATGCGAGGCGCAATCCGAAGGAGAGGGAATCCTGACTTAGATCCAGAGCGAACGATTGCTTATGAAGTCGGTATCATACGGCAATTTACCGACGACTTAACGATTGACATCACCGGGTTCACCAAGGATATTGACAAACTCGTCAATAGTGTGCACGTTGACATTACCAACGATTATAGTTACTTCCTTAATGGTGAATTCAACGGTATGATCCACGGCATCTATGGTCGGGTTCAAGGATTTGAACTCACCATCCGCAAGTGGCGCGCAGGCGGAAGTCCGGTCTCTGGAATGCTCAGTTACACCTATTCCGTCGCGAAGGGAAAAGGCTCCAGTCGAAATCTGGGATACCTAACTTACTACCGGCAGCAGCCTGACGTAACCGAAAGCCATCCCTTGGCATGGGATCAACGTCATATCTTGTCTGGAATGTTGGACATCCAATTGCCGTTTGATTCTTCTGTTAATCTTATTGGCAGATATGGCAGTGGTTTGCCCTACACACCGAATCCGAGAGCACCTGTCAAGCCCGACATCAACTCGAAGCGGTACCCGCCGACCTACAATGTTGACGCCCTTATCAGCAAACGGAGTCGCATTGGTGGATTGACCTATACCTTCTTTGCAGACCTTCGGAACATCTTCAACACGAAGAATCTGGACGACCTCCTTGATGCAGTGACGTATGATCGATACGGTATCCCGCTCGACAGCCAGAAACATTCACATCCGATGTCATGGAGCTCACCGCGGTTGGTTATGGTGGGCGTGAGTTTGGATTTTTAACGGGGTTGTAAATGAAGAAAGTCAGTATTACAGAGGCTGATGTAGCCGCTGTAGCGACGCGGCTAAAACAGTTATCACCCAATATCCCCGGATTCGGCTCCGTCGATCCTGCATGGGCGCGTCCCCCTGCTGTTCTTGTCATTGACTGTGTCCTTTCGCTCAACAGAAATTACGACACGTTCTTGGTTCCACGGCTGAAAACTTTCATGAGTAACCATCCTGAGACGCAGCGGTTAACCGACTTGGCTAAGTTGATGGCGAGTTACCCAACGCCCCATGCCTTCATGCAACAGGAACTCGATTACAACCACGAGAGCCGTGCAAGGACACTTCAAACTGTCCTGGAATTCGTGTGCCAAATCGTTAAGGGAATACAAACTATTGAGGAAGAAAGAGAAATTCTCAAACAGTGGGCAATTCTGGCTGAACCCTCGGATTACCAAACGCTAAACATCAAGGGGTTTGGGATCGCCGGTTTTCAGTACCTTCGAATGCTCTTTGGCGCGGACACTACAAAACCTGATGTACACATTATGAGATTTCTATCTGAGCTCTTGAACCGGAGGATCTCGGAGGTTGAGGCACTTCGCCTTTTGGAAGCAGCGTCTGAAAGCGTAGGGCTTTCTGTCCGGGATGTTGACACATACATCTGGCAAATCAGGGCGCGTGGAGAGCAAAATGCCGATGAGACAAGCACTGTGAAAAAAACCAAACTTGAATATAGTGAATTCTGGGCACCGATTCTCAGTGGTGAATACGGCGAACTATTTGCCAGGGAGTCTGTCTCTATTCGGGACGATGGGTCTATTCGTAAAAAATTTCGGTACGTAAGTCTGCATCTCAAATTGCGTCAACAGCGTTGTTATGCTCAACTCTTTTTCTTGGGAGTGGACAAGTCGGAAAAGTCAGAACATCGGGAGATGATCATGACACTATTTTCAAAATCAGAATATACTTATGAATATAGGGAAGCAAGCAAAGCAGTATCAGTCGTATTCCCCATCCTTGATAAAGGCAAGAAAAATCGAGACACTTGGGATGAAATTCGCGAGAAATTAGTCAGCAAGGGCACCGATATCTACAATAAAATCAAAGAATCTAATTTGTAGTCCCGTAGGTTGGGTTGAACGTCTCGCACCAAATGCTTAACCCCAAAGGAATGAACGCATTTATCTGAAATGAACGCCGTAGAAAGGAAAAGAGCGTGAAACCCAACGCAGCATTCAAGCGACTCCTGATATAGTGTTGGGTTTCGCTGATAAACTGGTTATCTTTATGTGTTGCTCACATCGAATACTGTTTTGTAGGTTTGATCACACCTCTTAAACCGCTCAACCCAACCTACAAGACTATTGTACATGTCTCAACGATCACGGATGGTTGGTATTGGGCAATTTTTTTAATGTGCTTGCGTATGAGAAAGCGCAGTGATGTGTGCGAAATCACATCTGATAAAAAGGTTATGTATGCCGTTTGTTGCTGAACTATATTTTGACCCTCCAACCGAAGAACGCATTCGCGGGGCATGGCAAGCCCTTGATGAAGCAGGGATTAGTGATTCTATGCCCAAAGGGGGTTACCGTCCACATATATCGCTTGGAATTAGCAATCATCTTGAACTCGATGCGTTTGCGCAGGAACTTTCAGTCTTTGCCGCGGGCCTTGCGCCATTTCGATTGCCATTCCCCAACATAGGCATCTTTTCTACGTCGGAAGGGGTCGTTTACTGGGGGGCAACGGTCACCGAGCAATTGCTGAATCTACACACGGCATTTCATGAAATCTTCAAAAAATATGCAAAGGAACAACGAGAATATTACACAGTTGGACACTGGGTGCCACATTGCACACTCGCTTTCGGTTTGTCAGAGAACCAAATTGCTGAAGCCGTAACTGTTTGTCGGCAGATTGGTTTACCGGTTTCCACGGAAATCAAAGGAATTGGATTGGTAGAGATTTCTCCTGCGGGTTGTCGCGCACTGCACGTGTGCGATCTCAATCCGTAGAAGGAATAGAAGCGTTTCAAACAGATTCATGATATAGCAAATGAATTTTGGGGGAGTCCGCTTAAACAGCGAATTTACACTCGTAAAAACCGTCCTACTCTGCATTCTGATTGCCTCAGCGGTTTTAGTGCTGCGGAATCTCGGACATAGTGGGATTACGTATTGGGACGAAGGGTTTCACGCCATCGTTGCACGGAATTTGACGAAACATCCGCTCAAATTCACGCTCTACGATCAACCGTGGCTCCCTTATGACTACAAAGGTTGGGGTGAGAACCACATCTGGCTCCATAAACCGCCTGTCGCCATGTGGACGATCTGGCTCTCGCACCTTATTTTCGGTATCAATACGTTCGCGCTCCGGTTGCCATCTGCAATCAGTTTGGTTGTGACGACGTGGTTGACATTCCGAATTGCTGCGGATCTCTTTGACAAACGGGCAGGACTCATTGCGGCATTCCTCCAGGCGTTTAACCCGTTTCTCTTTGAGTCCGTTCACGGTTATCGTTATTCGGATCACATCGACATCGCTTTATTGCTCTGGGTACAGGTTTCGTGTTGGTTCCTGCTCCGCGCGATTCGGACCGGAAAACGGAGGAATTACATCTTATCCGGTGTCGCAATGGGTGTTGCGTATCTGTCGAAAAGTTACCTCGCGCTCATCACTTTTGGTATTGCGCTTGTCGTTTGGGGGGTTGCTTGGTATACTGGGCGGCGCAATCCGAGATCCAAAGATCGTAGCCCAAGCATCGCGCCGGGCGGATATACGGAAAGGGACGGGAAGACCCCAAGCCCATCTGACCGAACCGCAAGAAAAATTAAAATAAGCGACATTGGATTGCAACTTTTAGCCGCAATTGCGACAGTGGCACCATGGGTCATCTATTGCCTGATTTACTATCGCAAGGAATTCCTTTGGGAGCATAAACGTGTCCTTGACCATTTGAACACGGATGTTGAAAGTTGGGGCGCGAGCTGGGATCGACCACTGTTTGATTACATGCCACTGTTTTATCCGGTTTTCTATGCCGCACTCCTTGCGGTGGTGTTGTGTCTAATCGTGGTCATGTTCAAACGGTGGCAGTTAGCGGAACTTTTCGTGTTAGCGTGGGGTATCGGTGTGATTGTGCCACATACACTCGCAGAGACGAAAACCCCATCGGCGACGATGATTGCCGTGCCACCACTACTGATGTGTCTCGCCGCGGTCATCAGCCGGGCATGGCAACGCCGGGATTGGGTTTATACCTCTATTTGGATGGCGGGAATGCTTGCGGTGACTATCATCTCTGGTGGACGTACGCTCGTCAAGAGTCGAGACCAGTTTGATGAACTGAAAAAGATCGCACCCTTTATCCAGACGAACTTCTGGATTGTTGAGCAGTTGATTGGGTTTGGCGTACTATTGGCAATTTTCGCGGGTGTGTACATGCTGGTTCGCCACCGCAATGTGCAAAGATGGATATGGTTTGGTCTCCGAACCGTGGCACTGATAATTGCGTTATTCTACGCGGGACGCTATGTGTACACTGCTTACAGCGTCACAGAACGGAACAGCAAAGTCCCTCTGTATGAAACGAGTGGACCACGGCTCCAACGTGAAATGCCAGAGAACGCCTGCTTCTTTCTCGACGATGAGCGCGTTGGAGCACATTTCGACTTGATGTATTACGCGGATCGGTCAACGTATCAGATTTACAATAAGCACATGAAAGAGCCTCGTGATTTCAAGAGCCAAGCCGAGATAGCACGTAAGGCAGGCGCGATTCCGTATCTTTTCTCCGTCAAAGAGACAGTCTACAATTATCCGTTGTTCATCGAAGGGAAAGTGGACATCGGGAATGGAGAAATACAACGGTATCAGGTTTTTGAAATTATGGAAACCCAAGAGTGATAACTATAAATGCGGCATTAATTGAAGCGATTTATCATCGCACTCTAAATTATGAAAGTGGAATAAAAATTATGAAATTATTACGATTTATATGTATATCTACAATTTTTGCACTCGGCGCGTTATCGGCGAGCGCAGACGTGGATTGGAAAGCACTGGATGTGGGTAACCTGTCCTCTGCCATCTATAACACCGCAGTCGTTGGATTCCCGAGTAACCCTACCGCGAACCCTTCAGGATGGTGGCCCGCAGGCACAAACGATTCCTATATCTTTGAGGGAAATATCTGGATCGGTGCAAAAAAAAATGGCGAAGTTGCCGTTTCTGAATCGGATGGTAGGCAGAGCGAAATTTGGCCCACTGATGATGTGCCAGAGATTATCTCAAACAAACCCGGTGTAACGACAAAAGGAACGCCGACGAACCAAGCGATTATGTTCAAATGCTCTGACACAAATCCTGACGCAAATAAGGGATTAATTCTCGGTTTAGAACTTGAGGTCAACGGCTTCCAATGGAGTTACGCACCGCTCTACGATTTCTTTATTCTTGAGTATAATGTCAAAAATGTTGGCAGCGACGGGCTTGAAGATCTGTTTATGGCGTTCCGGTACGATGTGGATATTTCCAGTAACGAAACAGGGACAGCCAGTTACTCCGCTGATGATTTCGTGGCACTGGATCAGACCCCGGATGCTCTCAACCCAGTGGAGCATCCCAATCGTTATCTCTCTTACGGATTTTCCAACGCCTCCGCGCCCGGCTACATTGGTTTACGGGTATTAGACGCGTATATCGGGGATAACCCAGAGGATCCCGCGGCGAAAATTCCTTTTACAGCACACAAACGGATTACGATCTCCACAGATCCATCTACTGACGCGGAGATGTATGCGCTAATTAGCGTTCCGGGTGTTGAACCACTCCCCGCGAACTATGACGATCAACGGTTTATCCAATCCTACGGACCTGTTGAATCGTTTGCGCCCGGTGAGTCGTTCAACGTCATTATCGCTGTGGCGATCGGTGAGGGGCTTTCGGGTCTGCAAGCGTCTTCCGACTGGGCACAGAAATTGTATGACGATGGCTACGTCGCACCAGCACCGCCGCCTTCTCCATTGGTAACCGTTTATCCTGCTGATAAACAGGTGACACTCGTCTGGGAAAGCGAGGGACGCTGGGTTGATGCTGGTGTCGGCAAAAGCATTGAGGAATATGTTGATGTGACCGACCCAGAAAAAATCTTTGAAGGCTATCGGGTCTATAGACGCGATGTCTCTTACGATGAATCCACCGGCGATCCCGTAGAAGATTGGACGATGCTCATGGAGTTCGACAAACCGAGTGCAACGGGTAACTTCTTTACGGTATCGCATGTCGGTAAGCGGTCGGATGCTACCATCGAAAGCGAGGGGGATGAACCGTTCTTCGCCGATTTCTTCAAAAACGCTGTCTACGTCATCAAATTTAACTCCAGCACAGAGTTTGAAGTGGTTAACACGACGCTGTGGGAAGTCATGGCGTATAACCCCGCCTTTCCAGCAAACGGCGACGGATACGTTGTCATCAAAGACCCAAATACAGGTGAACCCTATCCCGACGGGACCTATCGTTCCGGTGCTCGAATCTACTTTGGTGGATTCTACGTGCAAATTGCCGATGGACCTTCAGGACCGCCTGTCGCTGGCGACATCTTCCAAGTCGTCTCGACCCCTTCGCAAGCACTCGGTGAGGACGCAGGTATCAAGAATTTCTACACCGACGAAGGCTTAACCAACGGACTTGAGTACACTTATGCGGTGACCTCGTATGATACAGGCAACCCGAAAACGGGGCTGATCGCGATGGAGAGCAGCCAGATCGAGACGATGGTACACGTTGTGCCACGCGCGCAACCTGCAGGATACCGAGGACCTACCGCTGATATAGAACAGCAGGGACAGGGAATCGTTACCGTTGAACCGATGGTACTCGCACCGAACAAGGTAACGGGGCATCAATACAAAATGGTCTGGTACGGTGCAAAGCAAATAGGTCCCGCCGCATATATCACCGGTCCCGGTTATCAACCACCCGCTTATGAGATCGTCGATATGGCGACCAATGAGACCCTCGTCGAAAAACAATCCTTTGACTGGTATGACCCTGGCCATCAAGAAGCCGTTGAAGTTCTTTCCCCAATGTTCGACGGTATCGTTCTGAGGATAACAGGCGTTGATGTGTCCTACGGGAGTCCAACCGAAAACGCAATTACCGACGTTAAACTGATAGCAGGCTCAGTAACAGATTGGTCAGTGGATATCCAATCCCCCGGTTTCGGTGAAAATACCTGGCCAAATATCTATTGGTCTACGTACTATCGTCCCCACACCTATTCTATTTCCTTTATTGATGATACACACGTTAAAGTGGTGGACGAAGATAGCGGTGAAGAAATTCAATTCAACGACCAGCGCGCCAACGGATATGCCATTCTGACAGCCACAGGTTGGCGGGATACGTATAATCCCGCAGAAACCCCAGGATTCTTCCGGATCTTCATTCGGGGGGGGTATGTCTACATTAGAGACCCCAACGGTGAAATCTCTGCCGGAGATGTGTTCACTGTTGAAATGGGTGGGGTCAGCGCACCACAGGACGGGGATCAGTTCCTTCTCAATACAAAAGGGGAGACCCTCTCGCCTGAAGACATTGAAGCCGATCTTGGAAAAATTCGGGTCGTTCCAAACCCATATTTTGTTACAAATAGAGCGGTACTTTCCGAAGGAACGGACAAGATTTTCATCACACACCTTCCACCCCGGTGTACGATACGGATTTACACGTTAGTGGGTGAATTAGTCCAAACCCTTGAACACGAGAGCACTGCCCTTTTTAATCCCGGTGAACGGACACAGGGCGACAAAGGCGGGACAGAGGCATTTGAACTCCTCAATCGTTACAATCAAGCGCTCGCAAGCGGTGTTTATATCTTCCATGTTGAAGCCAGAGACGAAAGTGATGAAGTCGTCGGTAACAAGATCGGCAGATTCGCTATCATCCGATAACACATTCCTTGTAGGAGCGAGTTCCAACTCGCGATATATTTTATCAAAAACGATGTAGGAGCGAGTTCCAACTCGCGATATATTTCATCAAAAACCATAGCCCGTAATGAAATGGAGAGCGAATTTATGAAAGGCATGTCACTCACGTTGTTCAACCGCAAGGAAAATTTAAAAAATACGATCTTATTCATACTTCTTTTACTGTGGGGTGTTTCCAGTCATGCCACAACCAATGTCGGCACCGCGGGCGCCCAGTTTCTGAAAATCGGTCCCGGGGCACGGGTGGATAGTCTGGGGGGAGCATTTGGTGCACTCGCCGACGACGTAACCAGTATCTATTGGAACCCAGCAGGCATAAGCCAACTCGAAAAAACCAGTTTTTCAGACACGCATACCGTCTGGCTTGCCGATGTCCGTTATAACTATCTGGCGTTCGCAACGCCGATAAAAAATGTTGGCACTTTGGGCGCGAGCGTCACGTTCCTCAATGTCCCGGATACGGAGATTACCACACTGGCAAAACCCGATGGTACGGGTCTCTGGTATTCCGCATGGGATACCGCTGTCTCGTTGGCGTATGCCCGTCAACTTTACGAACAGGAATCCGGCGTTAAGTTGTCTGTGGGTATTAATGCTAAATACATCCACCAGCAGATCCATAGGGAAAGTGCCAGAGGCGTTGCTATTGATGTCGGTACCTTGTATCACACCGGTTGGCGAAGTTTACGGATCGGGATGTGTTTCTCGAACTTTGGACCGGAAATGCGCTTCGGCGGTCCTGATTTAGAGAGTGGCGCAGAAGTTGCAGGAGACCCAAGGATAGGGAGTTACCGCCCGTTTCCAGACACGACGAATCCGGCACGGAAAGCAGAATTAGAGACGATTGAGTTCCCGCTACCCTCCAATTTCCGACTCGGACTCGCCTATGACATTATTGATTCTGGTAGCAATCTCCTCACGCTTGCTCTTGATGCCAACCATCCCAACGACAACAGTGAGCGGTTGAACATCGGCATGGAGTACTGGTACAGAAAAATGGCGGCGATTCGTGGGGGTTACAAATTCCGATTGGGAGAAGACCGCACCGACGATGAAGAGGGGCTTACGCTCGGTTTAGGCATCCATCTGAATCTTGGCAGAAGGGTCCTTTCTCTCGATTATGCCTATGCTGACTTCGGACGCCTACAACAGGTACACCGGGTGAGTTTGGGGCTACAATTTTAAGTCCAGGTGATAAGGCATGTCTATGAATTGATCAACTTTCACCATTTTACTGCTGAGAACATTTGACCGAACACCAGGACACCAAATATGACAGACCAACCGAACATCGTTTATCTTCTCGCCGATCAGATCCGTGCGTGCTCATTGCCGGTATATGGCGACACACAGATCGAAACGCCACATATCGACCGACTTGCACAGGAAGGCACCGTCTTTTCAAACGCAATCGCTACCGCGCCCGTCTGCACCCCTTACCGTTCTATGATGCTCACGGGACGGCATCCACAGACGACCGGACACCTCATTAATTTCCTCAGAACTCGACACGATGAAATCGGACTCGGTGACGTTTTCAACAGAAACGGTTATCGGACGGCGTGGGTCGGCAAATGGCATCTCCACACCGGTTCGTTCCCGGAAATCGGCGGACGCGATTACGTCCCCGAAGGACGCGACCGTCTCGGATTCCAACACTGGCGCGGCTATAACTTCCACACCGACTATTTCAACGGGACAGTGAATCTTGACGATTGGCGGAACGAAACATGGGAAGGTTACGAAACCGATGCCTTGAACCGATACGCCTTCCAGTTTATGGATGACGTGGACGATGATACCCCGTTTTGTCTATTTATCTCTCCACATCAGGCACATTCTACACCTTATGAGTTTGCACCACCGGAATACTATGATCGATTGCCCACTGAACTTCAACTACCGGCAAATGTTCCAGATTC
>JAAXHD010000116.1:0-5682 GCA_012271015.1 Candidatus Poribacteria bacterium | reverse complement strand
GACGGGACGGGTCGAAAACACGTTGCTTGTTTTCGGATCCGACCACGGAACGCAGGGCGGCGGACAAGGCATCAATTTCTGGGCGAAGCGCGAACCTTACGAAGAATCCATCAAAGTGCCACTGATTCTGCGTTTGCCCGGTGTTTTCGATGGGAATCGGACCTGTGACACGCTCACCTCCCCCGTTGATCTGTTCCCGTCGCTTTGCGGTTTATGCGGTATCCAGCCACCCCGCACCGTTGAAGGTTATGACCTTTCAGCGTCTTGGCGCGGTAATGCTGATGCATTTGAACAGGATGCCGTCTTGACGATGAACTTCGGATCGACCTACGATTACCTCATTGATGGGAATGAGTGGCGCGGTGTGCGTACAAAAACGCATAGTTACGCTCGCTGGCTCGATGGTAAGCGGATGCTATACGATGTCGAAGCAGACCCACTGCAGATGAATAATCTGATTGATGCATCCGAAGCGAAATCATTAGTGGACGAAATGGAGAACACGCTCACAAACCTGATGGATGCTCGGAACGACACACTCCAGCCCGCGACGCGTTATACGGATTGGTATGACGCGCAACGGCGTATCGTCCGTAACGCCCACGGTCCCCTCGGTGATCCGGAAGATGAACCCGATTGGTCGTTATTGAAACCTTGAGTGAAGGCGTTCCGTAGTTGAGTTGAACAAAGTGAAACTACTTCAGCAAGTTCATCCTGCCCTTGTGGAACGTTTCTAACCCCGCTCTTTAATGGTAGATTCACACCCCTCCGTAGGCGAGGTTTCCTAACCTCGCTTGGTTTTTCTGTGCGACATTTTCGCTGTCAGATTGATCCCACAGTCACGGCTTTCTGCAAGAAACTGCCGAAATACTGAAATTAAATGATCCCACAACCTGCCTGAAAACATTGGCAATTTTGGTATAATGTGATATACTTTATCGTATGACTTAAACCTCTGTAGAAAGCACATCTGGTCATCTATACTAATGAATCTGCTCTAGTAAAAGTTTATCAGTGGACAGCATTAATGGAAATAAAATATACCGATCAACAAATAGCAGAACTAATTAATGAGCGTAAGGTTTTGCCAGATGACTGGCGTACTCAACTGGATAAGAACAAGAGTTTGTATATTATTGGGGAACGTGGTAACCGCTTTCGCATCATAACCAATCTGAATAAAAAATATCCGTCAGATTTCTCGGTAATTTTGGCAGTCATAAACCCTAAAAAGGGAGCAGACTTTCGGATCCGCCGCTATAATGGTATGCATAAGTGGCCGCACATAAACAAAATTGAAAAACAGAAAATTCGCGATTATCACATACATTTCGCTACAGAACGATATCAGGAAAGGGGTTATGACGAAGAAGCTTATGCAGAGAAAACAGACCGCTATAACAACCTTAAAGGCGCGCTACATTGCCTGATACAGGATGCCAATTTTGAATTACCAGCACAGCTGGAGTTAAAACTTTTCTAGGGGGTGAGATCAATGTCAGTCAAAACAATAAAAAAAGACTTTATTAATAAAGTCTCCGCAGAAATACAACTTTTAGCAGATGGCAAAGATCGTTTCCTCGTCTCAACTCCCTTCCATTTCAATGATGG
Source organism: Candidatus Poribacteria bacterium (assembly GCA_012271015.1). Lineage (GTDB taxonomy): Bacteria > Poribacteria > WGA-4E > WGA-4E > WGA-3G > WGA-3G. Next base: position 4,071 of record JAAXHD010000116.1, on the reverse strand, counting down.
GGATCAGTTGGTTATTGTCCTGAAAAAGATGGGAGATAGGTGGGTACTCTCAGACGAGGCACATACCTATATGCACCTTTCATACTATATGGACGAAAAAAGACTTCATAGCGGGAACCGTCAGAAGTTAATTCTAAAGGCTTTATCCATGTTTCAAGTTAAGGACTATGATGGTGAATTAATTGTTGATGTATCCGATGAGTGTTATGGAGAGGCTCTTTATGACTTTGTCCAGGCTCTACTCAAAATAATCGACGTTACGTACCTGTCAAGAGAAACGGTTAAGTCAACATTTATGGACGATTTCCGTGCCTTTTTGTATCAAAAGGTAGAATCAAATCGTATGACGTTCAATTGGCAACATCCGACGAATGATCCGGATGGGATTTACAAAGTAGACTGTAGAGTAAACGGGAAAGTCCCACCCCTATTTGTGTTTGCCCTAAATAGCGATACGAAAACCCAAGCAGCAGCACTCACATTACACCAATTCAAGGCGTGGGGTATTGACTATCGACCTCTGGGTATCTTTGAAAAGAAGGATACAACCACTCACGATGTATTTTTACGTTTCAACGATGTTTGCGAAACACATTTCACCGATATCGTCGAAAATAGCGAAGAAATCGAACAATATTTGCAAAATTATCTATCAGATGAAGCATGACGATTGTTCGTTGCAATACTAACCAACAAACACCACTTCGGTGATACGGAGGAAATTGTGCCCAACCCGATATTATCCAAACTATCCTCAAAGACAGCAGTTACCACCTGGATCTCTTCACAGACCCCGAAGTTCAATCTTTGCGCCAAAAAATTCTCAGCAAAACGGTGAGAGGCAAAGAGACACCACACATTAAATGCATAATTCGCAATAATGAGGTCCAACTAAAACCCGAAGAGCTGATCCGCCAACTTTACGCGACACGGCTCCTGAATCGGTATCATTATTCTCCAGATCGTGTGAGATGTGAACATCCTGTCAACTTTGGTAGAGAAAGGAAACGCGCCGATATCGTTATCCTTGACAAGGATAGACCGGATACCCCTTATATCATCATTGAAGTAAAGAAACCGAAACTCCAAGATGGGAAGGAGCAACTCCGTTCCTACTGCAACGCCACTGGCGCGCCCATCGCCGTATGGACAAATGGACAACAAATTTCACACTACCACCGGAGAGATCCAAATTACTTTGAAGACATTACGGATATCCCTGATGCCGAGCAGACTTTGGCGGATATCCTTAAAGAACACTTTACCCTTAAAGATCTCATTCTTAAGGACAAACTCACTACGGAGCACAAGTCCTTAAAAGAGGTCATCTTGGAATTAGAGGATGAAGTGCTTGCCAACGCGGGAGTGGATGTTTTTGAAGAGGTTTTTAAGCTCATCTTTACCAAGCTTTATGACGAATCGCTGAGTTACAAAGACAAAGGCGTTATTGACTACTTTGTCCGTCAACAGCAGAGCGGCCCTCCACAGCAAGAGAGTGGAATGACCTATGACATGGATTATGAAGTTATTAAGTTGGCAGCAGCGTCGATTTCGGACGATGGATTTCGAGCCATGGAGTTTAGGAACACGGGTCAAACTGATAGTGAACTCAAAACCAAGATTCAGAGGCTTTTTGACGAGGCAAAGAACCAGTGGAAAGGTGTTTTTCCCGAATATTCAACGTTTGAACTTTCTGATAGCCATCTATCTGTCTGCGTGTCCAGTCTGCAGGATGTTAAGTTGTTCAACTCTAACCTACAAGTCGTGGACGAGGCGTTTGAGTATCTCGTGAGTAAATCTGCCAAAGGCGAGAAGGGACAATACTTCACCCCGCGGCATGTCATTGATATGTGTGTGAAGATGCTCAACCCGAAACGCGGAGAGTATATGATTGACACCGCCGCTGGAAGTTGTGGATTTCCCGTACACACCGCATTCAAACTCACCGGACGGACTTTTACCAATGCTGAAATTCCGCCAGAGGACCAAGAAGATGTTCTTAAAGTGTTTGGGATTGACTTTGACGAAAAGACGGTCAGGATTTCCAGAACGCTTAACCTCATTGCTGGGGACGGTGAAACCAACGTCTTGCATCTCAACACACTTGACTATGAACGCTGGAGTGACAGGGCTGAGAGAGATAGGATATGGATAATGACCTACGGCAGAGGATTTGATCGACTCAAGGCACTAAGAACCGAACCGGAGGAAAACAAACTTTTTACCTTTGACATTTTGATGGCAAATCCACCGTTTGCAGGAGACATCAAGGAGAACCGTATCCTTCATCAGTACAAGCTCGGTTTTAAAGGGAACGGCAAGGCGCAAAGCAAAGTTGGCAGGGATATTTTGTTTATTGAGCGTAACTTGGATTTCCTCAAACCCGGTGGACGCATGGCGATCGTCCTTCCACAAGGCAGATTCAACAATGCATCTGATAGATACATCCGCGATTTTATCGCGGAACAGGCACGTGTTTTGGCTGTAGTCGGACTGGATACCAACACTTTCAAACCCCACACCGGCACTAACACGAGCGTTCTATTTGTGCAAAAGTGGAACAATGATCCTTCCAAAGGTCCCCTTTGTCCTAAAGTCGAGGACTACTCTATCTTTTTCGCCGTTTCCCAGAAAGGTGGAAAGGATAATTCCGGGGATTACGTTTTTCTCGAAAATGACGTTGGGCAATACAAGTTAGACAAAAACGGGCATCTGATTGTTGAACACGACCTACACAATCACAATGGGGAACTATCCGATGGGATTGCGGAGGCCTTTATTGAATGGGCAAAAAGCGAAAATTTGAGTTTTTGGTGCGGAGAATAAAAATTTGCAGTTCAAAATCAGAAAACTATCTCATCTATCCTTGCATTCTGACTTCCGTTGGGATAGTCAATACCTAAGTTGTGAACCTTATAAAAATAAAAATCTCCAGTACACTCCTATAGGAGATATTCTTACTTCAAGCCAATACGGCATTTCAATTGAAATGAATGAAGACAATATTGGCACAAAAATTTACAGGATGAACGAAATTGGCAACATGCTGTGTGACCGGAACATATTAAAGTATGCAGAATTAAGTGATAATCAAATCGCGGCATTCAAACTCAAGGATAGAGATGTTCTGTTTAATCGTACAAACTCGCAGGCGTTTGTAGGAAGAACTGGTATGTTTAGAAAGTTCTCAGATGAGGATATTGTTTTTGCATCCTACCTTATCCGCATAAATCCTAATCCAGAAATCGTTACCCCTGAATATTTGACAGCGTTTTTGAATACCAAATACGGTGTAATTGACATCAAGAGGCGAGCAAGGCATTCAGTTAATCAATCCAATGTTAACTTAGAGGAAGTAAAAAGAATAGAAATACCGATTTTATGCCATCAATTACAGAATGACATAACATCATCGTTTAATAACGCTGTTGATTCAATCCAGGCATCAGAGGTGGTATACAACGAGGCACAAACGCTTCTCCTTGCCGAACTCGGTCTCGCGGATTGGCAATCGAAGCATCAGTTAACTTTCGTCAAAAACTTCTTAGATACCGAAAGTGCCGGCCGCATTGACGCAGACTATTTCCAGCCGAAATATGACGAGGTCGTCAATATCATAAAAAATTACCCAGGCGGTTGGGATACACTTGGAAACCAAGGGTATGTAAGAGACGCTAATTTCAATCCTGATGCTGAAACAGAATACAAGTACATTGAACTTGCCAATATCGGGAACGATGGGGAAATAACTGATTGCATGGTGGAGCAAGGGGAAGACTTGCCAACCAGAGCGCGGCGCAAGGTAGCTGCCGAAGATGTAATTGTTTCATCTATTGAAGGGTCATTGGAAAGTATCGCTCTAATAACCGAGGAATATGATAACGCTTTATGCTCTACCGGATTCTATGTTGTCCAGTCAGATGTGCTTAATTCCAAAGTTCTGCTTGTGCTTTTAAAAAGCATTGTTGGGCAGTTCCAACTTAAAAAAGGGTGTAGCGGGACAATCCTAACTGCAATCAATAAAGAAGAATTCAGTAAGATTGCTGTTCCAAAAATCAGAGCAGAGAAACA
>JAAXHD010000374.1 GCA_012271015.1 Candidatus Poribacteria bacterium | reverse complement strand
TTGTAGCATAGGCTTTTAGCCTGTGGCACGTATTTCCAATCCACGAAAGCCCGTGATTTGCGGCGTACTCACCCATAAGCAACTTGCTTAGTCTACCTTCATTTCGTCGGGAAGCCACCCATAGCAACTTGAAGATGCAGCGGTTTCCTATCATCCCACGAGAAGAGGCTCTCACACAAAATGAGACGCTGATCTAGCTGCCCGCTCTTATGGCAGGTCAACAAACCCCGCGCATATCAACCAGAACCGCCGCATCCCCTCGCGCTTTGCCGAGAAAACAATCGCTGTGTTTGTGGAGAAGGGAATTATCAGAGACAGACGCGTGCTTTGAAACGGATGTGATAATTATCTGAACCGGAATTTATAGAATTTAGGGATTTTCAGGAGTATAGCCGTCATTACAGCCATATATTTTCCGATTTTCCAATAAAATTCACTTTTTTGCACTTTCTTTTCATAATTTATGACAATTTTTTCATTTTATGCACGAAAAGGACTTAAAAAAATGGTCTTTAATATATAATCAGGTAAAAGTTCAGATTTAACCATAAGTGTCAATTTTAGAGGAAAAACCGTTTCAGACCCCAGGCCCGGTAGGGTTTTTGCTGGAGGTTTTTGCTTGGGTATTTCTGCGGATTTCTTCACGGTTTCCTAACCGAACCATAAGTGTCAATTTAAGAGGAAAAACCGCCTCGGACCCCAGGCCCGGTAGGGTTTTTGCTGGGGTGTTTCTTCACGGTTTCCTAACCGAACCGGATTCTACGCGGAAACCTTGAAGACTTCAAAAAACCCTCTTCAGTCCCGTAGGGGACGGAATGTTTATAGCAGCAGTTGAAACAAACCGATTAGCCCTGTAGGATATGCTGTTGGTTTCTTGTGGGTCTTATGTACCATAGGCTGTTAGCCTGTGGCAAGTGTTCCCAACCCGCGAAAATCCGTGATTTGCGGCGGACTCACCCATAAGCAACCTGCACTCAGGCAACAATCAACCAAATATTTACACACCTACCTCAGACATTTTTCTTGAAGTTTCTTTAAAGATATGATATACTATCGGAACCAGTTTGGGTGGCACTGCGAAGCGGACCGCACGGTCTGTCTGCCACCCTCCCACCTTCGCAGGGGGATAAATGAACTGGGCTGGTAAACCGTAAAATAACATAGGTTCGATATAAGGACTAAGAAAAAAAAATAACATATTATGCCAATATTCTTCAAACTATTCGAGATACTCCCCGATGCAGATCATCTATTAAGCCTTGAACCAGAAGAACTTGCTGGACCGCTTTTAGTATCCTTAATATCTCTAGAGAACAACCAACGTATGAGACCAGAAGGTATTATATCATTTGGTGCCATGTCAAGTGTTATGAATCAGTCAAATCAGATGAAGGCAGATCTGCTTAAAAAATATCCTCCTGAATCTCATGATGAGGTTCTCTTTGCACTCATGGAAGCTTGGCAATGGTTACATCGAGAAGGCTTTGTCGCTCCAAGCCCAACGGACTTGTCACTCTTTAGTTCTGCGGGGACAATAACTACATACTTCGTTACCAGACGCGGGCAAAGAGTGGAAACCCCCGAGGACTTAGAGAGTTATCGCAAGGCAAATCTTTTGCCCAAAGGACAACTTCACCCTATAATCGCCCAAAAAGTTTGGTCAATATTCTTACAAGGCGATTATGACACTGCCGTTTTTCAAGTATTTAAACAAGTTGAAGTCGCCGTCCGAAAGGCAGGAGGTTATACAGAAACAGATTACGGAACTGACCTAATCCGTAAAGCGTTTCATGTCAACAACGGTAATTTGACTGACCAAGAACAACAAACTGCGGAAAAACAAGCTCGCTCCGATCTATTTGCTGGAGCAATCGGATCCTATAAAAATCCGAGTAGTCACCGAAATGTTGAGATTACTGCAGAGGAAGCAGTTGAAATGATAATTCTCGCGAGTCATCTCCTTCGGATCGTTGATTCTTGTAATCAGTCCGAGGAAAATTAACACTGAATGGAGAACCTTATGAAAAAACTAAATATCAAACCTACACACAAACCGATACAAGACTACTACGAGGCGTTAGAACAATACGCTCAACATAATATCACACACGAAGGTGCGGTCAGCAATCCTTTTGCCTTCTTACTTACTACCTGTGCGAAAAAAGCAGGTGGTACGCTTGAACCGCAACACGCTATGCGCAGCCCAAAAGGAAATCGCATCGTCATTGATGGCGCAATAATCGACGAATACAGACTCCCGATTGCCTATTGGGAAGCAAAAGATATGGATGACGACCTCACAAAAGCAATTCAGGAGAAACGCAACAAAGGCTATCCTTTTGACAATATCCTTTTTCAAACTCCTGAGCGTGCCATTTTATTTCAGAACAAGGAAGTAGCACTGGACACGGACATCACCGACCCCGAAAACCTTGTTGAAGTGCTCCAACGCCTCTTTTCATATTCTGGTGACATTTTTAAAGATTGGTATGAGGCAGTTGATAAATTCAGTGAACGGATTCCGGCACTTGCAGACGAGTTGAAAGAACTTGTCAAACACCAGCAGAAAACGAACGCGGCGTTCAAAGAGGCGTTCACCAGTTTCTACCAGACCTGTCGCACCTCAATTAACCCCGATCTCTCACAAGCTGCCGTTGAAGAGATGCTCATCCAGCATATCCTCACCGAACGGATCTTTCTCAAAGTTTTTGACAGGTCAGACTTTACAAACCGAAATATCATTGCTATAGAGATTGAAAAAGTCAGTGCAGCACTTATGCAACATTCGGTAAGTCGCGACGATTTCCTCAAACCCCTGAATCCATTCTACGCCGCTATTGAAGACGCTGCTGCCGGTTGTAAAGACTTTTCCGAAAAGCAACACTTTCTTAACACCGTCTATGAAAAGTTTTTTCAAGAGTATTCTGAGGATACGGCAGACACCCACGGTATTGTCTACATCCCCCAACCGATTGTCGATTTTATGGTGAATAGTGTTGAACATCTCTTGAAAACCGAATTCAACCGGTCGCTGTCGGATACCGGTGTGCATATTATAGACCCGTTTGTTGGCACTGGCAACTTCATCGTCCGGCTCATGCAAGACCTCCCCAAAATAGCACTGGAGGATAAATACCAGCATGAGCTGCATTGCAACGAGATTCTGTTGCTCCCTTACTATATCGCTAACCTAAACATTGAACAAGAGTTTTTGCATCACACAAAGAAATACCTGCCCTTTGAGGGGATAGCCTTTGCCGATACTTTTGAATTGTTTGATAAACAACAAATGGAGATTCTCACTAAGGAAAATACAAAACGCGTGGAACAACAACAAGAAAAAGACATGTTTGTTGTTATTGGCAATCCACCCTACAATGCTGGACAACAGAATGAAAATGACAATAACAAAAACCGCCCATACCCGGCGCTCGACGAACAGATCAAGGATACCTATGTAAAGGATTCCAGAGCACAACTCAAATATAACACCTATGACCCATTTGTGAGAGCGTTTAGCTGGGCATCAAAGCGAATGGGGAACTCCGGTATTGTCGCGTTTATAACGAACAACAATTTTATTAGGGGACTGGCGTTTGATGGAATGCGCAAACACCTTGCTGAAAAATTCAACAGACTGTATCTGCTTAATTTAGGGGGGAACATCAATAAGGGCCAGCCAGCAGACTCCAATGTATTTGACATTAAAATCGGTGTGAGTATAGCATTGCTCGTAAGGACAGGAGAACCTATTGATTCTCCATGTATACTTTACAACAATGAAACAGAACTATCGAGTAAGGAACAGACATTCCATTTCCTTAAGACGCATGAAAACGCAGGCAACGTCACATGGCAAGAGATTCAGCCTGATGAAAAACACACGTGGATCACTGAAGGACTCCACGCCGATTTTGATACCTTCATCCCGATAGGAACTAAAGAAGCGAAAGAGGCAAAAGGCACAGCGGAAACCACAGAGGGTGTAATTTTCAAAAACTTCAGCCTCGGTGTGTCAACCAATCGAGATGTCTGGGTTTACAACTTCAATCAAGACGCACTCCGCGATAATGTGCAACGCATGTTGGAAACTTACACGATAGAGCTTGATCGTTGGAATCGCCAGATTACGGAATGGAAACGAGGAAATGTTCCCGAACCTCAAGTTAATGACTTTGTTTTATCTGATGCCACCAAGATAAAATGGAGCCGAGACTTAAAACAGAAAAAGTTGATGCAAGGAAAAATTACTGAGTATGCTAACCACAAGATAAGGACCTCTCTCTACCGTCCGTTCACAAGTACCAATCTGTATCTGGACGAAGTTCTAGTAGTCGTTCAATGTTGAGTTT
>JAAXHD010000295.1 GCA_012271015.1 Candidatus Poribacteria bacterium | reverse complement strand
GCGTATCCCCTGCCCGGAAAAAACCTTGCCTATTGAATTCTGAAATACTACACTTACTGTCTAATTCAAGAGATTAGAATGAACACGCTTGCCCAACACTTCCTCAACCCCTACCCATCGCCAGTACGAGACCCTAAGAGCCCACCTCTCACTTCTAACTTGCTTAAACAAGCAACTCCATGTTTCGTAATTGGTTAAGTATAGAATGAAAAGACCCCTCCCTGCTCGATTAGAACTCTTTGTGCAGTTAGCGGCAGGCTTTGTGATGGTAGCAGTGCCAGTATGGATATTAGTTATCTGCTCAGAACCATTTGATTCTTCCTCCCCTAAGTCTTACTACGATTCCTCAGAAAAATTCGAATTACCGAAATCTTTGCCAGATTCGATTCAAGCTATTTGGTCTTCCGGGGATTGGGACGTTAAAGCCAATCGAGTTACAGCTGAAATCTCAACAGCATCGAAAAAACATTACTGTAAATCAATGGAAAATATGACTCCTAAACAAAGAAGTAAGTGTGCTTCCGCTCTGTTAACCTACAGAACTGGTTCCTTGTTTTTTATGAGCGTAAGTTCAGAAAACATTAGAGAAAATGATGGTTTAGTTATGTCCCTGCTGGTCGACGGGGCAAAAATTGCGGAAGCAAGCGTCAAAGTCGATGAGAGGGAGACGAGCACATGGAAAATTCATTCTGCGTGCGATAAGGTTAGCGACCCCTGTTCATCCATTACGCCTGCGGTTCTTGCCGTACCGGATTCTGCATGCAATGAGGTTACCGACCCCTGTCCATCACATGATATTGAAGCAATGAAAAATGCGTTTCGGGAAGGGGTCCAAGCTACATGGGTGTATTATAATAAAAGAACAGAAGAATCTTACGAAAGAGTCTTCTCTTTGAAGGGTTTTACAAAAGCGTATAATGCGTTCCAGGAATTATCTGAATTAACCAGAAAAGGACGCCAAAAAGCGGAAATTGAGTTCAAGAAAGAGTTAAAGAAGTTCAAAAAAGAGTTAAAGGAATTACATCGAGAAGCAAAAATAAGTGATGATTTCTCCAGACAAATTGAGAAACTAAATGAAGATGCGTGCTCAACAAACTTGTACTTTAAGGTGCGCGGTTTTTTTTCGGGTTGGGATATTTCCTGTCCGCGATGTGGTGAAAGGTATTCGGTAGACAGGGTTTTTTCTAAAGCAACATTAGAAATCGTAGAGAAATACGCCGTGAATAGGAAATTATCCCTAACACAATTTTTACGTTATATGGGCGAGTGCTATTAATCTTTCCCGATATTCTTGGTGTCGTAACAGTGGGGTGCGTCCGTGAACTCCGCGAAGTGATCATCTCCTTGCTCTGTTCCGTTCCCGCTCACTCCTGATAATCGAGACGATCTCCTCGGTAGATATCTCCGCTTTGATTGAAGGAACATCAAGAGGAGACGTGCCCTCCGGCACCAGCGCGTATATCCTGCCGTCTCTTCGACGAATCAATACTTTTCCTGTAGATTCAATTCCATCCGGCAGGCTTGAAAGTTTTGCTTGGCTTCCGAGTATGTATAGGTTTTCATTTATTGCTCCATATTTACGAGGGTTATGCCGAGTGATTCCGCTGCGCGTCTGAGAGAGAAAAGGTATCTGTCGCACTGCGACGGCTTCCCTCGCTAAGACTTGTGTCATGTGGCTTGTCCCGAGTTCCACGCTGCGAATTTTGATAAAATTTCATTCATACCAAGCATTTTTCTCATCCTTCGAGTAAGTTCAACGGGCGCTAAACAAGGCTATACATTACAACTCGAAAAAATTTGGGAAGGCATCTTTTTCCCATATACCACGATTTGTTCCCGGCAGAAAATTTATGTCCGTAGCACTTGTGACGGAACAGAAAGAAATACCATGAAATATTCTGAACTAGGGAGAGAGGCGAGCAATGTGAAAATCCGATTTCAGAGCGGCGGCGGAGCACGGTACCAAACGGAACAGGGATGTTACGAAATCTGTCGTTACAATCAAATGAGAGATTTTTCCAGAGAAAATTACGACACATCTGATGGCTGGCTTTTCGCTACCCACGCGTTCACTCGGGAAACGCAGTTATCCAGATCATCTCTTATCTCGTAAACCCAGAACCGCAGGATATCCCAGCCCAGTTCCATAAGGCGCTGGTTGCGTATCTGGTCCCTGCGGCAGAGTTCGCCATCCCAGTCACGATGATATCTTTCGCCGTCAATCTCTATGTCCAGCTGCCGACCGTTGCCGTCAAACAGTGCGAAATCCAGATCGTACCTGTCAACAGTGTATTGGGGAACCGGTCTGTGCCCGGCCGAGTAAAGAGCTTTGTAGAACTTTTTTTCCCAGTCCGAAACGCGTTCGGGCCGCGAGACATTCGGGTATTCCGGACCGGGACATATGATTTTCTTGCTCGTTTTCCCGGCAGTTGTTTTTGAGAGATCATCAATATATTCCGAGAACCGTTCAAGGTAATCTATTCCTGAGCGGGCCGCGGCTTTTCTGTCTCCGATCACGATTAACGCCGAGCGGGCGCGGGTAATAGCGACATTGAACAGGTTTCCGTTGTTTCTCAGAAAATCGAGCGCGCTTTCCGTAATGCCGTCCGATACCACGGGCGAAAAGATGATCAGGTCCCGTTCATCCCCTTGAAATCGATGAACCGTGTCAACCAGAAATTCGGCGGACACTAGCTTTTGTGCGAGCACTCCGTCCTGAGAGACAATATCACGGATACGGTTCGCGTGCGCGCGGAACGGACTTACAACGCCGATTGTGCCTCTGTAACCCCGTTCGGATATCAGGTTCCGTACTTCCCGGACTACGGCCTGAGCTTCGTTTTCATTTACAGCTCCTCCCGTGCGTGGACGTGATACTTGTCCGCTCAGATCGATCCACCGGATCGCCGGGGTGTCTTTTGAGAGCATCTTCAGACGGTTGTAGCGGGTCGCCATGCGGAGCCGGCCATCATAGAACTGGTTATTTGAAAACGAGATGATGTCGGCATGAGAGCGGTGATGATCTCTCAACGCTACAATATCTTCGCTTCGGCAGAGACTGCTTGCCAGATCAAACAGGCTGTGAACCGAATACGCCCAGGAGGCGTAATCCTCTTCGAGGCCCTGTGTGGCCAGAAGTTGCTGGTCCCTGTGAGCGCTGATTGAACTGATGTGACGAAGCTGCTGAGGGTCGCCGATGACTACCGAGTGTTTTGCGCGATAAAGCAGTGGTAATACCGAGGCGATATCGCATTGGCTGGCTTCGTCAACAATCACCAAGTCGAAGAATCCAGGTTGAAACGGCAGGCGACGGGCGGACAACGAAGTCACCGCCCAGCAAGGAAGCATCTGGGCTATTTCTGGAAATATTCTATAGTAACGGCGGAACACGTTCTGGTCGGGCGGGTGGTTCTTCCGGTTGGCACTTACGATCAGCTGTAAAAGCGCGGAATAATCGCCCAGCAGTTTCCTGTCCTTTTGGGATAGCTTGTTAGGCTGGATCCGAAGCCAGCACTGCCAGAGGCGCATTGAATTATCCGCGACCGCGTTAATCAGTTCCATCATGGAATTTGTGATCGCCTCCGCCGGCTTGCATGCCTGCAGGCTGGCAAGAGATCTGAAGTATTCTTTGATTTTGTCTGCCAGGTTGCGTCTTTGGAGAACTTGGTTCCTGAATTGTGTCCACTGAGAAACGGTATCGTCGCTTGGCGGCTGAGAGGGACCGTCTACCCCTAGAACGTTTCCGACGTTTTGGAATTTCTTGGTCGCGTCCCGGAGACCCGCGTACAAGGCTTTTTTTCTGAAGGAGTGGAACAATCTCTGCAGCAACGACTGACGCCGCGGGTCCGCCGCGTCAAGTGCGGTAGAGAAGTCCGAAATGGCCTTGTCAATTTCTTCAAACGGCAGGTTCTTGATCCGCCGGATGTTTTCTTCACCGAAAATCACCCGCAGGTTCTCTATTTCCTGCTCAATGCGATCGACCTGATTACGGGTAGAGACCAGCTGACTGAGCTTCAGCTCCTCCGTTTCCATTCTTTTCATGAACTGGGCGTGGATATCCAGATGATACTTGTAAGCCGCCTCATCATTGGCGGTTGCCTTCGCTCCGAGCAGCGATGAAAGGTAGTCGGCAAGTTTCCCCTGATATTCATCGGTTCCGAGCCGCAGCAGGACCGGGCGTGGGCCGAAAGCATTGACGCGATGCTCGACGACATCCACGGCTTTGTTGTTCTTGCTCGCGAACAGAACCTTCTTTCCCTGCCAGGCGGCATTTATCAGCAATGCCGTCACCACCTGTGATTTACCGGTTCCGGGAGGTCCCGTAATAACCGTAAGCGAATTTGAGAACGACCGCTCAATCGCATCTCGTTGCTCCGAATTCAACGGCACCGTCTGTATCAGCGATATCGGAGCCTCTTCCCCGTGGTTTGCCGTGTTGCCTGACAGCCAGGAGCCGAGCGCGGTGCCCGAATACTCGTTTTCTGAAAGTTCTTCGAGTTTTGCAAGTTCCGATTCGAGTCCCTGAGTGTAGGGCGAACGTTTCCCCAGAACCAGGATTGCCCGATTGTAGATGCCTTGATCGGCAATCCCCGAAATCGGGAGTCCGGAGGACAGGTTGTGCACGTCAGGATTCTCTTTCCAGTCCCAGCCGGAGCGCCTATCGTGTAGCCGGTAGAAGAGTTCGTCAAGGTCGGGCAGATCTCCTGCGGCGTTTGAGAGGCCGAGCTCGTTTGCGAGAAGGACAGCCTCATGCATAAGTTGTCCTGGCTCGGTAAAATTTCGCAGGTGAGCGAAATTCGGAATGGGCATCTCTTCAAAACTCATAGCGGTCTGATAGTCCGAAGGGTCTTCGCGGGTTGGAAAGAGCATGACCGGGTCGACTACATAACCTTTCCAGCCTTTTTGCGAGCGCAGGAATTTGATGCGGACAGGGTAACCGAGAAAAATTGTCGAGCGGTTTTTGTCAGCCTTTTTGCGTAATTTTTGAATCGCTTCGGTGCCAAGTGCTCTCGCGTCGTGTTTTCCTGATAGAGGAAACCTGCCCAGCTCAACGTAGTCCAAATCGTTAAACTTGCTGGAAGCGAAGGCGTTAACTTCAACATCGACTATGTCGTGCGTCAGGCAGTTCAGGTAATAACGTGAAAGACGGGCCAGAGGAGTATCACGTCTCTGTTTCCGAGTGGTCAGTGCTTGAGCGGCTGACGCATTGAGTCGCCAACGATACTGGTTGTCCTGAACGACCTGGCCGTTCAGGCGGCCGCGAAGAGCGGAATTTACAGTTTCGCGGTCGATGCCGAGTTCATCGGCAATCTGGCGGGCCCTGAGACTAGGTTTCCTGCCCAGCAATTCAAGAATTTGCTCAGCTTCGCTCACCGGTGTCTACCAAGATGTCCGGCAATGAAAGGTTGCTCATACATGCAGGAAGTCACAGCCGGACATAAAGCAATTCGTCCCCCTGCTTTGAAGTATGATTATAGTATAGCTGACTAGGATTTCTCTCAACGGACGTATTAGTTTAGTAGTTCTGAAAAAATTTTTTCAAATAGAAATCATTTCCGGAAAAGAACCGGAAAGTAAACCGCGGTATTTATTGCCTTCACCATTTTTCATCGCCGAAACTGGTCGGCCGGAACATAATGCCGGTTGCAATTGATGGTGAGAGTCGCAGTTCACACCTGCGGTTTCAGGATTTTTTCTCGGGTATGAAAAATAAATTTCCTCCAAGCCCTTGCCAAAGCAAAGTCCTCTGTTAGTATGATGGCTCACTTTCATTTTTTTGTTTGAAATTGTTTTGTTTCTCTTGTTCTTTTTAAATTGACAATTTCCGGTGGGTGAGTATCATACTCTACCCATTTTGATAACTTGATCTTTGAAAATTTAATAGCAGACGATAGCGGGCGAACTAGAGCAGTATCCGTAAATTCTTTTAAATTCTTACGAAGAGTTTGATCCTGGCTCAGAGCGAACGCTGGCGGCACGCCTAACACATGCAAGTCGAGCGAGAAAGCGACTTCGGTTGCGAGTAAAGCGGCGAACGGGTGAGTACAACGTGGATAATCTACCCCAAGGTCCGGGACAACCCCGAGAAATCGGAGCTAATACCGGATAAGACCACGGTATCCAAGGATACAGGGGTAAAAGATTTATCGCCTTCGGATGAGTCCACGCCCCATCAGGTAGTTGGTAAGGTAAAGGCTTACCAAGCCTAAGACGGGTAGCCGGCCTTAGCGGGTGAACGGCCACATGGGGACTGAGACACGGCCCTGACTCCTACGGGAGGCAGCAGTGGGGAATATTGGGCAATGGGCGAAAGCCTGACCCAGCGATGCCGCGTGAGGGATGAAGGCCTTCGGGTTGTAAACCTCTGTCAGGAGGGACGATGGGACTTTGTCTTGACGGTACCTCCAGAGGAAGCCCCGGCTAACTCCGTGCCAGCAGCCGCGGTAATACGGAGGGGGCAAGCGTTGCTCGGAATTACTGGGCGTAAAGGGTCCGCAGGCTGTCGGGCAAGTTGGATGTGAAAGCTCAAGGCTTAACCTTGGAATTGCATCCAAAACTGCCTGACTAGAGTCCAAGAGAGGTTGGCGGAATTCCCGGTGTAGCGGTGAAATGCATAGATATCGGGAGGAACACCAGAGGCGAAGGCGGCCAACTGGCTTGGTACTGACGCTCAGGGACGAAAGCGTGGGTAGCAAACCGGATTAGATACCCGGGTCGTCCTCGCCCTAAACGATGCATGCAAGGTAGGGGGAATTTATTTTTCTTTGCCGTAGTTAACGCATTAAGCATCCCGCCTGGGG
>JAAXHD010000225.1 GCA_012271015.1 Candidatus Poribacteria bacterium | reverse complement strand
ACCAATTATCAAATTCGTGATTTAGACCCATGAACACACAAAACCGACAACCCTACACACAATGGCAGCTGCCTCCAGGTGCCTTAGCGCGTCTCGGCAAAGGCGCGATAACGGATATTCAGTATTCGCCAGATGGAACGCGTCTCGCTGTTGCAACCTATATCGGCGTTTGGCTCTACGATGCACATACCTGCACCGAACTCGCGCTCCTTAAACACGCGCAGGATCAGGGTGCTACTTCGCTCGCTTTCTCGCGCGATGGCGCAACCCTTGTAACCGGAAATTGGGATAACACGATTTCACTATGGGATGCTCACACTGGACAGCGTCGCACTACAATGGCACTCAGAGATGCTGAAGATGAGGTTTGGGGATTTGTCGTCTCGCCGGATGGTAACACACTCATCAGCGCAGGATTGGATGGAAAAATTCGGTTTTGGGATATTCACACCGGTCGCCTCCTTTTTGAAGTCGTTGGACATGCGTATCCGATCAATGCCTTGGGGTTATCATCCGATGGCAAAACGCTCGCCAGCGGTTGTAATGACTTCACCATCAAACTCTGGGATGCCCAAACTGGCAGGCATCTCTCCACCCTCACAGGACATACACATGGCGTTATGGCGTTGGCATTCTCCCCGAACGGTATGAACCTCGTCAGCGGGAGTCGGGACGAGACGCTCCGTTTGTGGGATACCGCTACTGGCGAACAATTAGAAACTTTCGCCACAGACATCGGTACTGTCGGTAATCTGGAGTTTTCACCCGATGGAACCCTTCTCGCGAGTGGAAGTGGTGACCAAACCGTTCGGCTCTGGAATGCGGATGCAGGTATTGAACAAACGACCCTCACAGCGCATAAAGATGGTATTTGCGGTATCTCTTTCTCTCCGGATGGAAAAACGATTGCAAGTGGGAGTGGTGATCATACCGTCCGCTTCTGGGATTTAACGAGTGGCGCGGAGAAGGCAATTATTGACGGACATGCTGAATGGATTCATTCCGTAGCGTTCTCTCCTGACGGCAGTCGCCTCGCCAGTGGCAGTGATGACGAAACGCTTCGGTTGTGGGACATGTCCACTTATACCGAGTCTCAAACCTTCAGTGGACATGAATATCTGATTGAAGATGTTGCCTTTTCCTCGGATGGTGGAATCCTCGCCAGCGCGAGTCAGGATGATAGGATTTTCTTGTGGAATATAGATACCGGCACCGAGACGGCGATATTGGAGCATACGGATATAGTTACCGCATTGGCACTTGCCCCGAATAGCACCACGCTTGCGAGTGGTAGTGAAGACAACACGGTTCGATTGTGGGATATTGATACGGGAGACCAATTAGCAGCCTTAACAGGTCATACGGATGATGTTAAGGCGGTTGCATTTTCCTCAGACGGGAGAACCCTCGCCAGCGGCAGCGAAGATGGAACAATTCGGTTATGGAATGCTGCGACTGGTCACTTTCTCACTGTGCTTACGGGACACACCGATGCCGTTAAAACCCTTGCCTGTTCACCAGATGATAGTATCCTCGCCAGTGGAAGTTCCGACAGGACCATCAGGCTCTGGAATCTGAACAGTTGTCAGCATATCGCCACCCTTATAGGGCATACCGATACTGTTGAAACGGTTGCATTTTCACCGGATGGACGCACGCTTATAAGCGGTGGTGATGCTGAGGACAACACAATCCGTTTATGGGACCCTATCACCCACCAGCATCGCGCAATCATTAAAAGCTATAGAGTTCGTACATTGGCATTCAGTCCTGATGGCAGAACATTTGCCAGTGGCAGCGCAGACGGTACCATCCTCATCTGGGATCTCGCAACCGTTGAGGCTACGTATAATTCAGCCTAACCCGTTTTATAGCAAAATCCGATTATGGCTTGGTATCGGTATTGACAGGTGATTCATCGTTGCCAATAAACCGTTCAATCGTATTAATTGTTGCCGGACTCGTCCGGAAATCGGCGACCCACGGTTCACGGAAGTATGCCTGCTTTTCACGCGGTAAGGCGGAGAGGACTTCGGGCGGGGTCTTCAACCGATGCCAGTGCGTTGCGAGATGCGCATAAGCGTTGAGTACTGCTATGCGTGGTGCCTCCCGTTGCCATACAGGCCCCGCATGACACAGATTTTCCGTAAAGAAGATCGCGCTGCCTGCTGGACATTCATACGTCATCAAAAATGGACTCCGTTTCCCTTCCTCTAACGACATGTGATCTGAATGCATCGGGAAGTTAGACTTGTGGCTACCCGCGATGAAATGCGTTCCGCCGTCTTTTTTGCTGACATCTGTGAGTTCAAAGACGACGCGCACCATCCCCGCGTGAATCCGTCCGTTATTGACGCGGTACCCGAAGATCGGATCGCCTTGTTGCGGTCCGCCGCCGTGAAGTCCACCGTGTTCCTGCCCTTTTTCGCGCCAGACAGAGGAGCAGTTCTCCAA
>JAAXHD010000321.1 GCA_012271015.1 Candidatus Poribacteria bacterium | reverse complement strand
GGATTGCCACGCAGCTTCGGTCAATTGAATGACTCGTAAACCGTTCTCAACACCGATCGGATTCTCTGTCCGCTCCCCACGGATAAGCTCAATAAAAGCAACATCTTTGTTAGCTTGTTCTGGCATTTCAGATGTATCAACAAGTTCTGATGTCCCATCCCGTTCTTGACGATAGAGTTGCCCCTCACGGAGATGGAGTGCGCCCTCCTCCAACCAGACGGAAAAAGCTTCCCGAACCCCGCCATAAGCATGTCCGACAATGCTGATATTGCACAAGGCACCTGTATCAAACTTAATAGACATTGCCGTAAGCACATCCACCTCAATGTCCAAATTGTCTATCATAGCGAAGACAGTATCGGGGCTCGCCTCCAATACCCAGAGGAGAATATCAATCAGGTGACTCCCTGAGTCGTTCAGCTGCCCACCGCCGCCAAGGAATGGGTCCTGCCGCCATTTGCCCTGCTGATTCCGATACCAATTCTGCGACTGATGCGCAGCGACAAAGTTAACACGCCCCAGTTCACCACTCTGGACGACTTGGCGGCAGTATTGATACGTAGGACTCAAATGCCGTTGGTAACCTATCATCAGGTGCAAGCCTGTCTCTTCTACCTTCGCAATCACCTGCTTGGCATGATCCACCGTGCAGACCATCGGTTTCTCGGTATGGACGTGACATCCTCTATCAAGTGCGTCCATAATATGTTGGAAATGGAGACCGTGCGGCGAACTAATAACGACGGCATCCGGTTTGACAGCATCTAACATCTCAACGTGGTCTGCGTAAGTCGGCAGTGACTCGTCTAAACCGACGGTTTCTTTAAACGCATCAAGCGACGCTTCACTTGGATCCGCAAGCGCGACAATCTCCACATCTTCGACACTTGAGACGCTGCGTCCGTGTCCACGGGCATTGCCACCACATCCGATGAATGCAAAGTTTAATTTTTGTTTTGACATACCTACTCCTGTTTCGTTGTCTATTCATCTGGCACTTGTTGTTCTAACCACGTGATGAATATGTCCAGTTCCGTGGAGAGTTTGGGAAATATTGTTTTAACCCGATCGGCATTCTCCAGCGTTTGTTCATAATCCAATTCATCAGCGTAGATATAGATAAAAACATGGCGAAATCCACGAAGGCTTTGTAATTCTGAACCGGTTTCTTGAGAAAGCACGGCTGGACGTATGGCGTTTGATTCCGTCATTTGTTCGAGCAAGTCCTTATGCCATTCTTCTCCACTGGGCAGGTTACGATCCACCTCTCGGGCGATGCGTTGGAAAATACTTTCCAGACCTTTATAGAAATCAAAGAGATGGCGCGCAACAAACGCTTCTAAGCTTCTCCGATATTCAATAGGTGCCTCTTCAATTCTTTGCAAATCTTCTCCGATTTGCCTGGCACTCCGTTTTATCTTCGTGCGTTCCCCTGAAATGCGCTGGACCAATTTTTCCCATTTCATCTTATTTGTTTCATTGTCTCTCAAAGTATTGCCGTGCTTTCCGTCTTTTTGAATAGGAATGGCTTGGCTCCGAACTCGCTTGCGAAACGCCCCTTTACAACTTTCAAAACGGACTAAATCAATTTTGAACTCTCGACTGAAACCTATTGTTTCCGAAACCGCACTAAAGTACCTGTTAGATGGAAGTCCCCAAACAGCGATATCAATATCCGACTGTTCTGAAAACCAATCTTGTTCGGCAAGGGATCCGAAGACTGCCACCTGTGTTGCTCCGAAGTTTTCATAGAGCATAACGGCTACTTGGCGTGCGGTTTTCCAGGCGCGGTGCAGTAACGCCTCATCCACCGGATCCCGGTTTTGGAAGTGCTGATTGAAACGCAAACGGTATTGCTGCAATTCTTCAGGTGATAACTCTTTCGCAGTGCGAGGCATATCGGACGCTCCTTGAAGGTATAGAATACCACGAAATGTGTTTTGCGTGCAAGAGAAGAAATTAGAGAAAGGAAGTATAAGTCTCGTCCTATTGCTGTCAGATGTCCAATAAATGAACACTATAGCATAAATTATGTCCAAAACGGATTGAAACGTATCAATTTCACGCTAATTTGCAAGTGGCATATAATTTGCATATAATTTATAGAGGGTTAGATTGCAGATGATACAGAAGACCTGCGCGACACTGACAAAAGTGAAATTTGAAGGAGCATACCATTATGAAAAAATCGTTTTATCTTTTTTTTCTTATAAGTTTAAGTCTGTTCGTGAGTTGGATTCCGGACGTGCAGGCGGAAAAAGATTGTGACACGACAGTTGCGGAAGTCGAGGAAGTCACGGTAACCGCAACACGCGCTGAGAAAGAACCTTTCAAAACGCCTAATGCTATTACTGTTCTTAACCTAAAGCAATTGGAACGGACGAACGCAGAGCACGCGTCCAACCTACTTCGCGATGCTGTCGGCGTTAGCGCGCAACAGACGACAGTCGGACAAGGTTCTCCATTACTTCGCGGCTTGACTGGCTACCAGACGTTGATACAAGTTGACTGGGTGCGTCTCAACAATTCTACATTTCGTTCAGGACCAAATCAGTACACGGCAACCATCGGACCAGAGATGTTAGATCGCGCAGAGGTGTTACTCGGTTCAAGCTCCATGCTATATGGAAGCGGTGCTATGGGAGGCGTCGTGAGTTTCTTTACGAAAACGGTCCCGCTCAATCCAGCGCAGCAAACCTGGGATATACATCCACGACTTCTTGCTCGTTATACGACAGCCACACAGGAACGACTCGGTCGGTTAGAGGTAACGGGAAACAAGGGACGCTTCGGATTTATCGCTGGCGGTGGTGCGCGATTCTATGGAGATATGAACCCTGGAAGTGGGTACGACCTCCACTACAAAAACCGGAAGTTTGAAATCGTGAACGAAATGCCAAGCGGTGTGAAGCTCTATGATTACGATGAAATTAATAAGCTGTCAAAAGACAACATCCCTGAGAGATGGCTCATTGATACCGAAGGTCCACTGGGTTGGAAAGCCTACGATGCCGATGCAAAAATCGCGTATCAACTCAATGATACAAACACTATCAACGTTGCCTATCAAATGTGGCGACAGCCCCAAACCCCGCGGTATGATAAAATCGCACCACAAGAGTTTGACGAATTCTTTTTTGAACCGCAAAATCGGGATCTCGTTTATGCCAATTATTTAGTGACCCCAACATCGGGAAGTATTGACTCATTCCGTCTGACAGCCTCTTATCAACGTCAAAAAGAGGGACGAAATGAGGTGAAACTCGACGCGACATCTCGACGACAGCGATACGATACGGTTAGCACCATCGGTTTAAGCGTACAAGCAGTCAGTTCAATCCTTCCTCAGCAACGCTTGGTCGGCGGTGGTGAATTTTACTTAGACATGATCCAGAGTCGGACCGTCAACACTGATCTTAAGACGGGCAAAGAAGATATTAATGAAGACGTTGGACGTTTCATCAACGGTTCACAGTTCTGGGATGCGAGCCTGTATCTTCAAGATGAAATTACGGTCCACGACCGTATTGAACTCACACTCGGCGGGCGCGCTACGTTTTACCAGACCAATGCAGATCTCTCCATCCGAGATAAGGCTTTTGATACGTTCAATGCATTCGACAGTAGTTTGACCGGGAGTGCTGGCGTGGTGATCAGTTTGACAGAGTCCCTGAACTTTGTAAGCAATCTTGGAACAGCATTTCGTGCCCCTTCATTGAACGATACAACGGCGGTAGAAGTCACCAATGAGGGTGTCACAGCACCGAGTCCCGATCTTGGACCGGAAACTTCGTGGACAGTTGAGGGCGGTCTCAAGACGAAACACTCCTACTTCCTTGGTTCCCTAACACTCTTCCACAGTCGGGTTAGCGGTTTAGTCGCTCGCAAACCTGTCCAAGAGGCGTACGCAGATAAAACGCTCCCACAACTCCACAAAGACCTCATCAAAGAATACGAGGGTATTGATGTACTCGTTTTTGATAATGTCGATGAAGCACAGTTTCAAGGTGTTGAATTAGCAGGGTTAGTTCCGATTGATCCCGTCTGGTCGGTCTACGGTAATGCAGCATTGATACATGGGGAAGTTCTCAAGATTGGAGGCAAAGTGCCGGATCCGAAGAAGCCTTGGGAAGCGCGCACTCGGAGAGAACCGCCGTTGAACGGGATCGTTGGGGTGCAGTGGGAACCGTTGAATACACAGTACTGGGCGACCTTCTATGTACGCGCCGCAGCAGAACAGAGACGAATGAACCGAAGCGATATTCGCGATCCACGGATGCCCGGAAAGACCCGCGATCCGGCTGAAGTTGAATTCGATTCCAACGGCTATGCAGTAGATGCTGGGACCCCAGGGTGGTGGACGCTCAACGTTCGGGGTGGGATTAGACTCTTCGATTATACAAACTTGACACTATCCCTCGAAAACCTGCTTGATCGACGGTATCGTCCACACGGCACGGGTGTAAACGCACCAGGTTTCAACGTGAGTCTGAGTCTGGATAATCGGTTTTAAGGACCGACGACTGACAATTATTTACAGCATATCAAACTTCTTTTTAATAAATTTAACGACAACTGCGGGCACCATCTCCCGCAATTTGTCCTCACTCACCCTCCGTTGTGCCATCTGCACAACCTCTATCACGAGCGTTGAACTGATATGCGCGTATTGCGTGTTCGCCATCATGAACAGGGTATCAATATCGGGAGCGATCTGTTGATTCATCCGCGCCATCTTGAACTCCCACTCAAAATCGGAGATTTCGCGTAGTCCACGGATGATAGCACAAGCCCCACGTGCCTGTGCGTAATGCACTGTCAGTCCGGTATACCCATCAATCGTGGCTTGCGGATACGGTTCAATAACAGCCTCAAGCATTTGGGTGCGTTCCTCAAGTGTGAAACGCGCCGGTTTGGCGGGATTCACACCAATCGCAACGATGAGTTCATCAAAGACATCAAGGGTGCAAATCCGATCAATGAGATCGACGTGTCCATTCGTGACGGGGTCGAAACTCGCGGGAAAGATGGCGATTTTCTTTGGCATGTAGATCCCTTTCTGGTAAAGATTGCTGGCAGTGACCAATAAAACAGTGAGTCCTTCTCACATCTGATGATTATATCACAAAACTGGTTCTCAGGCAACTTTCGGACAGGTTCATATATCCGTGCTTTTCGGTTTCCCAAACACAAACGGGATCCCGCGCACGAGGCAGAAACCGACACACAGTAGGGCCAGGCTTCGGCTGAGGGTCGAAAGTGTCTCATTTGAGAAAACCGAAGCCGAGGCAAGACTCGTAAACGCCAGGAGTTTCGTCAGCCCCGACACCGCACGGCTAAGACGCGAACGCGTCAGGGCAAATCGCCAGCCCTCTTGCGGGGGGTTTCCGGACATACCTTGCAAGGCATCCGTGAGAAACCCCCGGCACATCACAACGATCGGCATCCACACGGGGAGCAACCCCAAAACGCTGAAGTAGATAAAAAACGTGTATTCTATCAGCCGGTCTGCCAGCGTTTCAAGGACGGCCCCCGTTTCGGAGGTTGCGTTGCGTTTGCGGGCAATATAGCCATCGAG
>JAAXHD010000364.1 GCA_012271015.1 Candidatus Poribacteria bacterium | reverse complement strand
CACCCAACGCCTAAAGGCGTGGGAAACCTCGGTTTCATAGACAGTGCGGTTTCCTTGAAAAGTCCACCGTCTTATTCCGTCTCCACCTGCGGGCGTTTCCCCTACATCGCGTGAATATAGGGCATATCGTATTTAGGCAACGGTTATCCCTGCCCGCAAAATATTTATCGCAGCATTGATGTCTCGGTCGTGGTCTGAACCACAGTCAGGGCATGTCCACTGCCTATCAGAGAGTGTTAGGTGTTCGTTATGAAATCCGCAATCGCTACAAGGCTTTGTTGTAGCCGTCCATCAGAGACCAGCCCGTTTGTTTTAGGGTGAAGGATCTAAATTTATGTCGTTTTTTGATCTTCGGTCTGCCACCCAGTTTCTTGAAAAATCGGTCATACGCCAAGTGGATGCGTTTGAGTTCTTCTTGGAGCGCTTGACTCGGCAAGGCTTTCCAATGTGGCTGCGTCGTTCGCTTCAACTCGGTCAAGTGGGCACACATAGCAGCATGGTTCGCAGAAGGCAATCCGTCCTTATACCGTTGACGTTGCCACTCATGGAAATATACATGCACTTGCCATATATCGTCAAGCAAGTTACCTAAACGGATTGTATTAGACTGATCATAAAGCGGATATTTATAGGTTTTCATGGTATATCGTGTATCGTGTGTTTATCCCCTAATAAGTGGGAGGAAACCAGCACGCCACCAAGCAGTGACGCTCATTATGCTGGTTTCCAACACGATATTCTAATTATACTATAGTTTATTACGAATGTCAAGTTTATTTTATTGACACAGACACTTAGCGGGCTTATATCCCGAAGCCTAAAGGCGTGGGCTTTACGTCCGAATGCCCGTAAAATATAAACTTACTTACACACCAGAAGATAGGCGAGGCGTTAAGGAAAATCCTATGTCGGATACCGAACTTAAGACCACATTCAATACCGCTGCAACGCTCTACGAAGAGGTCCGCCCCGGATACCCTGAGAATCTAATCCAAGATGTCGTAAACCTCTCTGGACTCAATGACCATAGCAGAATCCTTGAGATTGGATGCGGTACAGGAAAAGCAACCCAATCCTTCGCGGAACGCGGATATGAACTGGTTTGTCTGGACATCGGTGCCGATTTAATCGCCGTTGCGCAGGAAAAGTTGAAAGCGTTCCCAAACGTTTCGTTTGTGAGAGCAGCGTTTGAGGAGTGGAAATCAGACGAAAAGTTTGACTTAATTATCTCTGCCACCGCTTTTCATTGGGTAGACCCACAAGTGAGATATCTGAAGGCATCCGAGGTTCTCGGATCAAGTGGTTTTCTCGCCGTCTTGTCAAATCAGCATGCCAGAAAGGACGAAGGATTCTTTGGGGAAGTGCAGGATGTGTATGATAGATATTACCTTCAACTGCCTACGAACCATCCTACACACGCCACAAGCTTTCCCGGTGTGGAAGCCTTTCAAGATCCAATTAAACGCGTATATCCGTGGAAGCGAACATATTCATCTGAGCAATACATCAAACTCCTAAACACCTATTCGGATCACATTGCGTTGCCAGATAAGAATAAATATCTTCTGTTTGAGGCGATCGCCAATCTCATTGAGACGAAGTACGACGGTGAGATCACCAAGCACTATGCAGCCGTTCTTGACCTTCGGGAGACAAAGTCAATGTACCCCCGCCTAAAGGCAGGGGGCTTGTAGAAATACAAACCCTACCGGTCTACCGATAAGTTTCTCGTTTCATCGAGGGTGGTAACCCACCGCTCTCCACGAAGGGCGCAAGCCGCCCTTAAGAGTATGTTGAGTGCAGCGTTTCGGTTCAACTTTTGGCGTCTCAGGTATCTCACAAGTGATATTGGCATACCAACCCGACGCTTTTTTGACGAGGGTCACTTCTTTTGGGTCACCAACAAGCGGGCGGTGCATACGTATCTTGATTTCACCAAGTTTTGGCACTTTCAAGCGATTGTGTCTAAAATCGGTTTCTATTATTGGGTTTTGGCGGACGCGTTCACCTGTTTTGAGTTTGTGTTTTCGTAAGCACCACGTCAGAGAACGAACACGCATTTTAAAGCGGGGGTAACCTTTTTTTTCCGCACCTTCTTTACAACGCCTACGAAAATTGTCAAACGCTTTATCAACACGTTTGAGGATAGAAACTTGGAAGTCTTGAGGCACAGCGCGAAAATCGTCATATTTCGCACGAGCTACCGTCAAAAGCGCCTGTTGCTCAGACTGCGTGACAAAACGACCTTCGGTCTCGTATGCGTGCTTACGATTGTTGCGCGCAGAATCCTGAAGGTCGCACAAGTGGTCAAACCACGCTAATAATGTTTGTTCCTGTGTGTTCGTAGGATACACAGGATATTTAAAGGTCAATCTCATGGTATATCTCGTATCCCGTCTTTAACCCCGTTTCAGTGGGTAGGACCGACACGCAACCAAGCGGTTACGCTGAAACTGTCGGTCCAACGAGATGTTAATATTATACTACAATCAGGATAGAATGTCAAATATATTTCGATGTTCTGGTCCTTTCCAAGAGGGCGGATTTTCCTCCCCCGTCTAAAGACTGGGGGTTTCCAATCCGTAAATTTTGATGAAAATCACAAAAGTTGAGACCTTCCAGATCGAGACCCCGCGTTATTATGGTCACATATCAGGTCATGTGATCGTCAAAGTCTACGTAGACGATGGTCCTGTGGGGTTGGGAGAAGCCTCGGACAGCCGTGCTGACGATTTAGGGGCAGTAACCAAACGCTACAACGATTTACTCGTCGGACGAGATGCGACCCGTATCACGGAGATCAACGAGTTTCTTCGGGCACAGAATTTCGGTAGCACGGTTAGCAATCTACACCTCGCCTCCGCCATCGACCTCGCTCTTTACGACCTGAACGGCAAAGTCCAAGGCGTACCGGCTTATCAAATGTTCGGCGGCAAGGTGCGAGACAGCGTTTATTGCTGTTATCCGATCTTCGGATGGCAAGTAACTGAGGACTTTGAGAATACCGCGGGCTATCTGCAACGGTTGGTAGACCTCGGACACCATCTCTTCCGCTATTACGTGTCAGGTGACAGTGCTTTGGATGACCGATTCTTGACCGAGATGAAGTCGAGATTTGGCGAGCAAATCAAACTCAAACAGATCGATTTCTCTGGTCGCTTCAACGACTGGGAGACCGCCCTACGCTACGCCGATGTCCTTCGGCATCACGTCCCCTATCACTTTGAACAACCCTCCCGGAACCTGCGCGTGTGTACGGAGTTCACCAAACGCATGGACCTACCTGTGAGTCTACACATCGATAGTTTAGAATATGGGTACGAGGCAGCCGAACGTGATGCTTGCACTATCTTTAACGTAGCGTGTGTAGCAGGAGGTCCAACGCACATTCGTCGCTTGTTTGCGTTGGCAGAAGCCGCTGGACTTCGGTGTCTGATTGGTACAGATCAGGAATCGACGCTTGGGACAGCCGCACAAATCCACGTGGGTGTTTCAATGCCCAACCTTACCCTACCGTGCGATCCGATGGGACCTGTGCTCTATACGGCATCACCCGCGAAGGAACGCATCCGAGCAGAAGCCAGTCATCTCTATCCACCTGAAGGACCGGGCTTAGGGGTCGATTTAGATACTGACAAACTAAACGCACTAATAGTCGCCTCAGCGTAAGATTGTATCCTTGAACCAGGGTCATTCAGTTCTCCTATAGTTTCGATTTTTCCCTTAAGATCTATCTCCTGTAGGAGCGACCTCCCGGGCGCGATGTCCGATAACTGAAAACCGATAACTAACAACCCAATTGACATCTCCCCCGAATTGTGATAGGTTAATGTGAATTCGGCATCAGTATGCCGACACGAGAAATAAAATCTGATTTGTAATTTACGCATAGGAGGAGAAAAGTATGTTTGTTATCATCGCCCCCATCCAAATTAAAGACGGTCACAGAGAAGCGTTCATCGAAGCCATGATAGACGACGCGAAAGGCTCTGTTGCGGATGAACCCGGTTGTTTGAGATTTGATGTAATTCAAGACGGTGCTGATCCGAATCGGATCTGGCTTTATGAGGTTTACGTGGACGAAGCAGCGTTCCAAGAGCATCTAAAAGCCCCACACTTCATCAAATGGCGGGACACCGTCAAAGATTGGTTTGCTGAAAGCGAATTTAAAGGCGCAGGGGGTGGCAGTTCCATGATCTACCCGCCTGACGACGATTGGAAATAATTCGGCTGAATGAAAAAACCGTTTGTCATATCAATTAGTTCGGTATCTGGCGGCGGAAAGACAGCACTGTCGGTCACTCTCCATAAGTCATTACCTGATTCGTCTCTTTTTCATTTCGACGATTTTGACGATTCAAATATTTATCCGAGTGATTTCTACGATTGGAGTCGACGCGGCGGTGATGTCGAGGAATTTGAGTATCCTGGAATGCAAATGACGGTCAATACCGTAATTCATCAAAGAAAATCCAGATGGATTATTCTGGATTTTCCATTCGGTCGGCGGCACTCCTGTTTTCGTGATGTCATTGATTTGACTATCTTCATTGACACGCCGCTTGATGTCGTTATGGCGAGACGAATTCTGAGGGATTATACAACTGACAGTGGCGAATCCGCAGAAGAGACGCTGAATCGTCTCCATACCGATCTATCGAACTATCTGGAAAAGGCACGCTATCCATATCTGGATACATATAAGCACAAGGCAGATAGCGATCTTGTTTTAGATGGGTGGCGCAGTCTGGATGACTTGAAGAACGACGTGATAGCAGTGCTAAATCAAGAAATCTGGTAACCTATACCAGAGAGGTTTACCGACATGATGCAATTCACCGAAGGACTTGTTAAGTCGTACGAGAAGTACGCCCATGAAAGAGCCTCTCATTCTCCTGACGCATTCAAGGCCCGAGAGCGGTCGGAATTTCTAAAATTCCTGAAGGACGAAGGGCGAGAGACGCTCCTTGAAATTGGGTGTGGTCCCGGTCAAGATGCCCAGTTCTTTCAAGATCAGGGGTTCCAAGTGTTGGCAGTGGACAATACACCAACAATGGTGAAACTCACCGCAGAAAAGGGTGTCCCTGCGCAAGTCTTGGATTGCTACAATCTTGACGAGATTAACAAGTGTTTTGATGCGGTATATACGATGAA
>JAAXHD010000136.1 GCA_012271015.1 Candidatus Poribacteria bacterium | reverse complement strand
ATATCCTGTTAGATTCCTCTGAATCTTTAAATCGAACCCACGTTCATAGCAAGAGTATATGCTATTTTGATACAAAAGTCAACTCTCTCAAAATGCGGGTGCCATCTCCCACGCCTGAACGGATTGGAAACGTGCGTGCCCACCACGGCTGACCAACCTAACCCCCGTACTATCGGTTCGTGTCGGATAGACCCGCTGTGTAATACACTGTCGACCGTTGGCGAACACTTCAACCACAGACTTATCAACATAGATGCGGAGTTGGAGCGTCTCTTTGTCCTTCAGGGCGAATGGTGCGCATTGTGCATCGACAAACTGTTGGGATTCCGGCAATCTCGCAGTACCCCCTGCGTCCCGGTAGTGTGGATACCGGATGGCTTCGTTTAAGGTAGAACGACTCACCTCGATTTTCAACTTTCTCTCCGCCGGAACATACAGTACGCCTGTTTGTTCGGCTTGATCGGGCGAGCAGAGCACTTGAACACCGACCTCAGTGGCATCGTTGGGATCAATTTCAACATCCAACTCAAGGCAGTTCCCCTGAATTTCTTCTAAGTTCATCTCATCGTCAGCGTTCAGCGTTATATTTTTATGCACTTTCGGGTTCATCCGTAGGCATTCCAACTCCGGCACAGGCTTAATTTTCAAACTACCATCACTTGCGAGGGAAAGGATACGCGGTAGCGTCATAACCCCTGACCAACCAGCGGCACGTTCTTGTTCGATGCCGCGAATTTCCCGGATCCAATCGAAAAAGATACGGCGTCCTTGGGCGTCTAACAGCGAGCGAGCTCCACCGAGCAGCCCACCCTCCCAACTCATCCGTCCATAATTTTCGACATAATACCGTTCGTTCTCAAATCTGCCGAGGTAATACTGTGTACCTTGCCAATGGCTACAAAACAGTAGCATGTGCTTATCGCCTAACGGGTAAAAATCGGGGACCGCGCAGTCCTCTTCAGCGTCTGTCCACTCGCGTCGCGATTGATAAAAGGAGCGCACAAATTCCCACTCCGCAAGATCAGACGACTTAAACAGCGCAGTCCCGTCCCCAATCTGTCCCGGGATCGTGTTTCCGATGAGAGCGTAATACGTATCGCCATCCAACCAAGCACACGGGTCAAACACAATATATTCACCGTGTCCCTTCTCACCGGGTGCGGGGACTGGAATCACTGGGTTGGCTGGATGCTTGTCCCACGTGATGAGCAAATCATCATCGCTCGTTGCGATACATGTTCCATCTGGCACCCCATGATAAATGAACGTCGGTACACCTTCTCGACTCACGAGTGCCCCGCCGCTAAAGCACCCGTTTCGGTCAGGTCCGTCAAGATCGGGCGTTAAAGCGATCGGGTGATGCACCCAATGCACGAGATCCACACTCGATGCGTGTCCCCATTGCATCCATTTCCAATAACCACCTTCAGGGTTGTGTTGATAGAAGATGTGGTATCGCCCCTTCCAAAAGATCGAACCGTTGATGTCGTTCATCCAACCGAACGGTGGCGTGAAGTGATAACGAGGTCGATAAGGGTCGTCCGTATACATCGCATCCAATACGCGTGTGCTATGGATAAGTGCTTCTGTCTTTTCAATGGCTGTGTTCATGGTTTTGTTGCCCCTGTGTTAATCAATAAATGTAGGTTGGGTTGCGTGGTGAAGAGTAAGACTTATCCGTTTTATTAAGTAGCATTCTGCTTCTCGCCCCTACATCGGTGGAGATAGGCATAGCAAAACCCAACAAACCAAGTGATGTAGAATAAAAAGCGTTGGGTTTCACTCGTAATTCGGAGATTTCAGTATTCCAATGAACCTCGGATGACCTTTTAGCAATGTTATTTTTTTCTCAATTTCCGTTCAACCCAACCGGGTGTGTAAGTATTTTGTCAAAATCCCGTAGATTGGGTTGCACGGGACCTGACTGAAGACTTTATAGGGGCGATGATTTTCAAATTCACAAAGCATCTGAACGCATCAGAATACAAGTGAAACCCAACGCCTTTTCACACCAGCAACGTTTGGGGTGTTGGGTTTCGCTATCTCTATTTACACATAACAGGTCATTGAAATGAGGCAGCTGCTGTGGGTAAACTAAAGTGTCTTGATTTCTACCGCTCAACCCAACCTACGATTTACGATTATACCGAATGCCAAAAACTTTACACACCCAACCCAACCTACGAGGAACTGCGACTGTATCCATAGTTTTAGTGTCCTTCGTAGCGATCAACCAGTGAACCAGAAGGCATAAAGTTCTGCCTCAAGTATAGAAAATCGGAGGCGCACGGTTCTGCCGCGATGTTCAGAGAGGTCTGCCTTCCCCTTCCAGCGCACCGGTTCGTCAATACTATCAATCATCGCTGGGATACTCTCGTCGAAGGTGTATCCTGGGAGAGGATGTCCGTCATCGGCATTGAGAACCTCTACCTTAACCCTGCCGCGCCAAGAATCTACATTCACACGCAGTTCGCTGCCTTCTATCACGACAGGCTTGGTCAGCACGGCCCCCCATTCGATGCCTCCCTTGAGCGACACAAAGCCATCAACGCGAAGTTTTGCGAGTGCCATGGCGAGCGTATTGAGGGATTTTCTGTTCATTACATCCACCAAAGGTTGGCTACGATGACGAGCACCGAGATAGTAAAACCAGAGTTCATTGTTGCGTCTGATTGGTCCGTTGACGACTGAGATCTGTCCTGTATCGTAAGCACTGCCGTCCCCGACAGGCGACAACTCGATAAATGGCGTGCGATTCGCGACGCGCTCCCACTGCCGTAGATCTCGACTCGAAGTTAGTTCCACCGATTTACGACTGTCTACGTTTTCGTACAGCGGCGGATGCTTCCCCGTCCAGTGGTGCATTACAGGGAGTCCGAGATACAGCCCTTCATAGCGAAACACGGGAAAATTGTAAACATCGGTACGCCACTCCTCAGGACGATTGTATATCGGCGTAAGATAATCGGGATCCTCAATGAATTTTCGTATCCGTTCTTCCCCGTTCTCCTGATCAATCTGGTCGGCATGAAAAATGAGTTCCAACCCGCTCCAGTTCTCAAAGTCCTCGCTGGTACTCAAACAGAAACTGCGTCCGTAAGGAGATCTACCATCGGGTCCAGCATGCTTGACAGTGGCGATAAACAGTCCATTCTCCGCGTCATAACCGAAGTGCGCCTCGTCTGAACTTGGAACCAGTGGCACATCGAGATATGTCCAGTGGAGGCAGTCTGAAGAGATTGCTGGTGTCAATCCACCCCCTTTTTCCCATCCCATTCCTTTGTAGCGACGCTGTTCATCGGGGTCATAAGGGTCGTAGATGGGCCCGAGGGGTACACCTGTAGGTAAGATGTTGTTCTCTGTACCAATCGCTGTTCCCCGCCATGTGAGGGCATCGTAATTGTAAAGCCCTAGCGGAGGCTTTTCCCAGTTCACACCGTCTTCCGAGATGGCATAGCAGATAAAACTTTTCCCGCCCATCGGGGCACCCGTCACGTCCAGTTTGACCTCTGGGCTATCTGACTCTGAACTGGCATAGTAGAGCGTTTTGAAAACCGCTTCATCGGGAACCCACGCCGGGGTTGTCCACATCATGATACCACAGTTTTCCCAACGATGTTCAGGTCGAAGTACGACGTTTTTATCGAACTTTTGCAGTGGGTGTAGTTTCCGAGCGAGATTGTCGATTTCTTCAACAATATGGTCATCAATGAATAACGCTTTCATGTGGGATCCTCGGGTCAGATGGCTGTGTTGGGTTTCACTCGTATGTGTGCGATCTGCGGACTCTCTATAAGATTTGACACTCATTTTCCAAACACGATTTTTTTACGCCTCCGTTCAACCCAACCTACGTGCTAATGCCGCCGGCTATATCCATCCATCCTCAATCATCAATGTTAAGGGCGATTCCATCTCTTCAAGGGGCAGATGAATCCGCCGTCGTTTCCGAGACGATTCATAAATCGCCATGAGCAGTTCATGCGTCGCGTATCCCTGATGACCACTGGAGCGGTGTTCCCTGTCCTCTTCAATAGCAGCAATCATGTCTCGGACAGGGTTGCTTTCTGAAGGGCGTTCGGGTGTCACCCAAACGCCACCTGATTCTGCGTTTCGTAGACGGAGCGGTAGTCCACCGGGGGCAGCGAGTTCGATTTCGCCTTCCGTTCCGTAGCAGTAGATGTGGTGATAACCGGGGGCGGTGTCGCTTCCTGCTTCGATGATCGCCCGAACGTTGTCCTCAAACTTGAAGTAACCGACCGCGAAATCTTCGGAGTGTAGATCATATTTCATCGGGGTGTCGATGCGTTCAATCTGACCGATTACCCAAGCGATGGGCCGGTCACCATAGACATATCGCATCAGATCAACAGTGTGTGTAGCATTGTCCTTCAGGTCCCCGCCGCCACAGACACCGTGAATCCGAAACAGGTCGCCGATAACACCATCGGCAATCATCTGTCTTGCGGCTTCGTAGGGTGCGCTAAACCGGACTTGGTGGTCGATTGCCAATTTCACGCCGTGTTCTGAACAGGTTTCGAGCATCTCCCGTGCCTGTCCGAGATTCTCCGCCATGGGCTTTTCAGATAGAATTCCTTTCACGCCCAATTTCGCAACCTCAATTGTTACTGGCGCATGCAGTTTCGGGCGGGTACACACGGACACCAAATCAATGTCTTCGGTTTCGAGCATCTCAATGTAATCGGTATACTGTTTTTCGACTCCGTACTGTTCGCCGTATGCCTTTATCCGTTTTGCGTCGATGTCGGCAATTGCAGTCAGAGAAGTCCTCGGTTCGTTCACATACCATCCGGCGTGCATGTGAGAAATCCCACCACACCCAATTATTGCAACGTTGTAGGTTTTATCCATTGTAAACTCCTAAATACAGTCTATCTATTGAGGTATTCGATAACCGCCGCCCACATAGAGCAATTGTCCTGTGAGCCAACGCGCTTGCTCAGAGCAGAGGAAAACCGTGACTTCAGCCACATCTTCAGGTTTACCAACCCTACCTAAGGGTGTAGATTTTGCGATTCCTTTCTCATCTTCAGGTAGAATATAGCCTGTTTGAATCGGTCCAGGGGCGATGACGTTTACCGTGATGCCGTATTTTCCCATCTCGCATGCAGCGGAGTGACTATAGGATTCAATTGCGTGTTTACTTGCGGCGTAACTGACATTCAAAGGATGGCAATGTGCCGCATCCGTACTCGTATTTACAATGCGCCCGCAGTTAAGTCCATTTTTAAGATATTGTTTTAAATACGCTTGCATCATCAATACATACGCTCGGGAGTTAATAGCGAAATGCGCGTCAATGCTTGAAGCAGTCGATAGAATGATGCCACTTCCTTCTGTTGAAGTTTGCTCAGGATCAAATGTCTCTAAGACGCAATAGGTGTGGTTATTAATCAAGATGTCAACTGGACCGAGTTCTTTTTCACACGCATCGAAAAGTCTCGGAATATTTACTTCATCAGCAAGGTCTGCCTCTAAGACGGATATCGTCATGCCTGCTTCTTTAAATTGATCGACAAGATATGTAATAGGTTTCTGTTGCATAGCTCGGTAGAAGACATCCCCACCTAACCCCTGCTTTTCGGCATGTTCTAACTCCGTCTCGCTATACTGACACGGTGGACAAAAAAATGAAGCAAAAACTTTCACGCCTTGGGTGCCTAACGCTAAAGCGGTTGCCGCACCGATGCCGTGATTGGCACCTGTAATTAGCGCAACTTTTCCCATTAACTTCGGATTGATCATCATATCCCTCTACGTCACGAGAAAGGCATTAAAACACGAAACCTCTATGTGCTACAAGCAGGACAAAACATCATGTAAATTTGAGATCGAGTAGTCAGGTTGTTCGTCTGCCGTTTTCGGTGTCAGAACATCTAACTCCCGATTGATGAAAACGCTTGTCATGCCCACACGATTGGCACCAACGATGTCGTTTTCAATAGTATCGCCGACGAACAGAGCCTCTTTCGGTGAAACGCCAGCACGTTCACAAGCGACTTGGAAGATTTCGACCTTCGGTTTTCTGACACCGATTTCACCGGAAATTGTAAGCGACTGGATCCGTTCGCTGAGTCCAAGGTGTAGGACTTTAGAAAGTTGACTGTCGGTATGCTCATCGTGTGCGCCGTTTGTAATGATGCCGACATGGTATGCACCTAATTCCTCAAGGACGGTGACATCGTCGTAAAGACGTAGACTTGTGAGGTAGCGTGAATAGAAAAAGCCGCTTAATCCTTCCATAACCTTATCTATGGGCAAACCTAACTCTTGAAATAAACATTGGAAGCGTGCGTCTCTCACGTCTGCCATAGAGCATTTTCCGGCATCGAGTTGCTGAAAGAGTCTCTGATGCACCGTTTTCCATGTTTCTGTAAGAACCTCTTGCGAAACATCTGGATACTGCTCGCGTAAAAGCTGAAACATTTCGCTTTGTGCGATATTCCAAGCTGCATCGGAGTCGCAGAGTGTGCCATCAAGGTCAAAGAAAATTGCTTTAATCACTTATTTCTCTCTTTCGTCGCCTTCCAGGAATTCGAGTAGAATTTTCTCGCTGATTGCCCGCGAGGCGCCGTGTCCTTCATCGATAACCTTGTAGTGAATCACGTCCCCGTTGAGGTAACTGAAGATCGCCAATTTGCCATCAATTCTGCTGGGTTTCGACAATTTCTCTCCGTCGTATCCCATCTGCTTCGCCCAGAGAAAAATCGATGCTTCGGCATCAACAAAGCCCAACTTGCCGTCCTTCGCGGGAATATGCTTTGAAAGACCGCCGCGATAAGGGACAAGCTCATCGGTGGTGCCCGAGATATTCATGAGACGTTTGCCGGTCATCGGTATCGCTACAACCTGATAATTGTTGTCAGCACCTTTGGCTTTGAAATTCTTCTCATCGTGTTGATACACATTCAATGGGCTGACTGCGCTCACATAATTCCGAAGGTTCGGCAGTTTGCTTTCGATCGCCAACTGGTTCACCAAAGCGGCGCCATTTGAATTTCCCATGACAGTGAAATTGTCTTTCTGAACGTTGTCGTATGTAGAAAGTTCTTTAACAATCGCTTCGATGAATCCGAGATCGTCTGCCTTGGAATACTCCGACATGATGTTCCAACCTGTCTTGTATCCGTTGGGGAACACCATGACGTACCTGCCCGCCATCGTCGTGTATCGTCTCATGAATTCATTCATTGCCTCCTTCGCATTTCCACCATGGCCGTGAAAAAAAATGAAAACCGGAAACTTTTGCTGATCAGCACTTTCAGGGACGCTCACATAATACGGACGCTTAAACGCCGTCTCTTGTGACCACGACTGCGTGACATAATATGCTCCAGATTTTAGTTGTTCTGCTGCATCTGCGAGCGGAACGACACCGGTCATCAAGGCAGCGGTTAGCATCAACATAAGGCTCTTCACTCTATCCCCTCTAAGGTCTCAAAAAATCGTAAAAAAACTTCACCATGACAGTGAAATTGTCTTTCTGAACGTTGTCGTATGTAGAAAGTTCTTTAACAATCGCTTCGATGAATCCGAGATCGTCTGCCTTGGAATACTCCGACATGATGTTCCAACCTGTCTTGTATCCGTTGGGGAACACCATGAC
>JAAXHD010000224.1 GCA_012271015.1 Candidatus Poribacteria bacterium | reverse complement strand
GTGTATTGATTCGCCTTTGGAACATTATATCGGTTTCCAAAATGTTCCATGACTTCTGGACGCAGATCCGCACAGGCGACAAGATCAATTCGTTCTTCGGCAAAAAAGCCTGCGGCATGAGAATAAGGTAGCTTAATCGCTTCGTAATCAGGGACTTCGTTATCAATAAATGCACCCATTCGGCTACAACCGATAACAGCGGCACGATACGTTTTCATTGGTATTCTCCTCGTCCTGAATAAAATGATTCAATGGGTCCTTCTACTGCGTTCGATCAATCCTTCACTCATCAAAAGAATAACCAATTTCCTGAAATACGTCAAGAAAAATCAGCACACAACTTGAATTCTATCGTTTTGTAGCCTTTTAATTTTTTAAAGTGATTTTCTTGAAAATCTTTGGGTTAAACTTTTATTGGATTACTTTTTAGATTTTACGTCCGGGATACGCTATCGAAGTCTTTTACACCTTCCATGAAATCTTGTATAGCAAACTTCATCTGAATCTTCACAATGTTAGGTGGGTTGCCGCGAAAGAACCTTGAATCGTTTACATGATGCCTCCTAAAGGGCATCCAAAATTATATGTAGGTGAAAGATTATCACAGTTTTAACGAACGTCTCTTTGAATCCTTCGCGAAAATCCGCGGTGATTTGGGGTAGACAAAACAGAGGTAATTGAAACTTATGGCTATGTCTGTTTACGCAGGCACAACTTTAAGTGAAGCAGAAAAGATCATCGCAGGCGATTACTCGGCTTTTGACTGGCGGGAGCGTGCCACGTACAGCAGGGTTTATCTCGGTATGAATCCAGCGATTCGAGATGCAGAAAATGCCCTCGATAACGACGCAGACAAACCCATCGTTGTCGCCTTGCTGCTCAAATCAGAGAAGATGCTCGTCAAAGACCGGGTCAGGCGTCTTAGCGCGATCAAAGCCGCACGCATTATACCGGACGAGGAACTCCTCAAACGGACAGGTTATCTCTTTGACAACGAAAAATTGATCGGACTTCCCGAAGGTATCGTGATGCGTGCGAGCAACGGTGTTTACATCGTGCAGTGCGATGCGGATCAATATCAATGCTCGCTACGCGGAAAACGAGATGCATTTAGTACAAATCAGCAGGTCTACGTTGGGGACCGCGTCAAGATTCAGGTGATTGATGAAACGCACGGTACAATTGCAGCCGTTATGCGCCGTAAGAGTCAATATAAACGAAAGGGAACACAATCTAAAAGGGTTATTCTCATTCCGAATCTCGATGGACTCATTATCATTTCTTCCGTAAAAGAACCCCCAATTTGGCAGCGAATGTTAGACAAATTCCTCGTCATTGCCGAGGCATCAGGCATTGAACCCTTTATCTGTTTCAATAAAATCGATATGCTCGAAAACCGATCGGAAGTGGATTCGATAGCCGCAATTTACCAAAACATCGGTTATCGGACAATCCTTACAAGCGCAACGACTGGCGAGGGAATCGAGGCTTTGAAAGCGTGGATGAAAGGGAAGATTTCGGCATTCACTGGATTATCGGGAGTCGGGAAATCTTCGCTGCTGAATGCCATCCAGCCTAATCTGAAATTGAAAACGAATGAAGTGAATCCGAGACGGGGCGGAAGACACACGACCGTTGCAACCCAACTTTACAACTTGGATTTCGGCGGTTTTATCGCCGATACACCGGGACTTCGGGAATTGAACTTCTGGGACATCGATCCCCGTTTGATCGACCGCTATTTTCCAGAGATGGACTCGCTCCGAGAGCAGTGTGCGAACAATTCCTGCGGGCATCTTTATGAGAAAGGCTGTAGCGTGGAAGATGCCCTGAAAAAAGGGGATATCTCACAGTCCCGGTATGAAAGTTACCGCGAATTTCGAAAATCGAGTAATTAATTTACTAAAACCGCGATGCTGTTGGTGAATCCTGGAGTTGAGATACCCCTACAATATCCTGACCCAGTTTCAATCACACGCATCGCTCATTTAATTACGGAGTAAAATTTGTGAGTGCAAAACTGTGTATCATGACGGCTTACGCCGATGAAACGCATACACTTCTGAACGTCTTGGGTCAGGAGGTTGGTGATTCGGTCGATTGGAACAGCAGACTCCAGTTTGAATGGTCGGATGGAGATAAAAAATGGGTTGTCATGCAGTCGGGTATGGGCAAAGTGCGTGCGGCATCGATGTGCCAAATGATAATAGACACATATCAGGTAGATACCTTCTTTGAGTTCGGGTTTGCCGGTGGATTGGTCGATACCTTGGATATCGGAGATGTTGTCGCGATCACTGGTGTCTCCGAACACGACGTGCCGAACCGATCAGACATTCAGCGTGAGCAAAATGAATGGAGAGCGCGTCTCTTTCAGGCTTCTGCATCTTCAATAAGCCAATTCGCAACCACCCTATCGACGAATCCCAATGTTACGCTTACAAAAGCCCCGGTAATCTGCGGAGATATGGACATATATAACCGTGAAGTGAGGGACAAAATTGCCGTAGAGAGCGGAGCCGTCGCAGTGAATTGGGAATCGTCAGCGATTGTGGATGTCTGTGCGATTAATAAGGTCAAATACGTCGGCATCCGTGTCATATCCGACCTGTGTATTGAAGAGGATGGCGGACCTATTCCCAAAGAGCGGATTGAACGTTTACGCACGTCCACTACGGCGTACGTAAAAGCCTTAGTAGACTTCAATAAGTGTCAGCGGGCATAGAGAACAGCTTAAGCGGAACATTCATTATACTGGAGAGTTATCTGCTCCATGAGAGAACATGTATCTGACAGACAGCTGATGAAAATACAGGTTGAGGTGCTATTCACGCAGGATGAGAATGGATACCTTCAACGTATCAACAAACCCAACGGCGATGGAAAACCAGCACCTCGTTTTTTCTTCGGACATACCAATGAAGGTTCAATCTATAGGTTCCGGCACGCCCTTCCCGATAATGTGGTTGCGCAACTGAAGGAAGTCGCTGCTGAACCGATGCCTGTGAATTCCCAGAAAATTCCAAGAAACCGTAGGCAATTCGAGGATATTCTTCAAAGTCATGCACCGATTGAACGGGTCTGGATCGGACCCGCTTACCGCTTTCCTGAACACATTACCCCACCAACAAATGTTGTCCGGCTATCCCGTGAGAATGTAGGACTCCTAAAGGGAGACTTCGCCGAAATGGGGTCGGAACTCAATAGTTCAGAGCCGTATTTAGCGATCATAGAGGATTCGCAGATGGTATCAATTTGCCGAAGTGTCCGCTTATCATCAAGGGCTCATGAAGCAGGTGTTGATACACTGGGTGGTTATCGTCGGCGTGGGTATGCAACATCGATTGTAGCGGCTTGGGCTCTCGCTGTCCGTGCTCTAAATCGCGTTCCTCTCTACAGCACATCGTGGGACAATGTGGCTTCTCAAGGTGTGGCACGACGATTAGGTTTGGTGCAATATGGTGTGGATTATCACGTAACATGAGGTCCAATTGATTTGGTCCGAGTCATTTTAGAGTTCCGATTCGGACAACTATGAACTTGACATCCGTCTCATAATATGATAGGTTACGGCATTAGCGATAGAAACCAATCAGCGATTAGGAGGAATGCCACATGCGATGGATAACGAATCGATATAACACTCTTGGAAAAAAAAGAGTCGACAGTCCGCTCTACTTGATACTCATCAGTTGGATGTTGCTTTCAGTTTTTATCTCCATAGGTTTCACCGATGAACTGGATCTCGTCACTGAAGTGGAGTTTCAACCCTTCGCCTCAGCGACCCAACGACTCACTGAGGCGTTGGACTATCTCGGCTCACCCCTTTCTGAAGACGACCTTTCAGCAATTCAAGGAGCCTTGGTTTCCGATGACCATGCCCAGGCGATTGTTGACATTCAAAAGATTCTTGACGCATACTGTTTAGTTGGTGTCAATATCAATCCTGAAAGCCGTGTGAAGGTGAAGGAAGGTCCAGTAAATAAGGAACTGATGCAGCAGGGTTGGCGCACCTTCTTGGTAAAGGTCCACAACGAGGCTGGTGTGACGGCACCCTTAGCTGCAGAGAGTGAGAACGCCGCACCCCTGTATAAGCGTTCCACTGGAAGGCCTGACCCAGAAATGACCGTGCCAAAAAGTGATATTCCGCACCGGTTTCTCGATATTGAAGTCTATTCCAACCCACCCTTGAAGGCGAGCCTTTCGGGATTGGAATTGGAGTATCGTATCGTTCAACTCTATAGTCGTGATACCGGAAAACGGGAAGCGATGCTCGGTTTCAATGTCGGGCAGGGGACGCAGGACATCGGTTTCCGCAGTGAAGTTCCGATTCTATTCCACTGCGTACCAGCGGTAGACGTAACGCTTGAAGTCTTAGATTTCGACGGAAAACCGACAACTGGATCGTTTATTATTCGTGACGCATTAAACCGCGTGTATCCATCACGCGGGCGACGCTTGGCACCCGATTTCTTCTTCCACAACCAAATCTATCGGCACAACGGCGAATCCGTTCTCCTACCCCCTGGCAAATATACGGTCGAGTACACACGGGGACCTGAATACCGAATCAAGACGCAAACCATTATCGTCCCGAATACCGAGACACATCAAGAGACATTTCATCTGGAAAGATGGATCCACATCGCCGCAGAAGGCTGGCGGTCCGGCGATCATCACGTCCACGCCGCAGGTTGTGCACACTATGAAAGCCCCACTGAAGGTGTCACACCGGAAGATATGATGCGACACATTCTCGGAGAGGACCTCAACGTCGGTTGCGTACTCTCCTGGGGACCCTGTTGGTATTACCAGAAACAGTTTTTCGAGGGTAAGGTTCACCCACTCTCGACCGATGATTACGTAATGCGCTACGATGTAGAAGTTTCTGGCTTCCCTTCCTCACACGCAGGACATCTCTCGTTGCTTGCATTGACTGAAGACGATTACAGCGGTACCGAGCGTATTGAGGAGTGGCCCAGTTGGGATCTTCCTGTCCTCCAGTGGGCAAAAGAACAGGGCGCCGTGACAGGCTTCAGTCACAGCGGTTGGGGTTTGAAAGTGGACGGAGACGAACTTCCCAATTACAATATACCACCTTTCAACGGTATCGGTGCGAACGAGTATATCGTGGACGTCGTTCACGACGCGGTCGATTTCATCTCTACAGTAGACACACCCGCGGTTTGGGAACTGAATATCTGGTATCATACCCTGAACTGTGGTTTCCGCACGCGAATCAGTGGTGAGACGGATTTCCCTTGCATCTACGGCGAGCGGGTCGGATTAGGGCGCATATACGTAAAAATGCCTGCCGGTCCCCTCGACTTCGATGTATGGGCTGCAGGACTGCGAGACGGACGTTCCTACGTGGGAGACGGTAAAAGTCACCTACTGGACTTCATCGTCGGTGGCGTGCCAGTTGGCGAGAAGTCACCGACTGGACAAATCAGTCAGTTGGATCTGGAAGCACCCAGCACAGTAACCGTTACTGCTCGCGTCGCTGCGCGGCTCAATGAGACACCTAATCCCGAAATACAAAATCGCCCTTTGGATCAACAACCGTATTGGGATATTGAACGTGCACGCATTGCGGAAGATCGGAAGGTGCCTGTTGAACTCATCGTCAACGGTCAAGCAGTCGAACGGCAAGAAATTGTGGCTAACGGTGAAGTCATTCCTGTTCAATTTGAGGCATCCATTGACAGATCGAGTTGGGTTGCGTTACGGATCTTCCCGTCGTCTCATACGAATCCGGTTTTCGTTATTGTAGATGGAAAACCGATCCGAGCCAGTCGCAGAAGTGCGCAATGGTGTTTGGATGCCGTGGAGATCTGTTGGAACGCAAAGGTCGATCGCATCCGAGAAGAGGAGCGAGACGCCGCCCGCGAGGCGTATGATGTGGCATCGCAGACATATCAAAAGATTCTTGAAGAATCCAAGGTGGAATAAACTTTTAAGGAGCAGGATCATGAAACTTACACTGCAAGAGGTCGAACAATTCAGACGTGTAGGCTATCTCAACATAGAAAAACGACTCATTGATGATGAACACCTTACCGTGTTACGCGAACATTACGATGCCCTATTTGCGGAGAAACGCGACACAATTGGTGAGGGTCTGCGGAATCTCGCAGTCGTCGGAGACTCGGAAAGCGATGAAGACGCCGATCGCGACGAAGAAATGTTGCAGATCATGGAGATGTGGCAACTCGATGAAGAATATCGGAAGTTACTCTACCACGACCCTCTGTTAGACATCGCCGAGAGTCTAATCGGAGCCGACATCCAGTTATTTCACGATCAGGCACTCTACAAACCCGCCTATCACGGCGGTGAAGTGTAT
Organism: Candidatus Poribacteria bacterium; assembly: GCA_012271015.1. Lineage (GTDB taxonomy): Bacteria > Poribacteria > WGA-4E > WGA-4E > WGA-3G > WGA-3G. The sequence goes on along the minus strand of JAAXHD010000224.1, from coordinate 1,507 downwards.
TGGCATCAGGACAACGCCTATTGGCAATGTGACCCGCCCAATCTTGTGAGCATCTGGATAGCACTTGATGATGCTGACGAGGAGAACGGTTGTATGAACGTTATCCCCGGCAGTTATTTAGAAGGATTGGCATCACACGGACGTGCTGAGTCAGAGAAAGGTAAATTGCCGGCGTTATTGGAGGTGAATGCCGATGCAGATCGTGCGGTGCCCGTGCCAGTTAAAGCCGGATGCGGGATGGTTCACCACTGCATGACGCTTCACCAAACGGATCCGAACCGTTCATCCCGAGACCGTCGGGCGATGGTCCTCCATTACATGCCATCGGGCACGCGAAATCGCGACGGTGAAGTGATGAAAGATCATCCCCTACTACGTGGTAAACTGGCGTAGTGCCAGTCGCCGCAGCCACTCTTTTCGCGATTAAGGGCGAGCAATCCGTAGTTTTTCGAGGTAAGGAAATGCGAATCCAGTTGACTGAGGCAGAACAAGCAGACGGAAAGATGTGTGCCGCTCATCTCGATTCGGCGATTCGGTTGCTGCAAGAAATAGGTGCCGTGATTCTTGAGGGGGCTGTGCCACTTGACCTCGTTACAGAAGCACAGCGTGCCTATTCCGATGCAATTCGACAGGGCAGAACACGGAAGATTCGTCACCCAATGGAAATGCCGTTTCTGCATCACCAATTCATCGCCAATCCATTCGCACTTCAAGTCATTGAATTTGCTTTGGGCAAGAAGGTCGCACTGTTTCGCTGTGGGATTCATAATGTGCCACCGGACATAGACGGAAACCAAGTGGAAAAATCACCTCACCGCGATGGTAACCATCTATTTCCTGAACTGCCGTGTGTGCTACCCGTCTCAGGTATCTATGTTAATATTCCACTCGTCGATTTTTCGGAAGAAAATGGAGCCACAAAAATCTGGCCCGGCTCGCATCTGATTATGGATTCCCCACCCTCAGATGTTCGATATCTGGGCGAGCGTAGTAAACACTTCCCCTCGCTACAAGTGGTAATGCCTATGGGTTCTCTGATTCTTCGTGATATGCGTTTGTGGCACGTTGGAATGCCGAACAGAACTGACACCCACCGCCCTATGCTCGATATCGGCTATACACGCGTGTTTCCGCACGCGAGTGAGCGGCTTCGGATTCCTCAAGAAATCAAGCAGCATTGGTCTAAGGCAGCTAAGAAACTTCTCAGGACAGGCTAAACCTTTTTCTAAATAATTTCTGAAAGAGCGATGAAACAAAAATACTTTTACCACGAACATCTGGTGGATTATGCCCAGTTGAAGGCAAAGGGACTCATGTCAAGGGGAGAACTTTACGGGAATCCTAATGATTTCAGTGATTTTTCCTCTAAACCCTTCTTAATAGAGACCTTACCACGTTTAGACCTCGAACCGGATGCCCGAGTGCTTGAACTCGGATGCGGGACAGGTCCAGTGGCATGTTTTTTGGCGAAATTGGGCTACCAAGTGCATGGGATTGATGTTATTCC
>JAAXHD010000190.1:6101-8389 GCA_012271015.1 Candidatus Poribacteria bacterium | reverse complement strand
CGGACATTTTCACGCACAGCAGAAAATGTGGCAGCAACAGTCATAATGTCTGTCGTTGGTGTGCCTGATGATACCGTTTTCTCACCACTCGTTGGTTCGGGATTGTGGATCGGATTACTAATACCTTCCCATTCCAGACCCACTCGCTTCACACCAAAATCATCTGCCGCCTGAATCTCAAAGGTGAGGACCTCGCTCGAAAGGACAACACGATTGTTCTTGAGTTTATTGAAGCTAACCATCGGGGATTCATCTTCTCGCACCTCTAACTGTATCACTTGCGGTTCAGGGGCAGCGAGCCCAAAGCGATCACGCCACGCCAACTGGAGTTCAGTGTTTTTGCTTGGGTGTTTCCCCAGCGTCTCTACAGTCTTTATAGGCTCAGTCGTCACACGCGCGCCATCAACGCGTTGTGGACGATTGTTCAAAGTCGCTTCTGCAAGCTCTCGTGTTGCTGTGGCTTCTAAGACTGCGGTGCTCCCTTTCAACAAACTCAGTGTCCCACCGCGGACATCTTCCACCAGTGGTTCACGGCGTTGCAAATAGGTTGGCAATTCGACCTCGGCAATAAGTTTCGTCAGGGCAGGACGCAATTTGGGTTCGATTGGAATAGAACGTCGGGCATCTCCGACTCGAAGCGTCAGCCGTCCATCCCTTGTTTGAGGTGGTAATTGAAATCGGTACGTTGCTTCATCTCGCGTCGCAACCACCGGGACTTGGTCTGCGTAGCGGGCTTCTCCTGACTCAGGTTTCCACGGCGAGTTGTCTTTTAAACGTGCTTCCACATTAAAAGGTTCGGCATACGGAACCACACGTAAACCTGATTCACCCTCCAATTGTGCAAAAGTGTAACGCGCCACATCGCGCCACGGGGTCAGCCACCGAGCGAAGGTATTCCAACTCGTTGCGGGTATTACAAATGCTCCGATCGCTACCAACACCAATGGGAGGGCAGCCGCCCATGCCCAGCGGCGATGCCGTGGATTGGGAACCGCATCTGCTAAATTGTGTCTTGCGACCTCGGCATCAACCTGACGCATGGCTGCCTCAACCAGCGTAGGACTTGACAATTGATCCTCTCTATTGCGCGCTAATTCTACGATGCCGAGGACGTGATCTCCGAAACGTGGAAACTTTTGCTGTAACAATCGAGCGACACCGTCCAATTGCCGATGTTTCCAAACCCAATTATAGTACTTCATCGGTAAGAGAAAGATCATCCCTACCATCCCAACCCCTAAGATAAGCACCCGTAGAAGCGTAGGTGTATCGAATACCCGGTCTAAGCAAAAAACGATGATATATGAGACAAGAATACCAAAGATTGCCGCCAGTACACCTTCAGCGAGTTTGACCGTCCATACCCGTTTTTGGTACTGTTCGAGTGCCGCTTTTATACGCGGTGGCAGGTTGACCGCTCCACTTTGTGATTGAGTATTTATTGGCTTTTGGTTCACCAAATACCTCCTATCTCTTTTATGGTTATCAGTTATCAGTTATTGGTTATAAGTTAAGAGTCTCTCGCTCTAAACTTATAACCGAAAGGGTTGCGTAGCAACCCGCACCTAAAACCTACAACCCTTTTCGTAGAAAATCTGAACTGAAAACCATTCCTCCGACAACTATATTGCCCCTGTCATTTTCCTCGCAATCCAGAACAACCCAAGAAGTAGGATGAGCAGTCCCGCCCAAAGTGGGTGTGCCCAAATCCGTGTGCGATGCACCGTCGGCTCAGGCTCCGGCAAAGCGGCGAGATAATCCAACAGACTTCGCACCTCAGAAACCGACACTAACTTGCCATCTGTAATTTTAGCAATTTCATCTAAGACCTCAAAACGCGCCAAACGCCCTTGTTGCTCCCGATTTAAACCGTGGACTGATAGATCGGTCTGTATTGGAGCCCCAGTCTCCGAACTGCTGGCGACGAGTCGATAATTGCCAGATTCTTTTGGGGTAAACGAACCCGTGAATAACCCGATGGCATCTCCTTCACCCGGTTGCAACCGGATTGTTTGTGTTTTACCTGATGGTGAAATCGCCTGCACAACAACCGAGCCTCTATCCAATGGGGCACCCAATGGATCGTTCACATTAGCGTTTAACATTACAGCATCATCGACATGGGGTCGGTCTGGCGAATAAAACAGCCGCATCGATTCGCCTTGTGCCATCTGTCGACGATATGCCATCCACCGGGCGACTTGGCTCCAGAAGCGGTAGTGATACTTATCCTCAACACCTTGTCGCCAACGCCATGCGCTATCCGTTCCCATAAACAACACTTTGCC
>JAAXHD010000190.1:0-6015 GCA_012271015.1 Candidatus Poribacteria bacterium | reverse complement strand
GTTAATAAACTTCGTTGGCCCAATTGTGTGAGCGCGAAATATCCCTGTGTACCCGAGCCAACACCATACGGGGTCGCCGCGTCCAAAACTACAGGATAGAGATCCGCGAGCGGACCGGACATCAATGACGCATGCATTCCAGTTCGTCCCGGCATAAAGACGAGCCCAGAAGCCTGTGCACTCACAAGTTGCCGTAAGTCTCGGGTCTGCTCGACTGTTAACTGCTTCTCTCCGACACCGACATCACCAAGAAACACGACATCGTAGCGACTCAGTTCACTCGTCGTTGGGAAATTTTTGATATAACTGCGTCCTCCACCAACCTTGGGCAATTTGGGATGAAAAAGTAGACATGTCAATTCAACCCCGGGATCCCGTTCCAACGCGTTGCGTAAATAGCGATACTCCCATCGTGGATAGGATTCGACGACAAGGACTTTCAATTGTTCCTTACGCACCGATATTGGAAACCCAGAAAGTTCATTGTTTTCCGGGATTAATTCCTGTGGGTCTCGCGGGATACGCATTGTTAGCGTATAGTCGCCAGTTGCTAGCGGTGTCCAGACCATGTTTTCTTGTGCTTGGCTCATAGCGGGAACACGAATCAACTTCGTAACCGTTGATTGCTTATTTACATTGTCCCGCAAGCCTTTATAGGCTTGCGTTAAGGTAACACTTACGTCCCGATCCTGTCCCAAAGTGCTGCGAACGACAAACGGGATACGAAGTTGCTTATTGACAACCGCATACGTCGGGGCATCCATGCTAACCAACTCAAGGTCAGGTAACGGCACTTTACTGCCCACTCCAACAGCGAAAACGGGAATTCCCCGCATCCGAAACCGTGTCGCCGCCTCAACAGGTGAGTTACCGATATTCCAATCACCGTCCGACAATAGCACAACACCCCGAAGGTTTGCATGGGTGTCCAAAACCTGCAACAGTCCGGCATTCAAATCCGTTGCTTCCTCCGCCGGATCTAACTGTGAAGAGAAGGGTTCAAACATAACGCTCAGGTCGTTGGCATCAGAAGGTTTCCAAACCTCTTCAGACATCAGGGCTTGAATCGTCTCGGCGCGACTTTTGGGTGTGCCAGAAAGGTCTTGTGCTTGATCCGCAACTCGTGATTTATTGTCTTGTATCGGAAGCGAGTTTCGGGTCAAAATTACATCCCGCGTTTTCATGCTGTTGGATTCGTCCCAAAGCACGGCGAGAGTGGAACGCCGATCTGGTAGTTGCGTTTGTAGCCATTCGGGTTGGTTCAGAGTTATAACAACCAAGCAAATCAATACAAAACGCAACACCTCAAGACCTCCGGTCTTCTTGCTATAACCGCTGCGATGCCACGCCAGCCAACACAATATACCTGCCACAATCATGACAGCCAAGCTCAAACTTAAGAAGATTCCGCTCGAGAAAAATTCAAGATTTCCCTGCTGTTCTTGCATTACTATGTCCATTATTTATAGTAAAACCCACGATTAAGTTTACAGGTCGTCAGTGAACAAGTACCCCGCCGCTGGCGAGGATTGTATCCTCGCCCTTGCGTTAATGTATAGGTAATTACAGATTTTACTATATTAGCCGTTAGTCACGAGGAGTTTTTAAATCTCGGGGAAATTCAAAGAAACACCCAAGCAAAAACATACCTCTTTACTGACAGCCAATAGCCGACTCCCGATGACGATTCTTACTGATGGTTACTCTGTCTTTCCACCTGCCACCGTGAGATCAATTAAAGGGGTAACTCTGACGCTCTTGCTCGGTAAACTTAGCACCGCCTCTACGAGAAGTGCCACTATCATCGCAAAGAGAAAGACGCGCCATAGTTCACTCGCTAAGGCAGATGTGTCACCAACATCGACATCAATCCGCCGATACGACATGCCATCAAATAGCGCATCCACCGTCTCGACAGGGGCTGCCGTAGCACTGTCTTCAATTTGGCTACGGTTCACAGCTGTCAAATATGCTCCATCCCGGTATACGCCAGCGTGTAGCCCGCGTTGTGAGGATAAATGCAGCGGCGCGTCGGAATTGTCCACAGGAGTTACTAACTCCCACTGATTGTGGTCTGCCAACACCTCGGGACCCGCATCGCGTTGAGAGGCCACAGCCAACGCTTGACTGCCTTGCTCCAATGCCCGTTGTAGAATCACGTAAAAGATGACCCCTTCGCGTTCAAGAGAGGAAAATTGTGCCGTAGGTAACGTACTACAGAAATATACCGCACCACGATCGGTGGCGATACGGGTGAGCAGGGGAGCATTGTCATCAAACCTCGCCAATGGTGTCCCAAGGCTTTCAAAAGAGCGATATCTATACGTATGTAGTTCGTTCAGTGGCAACGCGTTTCCGCTCTCTGCGTGTGCCAGCAGATCTGTATCGCCACGCCACCATGAGACTCCGAAAGAATGGCTATCGGAAACCGTCGGCTGTCGGCGATCAGCCAAGAGATTTCCTGATGGTATACCAAAATCCTCTTGCTGACTACTGACTGCTGACCGCTGACTGCTATTCCCGGGTGTTTGCCAGTCTCCCCAACGTGAACCAAACAGCTGTTCCTCTGCGTTTTGACTCGGTGGAAAGAACATAACGACGCGTCCGGTGTCAACGAATTGCGCAATCTGATCTGCGACTGCCCCGCGCGGTAGAGCCGTCTGCCAGATTAATACCCCTGTACTTTCCCAATCTATTTCTGCAACGTCATTCGCAGAGATCACCTCAGTCTGATGCTGGAGCCGAGGATCGGTTGGAATAGTAAGTGCCCGACGGAATGCTTCACCATTTTTTATATCATCACTGACAACAACGGCTCTTCGCACCGTTGGTTCTGAAAACACGAAGAAAAAACGGTTGTCTAAGGGATTCGCATCACCCGGCAACCCAACCGAACCCCAGCCTGAACGTAGTTTGGTATCAATCGGGATACGGTGTCCCCGCAAAGATGCACCCTGTCTGTCGAGTTCCACTTCAACGACGGAACGAACGTTGTTAACTTCAAACTCAATTGGAAACTCTTGCCGCGTCGTGTCACTGCTACCCTTCGACCGAACTATCACATCAAGGGCAAGTTCCGCATCGTTGCCGTGTTCCCACCGTTGGACATTTTCTACCCTTACCGAGAAATTGCTTGAAGGCAAATTTGCGTATGCAAGCAAGAAATGATGTACACCCTCTAACTGATAAAACTCCTCGCGTATCGCTTGCCAGCGTCCGCTTTCAACAGCCCAATCGTTCTCGCTCAAATCAGAACAGATCCATACGTCAACTCGTCCCGACTTGTTTGCTTTGAGATACGCTAAGGCGGACTCAAGCATACCCGGAATATCCGCACTGGTGGCACTTGATCCGGTTGTAGGTAAGCCCAATAGTGCTTTCGGTGAATCTACTTCCTGTAGTTGACCGCTCACACTGTCAATCAGAACCAAGTGCGTCCCATAATCGCCCTGCTCCAGCAATTGTGCGAGCTTTTGCAGTGCCGCAGATCTTTTCGACTGACCCGCTTGTAAGTCTTGAATTTCCATGCTGGCAGAACGGTCGAGAAGTATCAAGGTGGCATCGGGTTTACTCATTCCGATGCCACCCAACCATCCACCGGACAGTGGTCGACTGACGACGAAAATCAGAGCCGCTACTGCAAGCACACGCATCAGTAGGATAAGGAAATGCCGAAGACGCGCCATGCCCTTGCTCATACGCTTCGCGCTCATGAGGAACATCATCGCTGCCCAAGGGATAGCGCGGTGCCGATGCTGATTGATGAGGTGGATCAGGATCGGTAACGCAATCAAAGGGAGTGCAACTAATGCCAACGGTTGTAGAAAACCCATATTTTATCTTGGTTATTAAAGGTTGCGTAGCAACCCGCACCTAAAACCTACAACCCTTTATGTCGCTTTGGTGTTCGTCCCAATAGGAATCGCGCCAATACGTCGTCGTAGTTCTCATTGATACGGATGCGGTGGTAATCGACTTCAGTATCCTGAATGACTGTGTTCATACTTTCGAGGTACATTTCGAGTGCCCGCTGGTATTGAGCACCGATGACTGTTGGATCCGCCAATATAGGTTCGCCACCCTCCATGTCAACGAAACGCATTGGACGATCAAATTCCAATGCCAATTCGCTTTGCTCCAGCAGATGGAACACAGCGACATCGTGCTTGCGGAATCGTAGATGCTCAAGACAGTTCCGCACAATTTCCGGTTCTATGAACAGATCGGAAAGAACGACGATGAGTGCCCTTTGCGGGACGCGTTCAGCAGTTTCATGGAGAACGTTCGCTAATCCTGTCTCGCCGGATGCCTCCATAGCACCTAACGCATCGAGCATCGCGCTCAGATGCGTTGCACTCCGTTTCGGCGGGATCTCTTTATGGAACCCTGTGCCGGCACAGTAGAGTCCGACAGCGTCACCCTGCTGTGCTGCGATATAGGCTAAGGTTCCAGCGACACGACGAGCGTAGTCCAGTTTACTCGTCCCGTTGTACGCGAAATTCATGGAACCGCTGGTATCAACGACTAAACACATCCGTAAATTGGTATCAGCCTCAAACTCTTTAATGTAGTAACGATCGTTCCGTGCGTAAGCCCGCCAGTCGAGTCTTCGTGGATCATCACCCGGCACGTACTTACGGTACTCCGCAAACTCAAGGCTCGAACCGCGGATCGGACTCCGATGTTTGCCCGATACGCTTCCGATCATAGGCAGCCGAGCGTGCAGTTGAAGCGTCGAAAGCCGTTCCAGAACCTTCTGATCGAGGTAATCTCGTTTGAGTTGCAGCATCCGTTAATTTCCTTCAGACAACTCCTCAACGAGTCGGTTGACGATGTCTTTACTGGTGATATTCTCAGATTCGGCTGCGAAGGAGGTAATAACGCGATGCGCCAGCACTGGATTCGCCACCGCAACAACATCTTCAAGTCGTGCCATGTAGCTTCCACTGAGTGCCGCACGCGCTTTCGCACCGAGAATTAGATACTGAACCGCCCGCGGACCAGCACCCCAAGCAACCAGAGGTTTCAACCAGTCAGGTGCGGCATCACCTCCTGGGCGTGTGCTTCGGGCGAGATCCACGGCGAATTCGTAGATGTGCTCGGCGACAGGGACGCGACGTACGAGGTCTTGAAACGCTCGCACCCGCTCACCGGTCAGAACATGTTCCAGCGTCGGGAGAGACGCACCCGTCGTCGTACGGGCAATCTCAATCTCTTCAAGCCGCTCCGGATAGTCCACCTCGATTCTGAACATGAATCGGTCTAATTGCGCTTCCGGTAACGGATAGGTGCCTTCCTGTTCGATTGGGTTTTGCGTCGCTAAGACAAAGAAGGGGGGATCCAGAGAATATGTTCTGCCAATAACAGTGATTTTGTATTCCTGCATCGCCTCAAGCATAGCGGCTTGGGTCTTTGAGGGTGCTCGGTTAATCTCATCTGCTAAAATGAGATTCGCAAAGAGGGGACCCTTTACGAACTCGAACTCCCGTCTGCCACCTGGAACTTCCTGAAGGATGTCGGTGCCAGTGATGTCCATCGGCATGAGATCGGGCGTGAACTGGATTCGGCTGAATTGCAACGCCATCGTCTCAGCAAACCGACTGACCAACAACGTTTTCGCCAAGCCGGGAACGCCCATTAACAGGGCGTGTCCTTGAGAAAATAGACATATCGCCAAGTGTTCGATGACCTGCTCCTGACCGATGATGATCTTTGCAAGCGATGCTTTTAACTGGTCGTAGACGTTTCGGAGTTCGTCAATTGCCGCAACGTCATCGGCATGCATTCCGTCATTATTTGGGGTCGTCGCCATAAAATTCTCTTCTTTTATACTTCTGATTACTTCGATTTAAACGTGGTATATGATCCCATTCAACTGTTAGAGACGCACCTTTTGAGCGGAAACGGTGCATAATTTTAGAGAAACTCAAAAACTACCTACATGTAAACGTAAAGACACAAGGCAACCCTTTACCTTAGTTTGAACTTATTATCCTAAAGTTTGGACAATTTCGC
>JAAXHD010000002.1 GCA_012271015.1 Candidatus Poribacteria bacterium | reverse complement strand
GGCGACTCTGTTCCTCTTTCGTTTTCCCGTTGCTGTCGTTAGTGGACGGCAATTCTTCGGTGGATTTAGCGGATACAATCGGCGGCCCCATCGACCGTAGGATGCCCGTCGCGCTCATGAAAACCAGCACGAGTGTTAAAGATTGGAAGATTGGAGGGTTAGAAGATTGGAAGGCTGGGGACCCCAGCCTTCCATCTTTCCAGCCTTCCTTTCCATTTTTCCATTTTTTCTTCAATCTTTCCATTTCTTTTCCACCTTTCTCTCTTATTCTGTTGCCACTTCTTCAGGTTCATAGCCTGCGACGTAATGCAGGTAGAGTGCTTCAAGATCCTCTTTAAGAATTTCTTCACGCGTGAGTTCCCGCTCCAGATTGCCTTGTACGAGGATGCCGATCCTGTCAGCGACCTCTTTCGCCCGGAAGATGTCGTGCGTAGACATGAAGATGGATTTCCCTTCCTCCTTCAATTCACGCAGCAGGTTCAGGAAATCAGCACCACCTTTGGGGTCCAAGCCCGAAGTCGGTTCATCAAGTAGAACGGCTTGCGCGTTCTTCATGATTGTGATTGCTATCCCCAGACGTTGGCGCATCCCCTTGGAAAATGTCTTCACGCGTCGTGTAAAGGCTTCCTCCGGCAAACCGACACGTCCAAGCGTGGCATCGAGTTCCGCGTTGGATACTTTCTTTCGTCCACCGAGTTTTGCGAAGAAAGAGAGATTTTGCCGCGCCGTAAAGTTGCGATAGAGTTCGACGTTCTCCGAAACGTAAGCGAGATGTTTCTTCGCTTCAAGTGGAAACTTCGGAATCTCGATATCACCTATCAATGCGGTACCACTCGTTGGTTCGATGAAGTTTAGGAGCATGGACCTGGTCGTGCTTTTCCCGGCACCGTTGGCACCGAGGACAACATAGATCTCGCCGTTGTCCACTTTCAGGTTCAATTTGTTGACGGCTGTAACGTTTTCGTTATAGATTTTCGTGAGGTCACGGGTTTCTAACATCGGTTTTTCCTCCGGTTATTTTTTTCGCTTTATAATTAAGGATACGATTTTGAGGCAGAATGGGTGCATAATAAAAAAAATTGAAAGATACACGTTTTATAGTAAGGGCAAGTCTTCTACCTGCCCTTACATCACCTCACATCAAATATCGGAACGGAAGAACTTCAGGAACGCCACCACTGTAAA
>JAAXHD010000154.1:12245-26950 GCA_012271015.1 Candidatus Poribacteria bacterium | reverse complement strand
TACCTTGGAGGGAATTTTCGGGAAGAGTTCCGTTCAGTACCATCCGGATTACGGAGAACGCTTATCTACCTGAAACGATAGAAGCGATTGAACGGTACAGGGGTGCCCTTCAACAGGAAAATGGGAGAATTCAAGCAATCTTGAGGCTTGCGCTTCTGTGTGTTTTAGAGAGCGTGAGTTACACCCGAAAAGATGGGCAATACCTACGCTGGGATGATCGATCTGGCAAGCGGCGACCGGGGACAAAGGCTTTTGATAAGGGTGAAATTCTCGCTTTTGATGCTGCTATAACCGCCAAGTTCAAAGAAGTTTTATCGGATATCCGAGATATTCAGATGCCTGTAACGCTTTTCCCTGTTAAGCGGCCTGTGGAGGATATTCGGTTATTTGAAGGCTCATGTCTTGAAGTTCTTCCGACCCTTGAAACAGCTGCTTACGGCGCAGTTATGACTTCACCTCCTTATTGCAACCGTTACGATTACACTCGGACTTATGCCCTTGAACTCGCTATGTTGGAATTGACACAAGCGGAAGTCTCACATTTGAGGCAAGAGATGCTTAGTTGTACCGTAGAAAATCGAGAAAAGGATTTACTGAAAATCTGTCCACAGTGGGTGCCTTTTATAGAAGCAGCTAACCAACAAAAATTGCTTGCAGCAATAAATACCTATCTCCAACACGAGAAAGACTCGGGTACATTAAACAACAACGGCATTCCGCGGATGGTTCGTGGATATTTTTTAGAAATGGCGTGTGTCATTGGTGAATGCGCTCGTGTCTTAAAACCGAATGCTCGTCTCTTTATGGTAAACGACAATATCCGATATGCAGGCGTTAGCATCTCTGTAGACATGATCTTGTCTGACATTGCACAATCCGTCGGCTTTGAAGTCGAACAGATCTTAGTTGTACCCGACAAAAAAGGAAATAGCAGCCAGCAAATGGGGACATATGGCCGAGTACCGCTTCGGAAATGTGTGTATGTTTGGAGAAAGAGGTAATGCCATATCTTCGACATCTATCCACCAGTGCTGACCTCGTAACTGCTCCTGAAGATATTCGCGCTGGCTTTGTGGCATTGGCTTTGGAAAGGAGCCGTCAGGCAACACCGTTTGTTGAACAAGCACGCGCATTGAAAGTTTCGGCAATGTCTGCTAAACGCCCTAATGATCTACTCGAAATTGAAGAAGTACGAACAGCCTTACTGACTGCAGCAGAATTTTCGGATAAAGCAACTAAGCGGACAGAAAAGAAAGATCAAACAAGCGCGATTCAAGATTTCATAGAGAAATTTTTAAAGCCAGCAGGGACGAATTTTGTTGAGGAATTAGTTTATCGATTTCTGTTGACACGAGGGGATTCATTAGGCGGTTTGATGCGCAATGCTGCTGGTAAATTAGGAGAAAGAAAATTCACGCGATCGCTCATTTCTGCACTAACCTTAACCGGGACAACTTATCAACAGACCCAGAGCAAGTGGCATCTTTATCTACTTGGATCGTTAACTTGTAACCACGGTACTTATCTTGCTTCTTGCCCGTTTATGATCCCGTGTCCCTCTTTAATACGAAGAATTTGATTCGACTTCACATTAGAAAATCGCTCTGTAAGCGCGCTCTGCCAGTGAATTTCAAGGGTGTCCACCGTTGCATTCATTCCCAATCCAAAATGAACGCGAAGGTCGCTTTGTGAAAGGTAACTCGCGCCGCTCCGGACTTCTTTGGTAAGAGATAAATTCCCCGCTTTCACAACTATTTTTGTCCCGATACCGGACGTGTTGCTTCGGGTCCCGATGAGCTGGACTGTCAGCCAGTGGTTGCTATTACCACCCTCATTTCGGAGGAGCGTTGGGTGTTGGTTGGAGTTGTTGAGAAAAATATCGATGTCTCCATCATTATCATAGTCTCCGAACGCTGCGGCACGGCTGACTTTTTTTGGAAGTTTTGCCAACCCGACCTCGGTAGACATATCAATAAAATGATGTGTGCCGTCCTGCCTACGCACGTTACGGAACATCAAATCCATTTGTGGATAAGTGCTCTCCGAAAAGAGCGAAATGTTCTCTTGCAAATGTCCGTTCGCGACGAAGAGGTCAAGGAGACCGTCGTTATCATAGTCTAAAAATTCGACCGCCCATTTAAAGTAGGGGAGCGTCACTGCTCCAATTCCTGAGACAAAAGAGACATCGGTAAAAAACGCAGCGTTTTCATTTCGATAGAGCAGCGCAGGCAGTCCAGAGGCGTTGCTGACAACGAGATCAAGATAACCATCGTTATTATAATCACCGAATGCGTTTCCCATACCACTGCCGGGGAAGCCGTTTTCATCATATCCTGTACCGGTGAAATCGGCAGTTTCGGTAAAGGTGCCATCACCGTTGTTGTGGTAAAAGAGGTCTGCTTCCATATCGTTAGCGATGTGCAGGTCCGGGTAGCCATTGTTATCGTAATCTCCGACTGCGACAGCGAGACCGAGGGCACGATGTGAGATCCCCGCAGTTTTGGTGACATCTGTGAAGGTTCCGTTGCCATTGTTGCGATAGAGGATATCAGGTTCGCTGACGAAATGGCTACCAGCGATCTGATCTGTAGGACTGCAATATGTTCGAATACCCTGAGTTTCCCACCATTCGTTCTCTGCGATAGAGAATTTCATGTAATTGACGACGTATAGATCCACATCCCCATCTAAGTCGTAATCCAGAAAGGCACAACTTGTTCCCCAGCGTTCATCACCGATTCCGGCTATTTGCGTCACATCCGTAAAAGTGCCATCACCGTTGTTGGAATAGAGACAGTTGCGTCCGTAGTTGGTTACATAAATTTCGGGATAACCGTCATTATTGACATCGGCGGCTGCACATCCGACGCCATAACCGGTATCTCCAACCCCCGCACTGTCTGTAATATCAGTAAAGGTGCCGTTACCGTTATTTCGGTAGAGTTTATTTTGTGGAAGTGTAGGATGTGTCTGTGAGATTTTTTCGCTCGTTGGTGGAATGTGCGTAGCGTTCACTACATAAAGATCCAATGCTCCATCAGCATCGAAATCGAAAAAGAGTGCACCGGAACCGAGCGTTTCGATGAGATATTTTTCACCAGTTCTGCCATCAACATGCTGAAATGTGATTCCTGCAGTGGCGGTCGTGTCAACGAATTGGACTTCTGCGGAAGTGGGTATGCTCAAAACGGAAAAGAGGATAATATAACAGAAGCGTCTCATTGTTCGTTCGCGTATTTTTTCTGTTTTTTACGTGCGTGTTGCGCCTCACTTTCCAACCCAAGAGCGGTGTAAATTTGCGAAAGTGTGTCCCAATAGTTCGCCTCAGTCGGGGCGAGGCGAACAGCGGTTCGGGCGTGAGTGAGTGCTTGATCCAAATCTATCCCCAATTCTGTATAGCAGACGGCGACATTATTATGCGCAATTGCAAGTGTGGTGTCGGTGGTGAGTGCTTGTTGGTAAGCCGCGATAGCGGGATTCAATTTTCTTTGCTTATGGTAGGCATGCCCTAAATTGTAGTGTGCTGTGGCTAAATTAGGGGCAAGAGAAATGGCGCGTTTGTAGCTCGCAATTGCATCCTCAGAACGACGGCGTACAAGATAAACAATACCAAGATTGTTATAGCCTCTTGCGTCATTGGGGTGTCTTTTCACCCATATTTCGGCTTCTTGAAGAAGTGGGTCTGTTTGACGGAGGACTTTGAAGAACGCCATCGCTGAGGCGGCTTTTTTCTTTTCGCCGCGTTTGATATAAATTTGGGCGAGTTGATAGTGTGCTTCAGTGTTATCTACCTGGATTTCAATTGCCTTCTCAACGATGGTGATTGCGTCATTCCAGCGTTCCTGCCTTGCATAGACCTTACCTAATCCTAAAGTGGCACTCGAATTTCCGTTTGGATTGAGACGTGTGGCTTGTTTATAGGCGTGAGCGGCTTGTCTAAGATTACCTTGCTTCAGGTATACCTCACCGAGTGCCGTATAGGTGTCTTCCCACTCCGCGTCGAGAGTAATCGCACGTTTGAATGCCTCAAGGGCGCGCGGGAGATCACCTTGCTTAAGGTGGACCAATCCCACATTATAGTGCAGTTCAGTCGTCATGGGAGACAACGTAAGTGCTTTTTGATAAGCATCAAGTGCGACATCGTATTGCTTCAGTTCGGAATATGCAACACCGAGTCTGTTATAGATGATAGGGGAATTTGGATTAAGCGCAATGGCTTGCCTGTATTCGGTGATGGCTCGTTCAAATTCTCCGAGATCGTGGTAGGTGGTGGCATCTTTATAATGCTCTTCAGCAGATGAAGGATCGGATAAGGCGGTGTTTACAGAGACACTACAAAGGATGAATATGGCGAGATATTTTAACATACGCTTTCCTTTTGGTGTAAGGGCGGCGTTGCACCGCCCTTATCAAGCGTATTTCTAATCGCGATCGGTTTTAATGCTGCCCCATGTCGTCGCGAGTTTCTCTGCGGGTTCCACTGGCAGGAAATCGCCATTCATAATGTCATCAATTTCCGCTTGAGTGATGATTCGATTAAAGAGAAACACCTCGTCAATGATACCGGTGAAAAACTCTTGACCGGGATGTCGGGCACCAACCATGATAGAACCGTCAATTTCATCAACAGGAGGCGGTTTAGGTCCACCACCGGCTTCTTTTCCGTCGTTATAGATGACCACCTTTGATTTAGTATCATGTGTGACTGTCATGTGCACCCAGTCTTCGGGTTGAATGTCCTTGCTGACGGCTTTCTGTGCCCAGGCACCACCAGATGTTGACCAAAAATAGGTCATACTGCCACCATTCTTAAAAATTGTTGCCCATTTCAAGGAACCAGCTGCCACCATGTAATTCCAATCCCGGATTTGGGCTTTCCCACGTTTCACCCAAAAAGCAACAGAGAACTGTTCTCTGAGCTGTAAGGTATCGTTGATAGGCACGATGACATGTTCTCCCTTGGTCCCATCAAATTCCAATGCTTTGCCGAACTGTCCATCTACCCATTTGGGATTCTGGACAAATTCGCCATCGTGACCATGTATGGAGCCATCTGCAGCCTTCGCGCCCTTCCCTTCATCAAAGGAAAGATATAAGACGAGAGATTTGTCGTCTAACCCAGCATATAAAGGGATCGTAAAGGTGAACAGGACGCATATTGCGACGAGTCCGCCTATAAATTTTTCATATGTGCGCACAGTGAATTTCTCCTTTTTATGGTTATCAGTTTTAACCATCAACTCGTGCTTTAATATTTATAACGAAGGCGAGTTTATGGTTAAAGTTCGGAAATCTGCTATTCAGATTTCCTTTCGGTTATCAGTTACAAAGCATGCTGGTTCAACGGATTCACTTCTTAACTGACGACTGTTAACTGATAACCCATTAGCAAGCACCACACTTTTTACAAACAGCCGTATCACATTCACTGGTCGTGAACCCTTTTTCGTGCTTGTGGAACTCAAGTTCTAGGAATTGCGGTTTAACGTTGAGATCAAGATGATCCCACGGATTGACCTCATGCAGTGGACGTTGACGTGTCGCGTAAAAATGTGGGACTAATTCGTGCTTACGAAAGGCTTGGTTCCATGGCATACCGTGTGCAAGTTCAAGGATGACTTTTCCGAGTCGCCGATCGCCACGTGCGAAAACGGCTTCTTGGTGCGCGAGTCTGGCACTCGCGGAGCCAACTTTTATGCTACCCAGCTGATTAATTTCGCGTTTCAGGAAATCAAGTTTCCGAGAGATGGTCTTAGGAGGTTCCATCGCTACCCATTGGAAAGGTGTATGTGGTTTAGGCACCATAGGTGAAATGGTAAAACTAATTCGGGCTATTTTCCCTGTTCGCTTGGCATGCGGGAGAAGTATGGTTCGCATCTCCTTTGCCATATCAACAATGGCTTCCACGTCTGCTGGTGTTTCATGTGGGACACCGATGAGGAAGTATAGGCGAAGGTTGAGGATATCACGTTTCAAGGCTTCCTCAAAAACATAATAAAGGCGTTCACGTGGAATAGCTTTATTGACAACTTTTTGAAGTTCTTCAGTCGCGACCTCTGGGGCGATAGTGATGGTCCCTTGTTCACTGTCTGCGAGTGCGTCGAGTAGCGGTGTGCGAACGGTTTCAGCGCGGAGTGAAGCACAGGAGATACGAAATCCACGTTCGACGAGACCTGTAGCGATTTCGTCGATCTGTGGATGGTCAGAGATAGAGGCTCCAACGAGTCCGATTCTATCTGTAATACCGCGGGCACGTTCCGCAAGTGCGAGCGTGCTCTCTACAGAGCGGTGTCTCGGCCATCGACGGGCATAATCTGCGACACAAAAACGGCACTGTCTACCGCATCCACGCACAATTTCAATGAGATGTGCATTCGAGAATTCGGTATTGGGTGTGTGGATGTGCGTGCAGGTTTCGACATCGTCAAGTTTTGGGACAGCTCCTGCACGGATCTGAGGCGATATGCCAGGCTTTGGGGAGACGGCATCAATCGTACCATCGTCGCGGTAAGTTACGTCGTAAAAACTTGGTACGTAAAGCCCTGGAACGGTTGCGAGCGTTTCAAGCAATTCGCTCTTCGGTGCGCCGGATTTTTTCCACTCGTCGAAATGTGCCATGAGTTGATGGATAACAAGTTCGGCTTCACCAACGACAAAAACATCAACAAAGTCGGCGATCGGTTCTGGGTTGTAGGAGATATTAATCCCACCGGCAATGACGAGCGGATCCCATTCTGTTCGCGCTTCAGCAAGCGGTGGTATGTTCGCCAACTCTAACGCGCGCGGAATGTTCACATAATCTGATTCAAAGGAGACTGAAAACCCGATGATGTCAAATTGGTTCAGGGCGGTCTGCGTCTCAAACGAGAAAAGAGCCTTTTTTTGAGAGGTGAGTTTTTGAAGGTAGTCAGGTTCGGGAATAAAAACGCGTTCGCAAGCGGTGTCCACTTGACTGTTGAGTGTCGCGTACATAACCTGAACGCCGAGACTTGACATACCGAGAGCATACGTGCTCGGATAGACCAAGGCGAATCTGTTGGGCTTTCTGAAATTGTTATGTGCGCCGTGTTCCTCACTGCGCAAATGTTGGTAATGCTGATGTAAGTTCACTGTTGCCTCAGTTTTGTAGGGGGGTTTCTAACCCCGATTCCTTTACTTGAAATATGCCCGTGAGCAAAAGACCGCTCTAAAAAAGTGTGTTTGTAAGCGAAAATGAAAAAGCGATACACGCCGCACTATGTTATCAAAACACGGTGCGGCGTTAGTTTTTAAGGAATCTCAATCAGAAAATCAGGAGCTACACTCAAAAAAATACAAGTGATAGGAGTCAGTTAGCGGTAGTTCCTATTTATCGTTCCCCCGTCTTTTTTGAACGCGCAGAAAAGCGGGAATTTCCCAATCTGTCTCACGTTGCCGTGAGTCTTGGTCTCGTCCTCGGGAAGGTTTCTGCTGGTTGTTTTGGGAGGCATTATCCTCTTCTACAGGGGGTTCGGCATTGGTTCCCCTTCGGCCCCGACCTGGAACCCTCGTTCTATCGGATGGCGTTCTGGCGATATTCTGTCGCACCCTGCTGGGGCTTGGTGGGAGACCCTGTGGTTGCCTCTGATAGGTATCTGTATCATCACTTCGTGCGGCGGTGCTTCTGTCATCGATGCCGTAGGCTTCCTCTCCAACACTATCAAACCCTGTTGCAATGACAGTTACAAGGACTTCATCTCCAAGTTCCAATTCATCTTTGTAAACAAGTCCAAAAATAATTTGTGCCTCAGGTGCGGTATCCTGAATGACACCCATAGCATCATCGAGTTCGTGCATCATGAAATCAGGAGGTGCGGTAATGTTGACGATCATACCGACGGCACCGGCAATATTAGTTTGTTCAAGCAGGGGTGAGCTGATTGCCTGTTCTGCGGCGATTTGCGCGCGGTTGTCCCCTGTCGCGTGCCCCATGCCCATCAATGCGCTTCCTGCGTTTCGCATGATGGATTCAACATCGGCGAAGTCAACGTTAATTTCACCTGATTCAGTGACGATGTCGGATATACTTTTAACACCATGTAAGAGAATCTGGTCTCCCATACGAAATGCTTCTCGGATGGGAAGTTTCCTATCCATCGTGTCGATGAGACGTTGGTTTGGTACAACAATTACGGAATCAGCGGCTTCCCGGAGTTCCTCGAGTCCTTCTTCGGCGGTAGCGGAACGACGTTGTCCCTCAAAGTTGAAAGGACGTGTCACGACCCCGATAGTAAGTGCTCCACGCTCTTTTGCTTGTGTAGCAATAAGGGGTGCCGCGCCGGTACCCGTACCACCTCCCATGCCAGCGGTGATGAAGACCATATTTGCATTCTCTACGATAGTTTGAAGATGTTCTCTGTCTTCTTCGGCGGCTTTTCTGCCTATATCGGGATTTGCACCGGAACCTAAGCCTTCGGTGGTATTAACCCCAATCTGGATTTGGGTGGCACCGAGGCAGGTCACGAGTGCTTGTTGGTCAGTATTGACAGCATAGAATTCTATACCAGTAAGTCCTGATTCAATCATACGTTTCACAGCGTTTCCACCTGCTCCACCGACCCCAATAACTTTAATTTTTGCGCGTAGACTTTCAAATTCTTCCTGTTCAAATTCTATCATCTTAGATTTCGGTTACTATAACAAAGACACAGCAACCTAATTCCTCCTATCATTGTAGCCTCAATCTCCAGACCGAGGTTCCTTAATAACTTTCATGGATTCCTTTTTCATATTAAATTATACGCTATTAGCAGAGTTAAGTCAAGCATTGCGGCAAGTTTGGCATCAGTGGGATTCGTCGTATTAAATAACGCGACGGACGCTTAATATCCAAACCATTCTTTGACGCGTTGCAGAAATGATCCAAAGGCGTTTCCTCCATGGCGTGCATTGTGTTCACGTTCTAACTGCCGCAGCGTTTCACCGTAAAGAGCGAGTCCTATTCCTGTCGAGTACATTGGATGGTTCACCCGGTCGGTCAGTCCTTGCAAGCCGCGCGGGTATCCGATCTGGACGCGCAACTGAAGCATAGCTTCAGCGAGTTCTTGCAAACCGTCCATGAGTGCAGTACCACCAGTGAGCACGAGTCCACCTGGAAGTGGAATATCACCTAATTCGTCACCGATTGCGTCCAAAATTTCAGCCATACGGTACTCAATAATTTGAGCAAGTTCAATCCGATCGATGAAACGCGGTGGGGTTGAATCACTCGCGACTGGGATGGATCTAACTTCATTAGGATCCACTAATTCTGTCCAAGCGCAGCCTCGGTGCAGTTTAAGTTCCTCCGCTTCGGGAAGGGTGACTTTTAAGTATTGCGCAATGTCGTTGGTGACGTGCTGTCCTCCAACAGGAATTACTGCTGTATGTTCGATAGAATCCTCTTTGTAGACGATAATTTCAGTTGTTCCATCACCAATATCAACAAGCGCGATGCCGACTTCACGCTCATCCTTTGAGATGGTAGCTTGTGTTGCTGCAAGCGGGGCAGCAACAAGCGTTTCAACTATAGGCACGCCTGCCTTTTCGATACTATTGAGCAAATTCTGAATAGCCGTTGTGCCACCTGTAATAATGTAGGCATAAGCCTCAAGACGCGCTCCTGACATACCGATGGGTTCCCGAATACGACTCTGGGCATCAACGACGAAATTCTGTTGGATGACATGCAATATTTCCCTGTCTGCGGGAATGGAGATTGCCTTTGCCGCTATCATCGCTCGATCAACATCGTCTTGCGAAATCTCAGTATCTGCCACAGAAACAACCCCATGTGACGTTTGCCCGATAACATGTCCGCCGGAAATACCGACGCAGACGGAGTCTATTTTCACGCCTGCCATCAATTCAGCACTGGAAATGGCTTTACGGATGGCTTCGGCTGTTTGGTTGATATCAACAACAACTCCCCTGCGGAGTCCTTCGGAAAGCGCGTGACCAACCCCGATAATTCCTATTTTTGGGGTGTCTCCGTGCAGTGTATTCCCAACAACTACCGAAATTTTGCTTGAACCGATATCAAGTCCTGCGATAATATTTTGTTTTGGCATTTAGGTGTTTTCACCTCCTTCTTCTTTAGGGGGTATGGGAAACCGTAAACAGGTGCGGAGCCAATATTCTAAAGTCTCTCTGGATGTTATAAGGATAGCACTACTTGCTTTCAGTGTAACCCCCCAGGTAGAGTGTGTCTTGGTACCTTACGTCAAGATATGGCTTCCTTGCACTCGGGATCTCATCAATAAGTTCAAGAATCCGAGTTTTGTGCTGTTTTAGAAGCAGAGCAGTATGATGAAGCCCGGATTCGATCGCGTCTCCAACAAGCCATACTGGGACAGGTAGCGCGTCAATCTGTATCTTAATCTTTTGGAAATCACTTGCGTCTATAATCCGTATTTGTGCCGCAAGTGCCGGTTCCTGAAGCAGGGCAGCCTTTAAAACCTTTAATCCCAATTTAACCTCGCTACTCTGAACGGCAGTACCAATTCTCGGGGGTTCATTGCTCCCCACTGGAAGTATCGCCATTTCTTCAAGGTCTTCGGATCTCCATTGACCTGTCTCTTTAACTTCTATATTTTTTAACACATGTCCTTCGCTATCTACGAGAAAAAACGAAATATCACCATTGAGTGGCACACTTACAGTGGATGGTTTATTACCTAACATTTGGACACTGAATATGTGACTTTGAGAAATCTGCGAGATATTACCGAACCCCAGAAGAGCGAAAGGTTCACGTTCGGTAACTTCAATAGTGAGTATCCGCTTCATCACATGTTTAACGACATGTACTTCATTAATGTAGCTCAAATTCTCCTTCAGATAGTCAGCTGTTTGTTCTTCGGAATCTGTGACGATATTTTCTAACTTCTCGCCCAATACATCATAGATTTGTACATCAGTATAGTGTATATTCCCTGAAAGTTCAAGTGAAACGTATTCAGCACTAAAAAAACCGAGCACTATTTTTCCTGCAAACGATAAAGTAACCAGAATCGCGATGACGAGAATGATACGCCGCCACATATATATTTTGGCGTTCGGATGTTTACCAAGCCGTCGCGCAGGCATTGAAGTTTGCCATATATGTTCATTACGCTTTTTACCAAAGAACGAGGACCTTGTCATTAGTTTTCAGTTATCAGTTATCAGTCGTCAGTTACAAGAGGGATAACGACTTTCAAGAGCCTCTTTTAACTAAAAGTTGTTCTTACTGAGAAGTATGATAACTATCCCCCCTGAAGTCTATTTAAGAACTCGTGTCCTACTTTACTGATGTCCCCTGCCCCCAGCGTAATGACAATGTCTTCTGATTGTGTTATTTTCATCAGGATGTCCGGAATTTCATCTCTGTCTGGTACATAATAGACATCGCGATGTCCGTGTGATTGTATCGCTTCTGCCAGTTTTTCAGCCGTGACGTTTTCAATAGGTTCCTCACCAGCACTATAGATTGAGGTGACAATAAGGACATCCGCTTGGTAAAAAGAGCGAGAGAACTCATCTGCTAAATCTCTGACCCGTTGGTATCGATGTGGCTGAAAAACGGCGACGATACGACGCTTATAACCGTCGCGCGCCCCGCTTAGTGCGGCTTTCAACTTCGCTGGATTATGTGCATAATCGTCGACGACAATGATGTTGTTAACTTCGCCAAGTATTTCGAAGCGGCGATGTACACCCTGAAATGATTCAAGACTCTCCCGAATTTGATCGAACGGAATCTCAAGTTCAAGTCCAACGGCTGTTGCTGCCAAAGAGTTAGAGATATTATGGCGGCCCGGCATTTTAAGGTGAATTTCGCCATATAGGTGTCCATTTTTGCGAACTCGGTAACGAGATGTGGGACCTTCTACCGTAATGCCCTCAGCAACCATATCCGCTCGCGTTTCGAGTCCATAAGTAATATAACGCTTCTCAATCCGCGGGATAAACCTCTGAATATTCTCAGCATCTAAGCAGAGGACTGCGGTGCCGTAAAACGGGACCTTATTGATGAACTTGAGGAAGGTTTCACCAATCTCATCAACGCTATTGTAATAATCCAGGTGGTCGGCATCGACTGACGTAACAACAGCAACAGTCGGATAAAACATCTCAATTGAACCGTATGCTTCATCCGCTTCGACCACCATAACGTCGCCTTTGCCACTTCGAGCATGACTGCCATTCATGAGTTTCCCACCTACAACGACCGTCGGGTCAAGACTGGCAAGGACTGTTGCAGTCATAGCGGTTGTAGTTGTTTTCCCGTGTGTTCCGCTGACGGCAACGCTATAGCGCATTCGGGTGATTTCATTCAGCATTTCCGCGCCCCTGACAATCGGAATTTGCTGCGTTTCTGCAGCGAGAAGTTCTGGATTGTCAGGTGGAATAGCGGGGGAAAAAACGACGACATCGGCACCCTGTATATGTGATGCGGCATGCTCGTAATAGATAGTTGCTCCGCGTCCACGCAAATGTTCCGTGGTATACGACTTACGGATATCTGAGCCTGTTACATGGAATCCGAGGTCCAATAGAATCTCAGTGATGCCGCTTAATCCGGCACCTCCTATGCCAATGATATGAATATGTCGTGTTTTTCCAAACATTTTTTAACGATTCGCAAGGCGTTAAATCAAGCGATTGGGTCCATAACGGTTTTCACTAAGGAATCGCCTGCGCCGTTGTTGCAGGCTGCCTTATTAATTAACGGTAAAAAAAATTGACTTGGCAATGTCATTGCTGGCATTTGGTTTGCCGAGTGCTCGACTTGCGGTTACCATCCGTTCGTGCGTATTTCCGTCCAGGGTCATGTGCGTTAGGTTTTTAACCAATACCTCTACTGTGAAGGTGCCTTGTTCAAGTACAACAGCGGCTCCCTTTTCCGCAACGGTGTGAGCGTTTAATACTTGATTGTTTCCGGTTTGCGACGGTAAGGGTATGAAAATTGCGGGGATACCACATGCCGTGACCTCAGCAATCGTCATTCCCCCTGCTCTGCACACCATAACGTCTGCGATACTATAAATTTCCTCAACGGTATCAAAGAAGGGTTTGACACAGTAGAGGAACCCCGAACCTCCAACTTGTGCTTTGCTGTTTTGTATGGGAGTCGAGTTGGCGGTTGGATACGAAGCGAGTGTCCGATCATACGCCTCTTGAACCTTTTCCACTTCCATCGCACCCGTTTGATGAACTATCTGGATCTGATCGGCATATTCGACTAAGTGTGGCAGTACCTCTACAATCGTTTTATTGATAGCATGCGCGCCTTGGCTTCCACCCATCACAAAAATAGTTTTTCGCTCTGGATGCAACCCGAATTTCCTATAGGTTTCCTCGCGCCTCGGAAATGCCGCGATGGCAGGACGAATAGGGTTTCCTGTTATCTCGATACGTGTGGTTCGTCGGAACGAATTGTTCTCGCCGATCGATTCCATGGCAAGATAGGCGACATCTGCCCATCGTGCCAATATACCGTTTGTTAAGCCAACAGAAGCATTTTGCTCTTGGATAGCAATCGGAATTTTGCACAGGAGACCGGCTAACAGAACCGGACCTGAAACATATCCTCCCGTTCCTATAACGACATCTGGTTTCAACGCCTTCATATATCGCAATGACTGAATCAGTCCATGAAATATCTTCCAAATAGTGGGTAACCACTGTAAAGTGAGGCGACGCGGAAACCCCGCAACCGAAATAGGCAAGAACCGAAACCCATGCTGTGGAACAAGCGTTGATTCCAGCTTGTCCGAACCACCAATGAACGCAATATCTACACTGGCATCCAACCGTTGCAGTGCTTGAGCGATACCAATCGCGGGATAGATATGGCCGCCTGTTCCACCGCCCGCGATAACGATTTTTTTCTCTGTCGCACGCTGTTGCAGTGCCAATGAGTTGCGGTCGTCGGTTTCTGATAAATTTCTATCGTAACACTTGGAATTTTTTAATGTTCCTTGCGGTTCGATGAGATGGGTTTGGGGTTTCATTCTATGTCCTTATTGCTGCTACGTGATATATTCAAAAGGATCCCGACGCTCACCAGACTCAGAACGATTGATGAACCGCCGTAGCTGATAAATGGCAATGTGATCCCTTTTGTCGGCAATAAACCTGTCGCAACACCGATGTTAATGAATGCTTGGAGACCGATGAGTGTCGTAATTCCGGTGGCGAGCAAAGAAGCGAAGAGGTCACTCGCATGTCGGGCAATGTGAAGCCCTCGCCATACAAAAAGCATAAAGATAAACGTCACAGTCACGGCACCGATAAATCCGAATTCTTCACCTAACACTGCGAAAATAAAATCTGTGTGTGGATAGGGAAGACGTGATATTTTCTGAAGGCTACTATCGATTCCTAAACCGAGAAGTCCACCACTTTCGAGCGCGTCCAGTGAACGTGTTAACTGATAGTTCGTCGCATCGGGAGATTTCAACATTGCCAGATAATCCATGAGCCGCTTTAGTTTATATGAGTCCCGAATGATGAGCAAACCTATAAGTCCGCCGCCGACACCGCCAAGTGTGAGCACGTGCCAGATACGCATACCGCCGACAAATAGCACAATACAGACGGTTACTACGAGTAAGAACGCCGAACCGAAATCCGGTTGGATGTACACAAGACCAAAAGCGAGACCTACAATTAAGATGTTCGGAAGTACGCCATTGAAAAAACTCTTAACACGTTCTGGGTTG
>JAAXHD010000154.1:11212-12177 GCA_012271015.1 Candidatus Poribacteria bacterium | reverse complement strand
AGATGGGAAGCAAAGAACATACCGATAAAACCGATCCCACAGGCAATGATGTGTATCTGTAAATAGCGATAACTGTAACCATCATAGTGTCTTGAAGAGAGAAGATGGCTTGCACTGTATACCATCAGAATGCCTATCGCAATAAGGCAGAACGTAATAGCAATCAACCCTTTATCCATCCGTCCCGATCTTTGCGGAGGGGGTGGTTCTGCTACCTGTTGCTGCTGGTCCTCTACAACGGAATAGGCGCGCGTGTTTGTCCATTTGAACCCAGATTTTGGTTTGGATTTACGGTTCCTATTGCTACGGGCAGAGTTTTGGTAATTGCGTGCCATTTTTATTTCCCTTCTCTAAGAGGCAGTCCATGCGCCCATAATTAGAAAAATGTCTCAGGCTTGCTGTTTTGGTTCGCGATCGGTACCTTTGGGTTGGAGCGCGTCAACTGCTTCTTTAAAATCGTTGCCTCTTGCTTTGTAATCGGAATACATGTCAAAACTGGCATTTGCCGGGGACAACAAGACGACATCACCCGGGGACGCGTGTTTATGTGCCACCTGCACAGCTTCTGCCATTGTTTTCGCTTTCATTATTTTTGTGGTATCGGCGAGGGTCTTTTCAAGCTGTTGGGTGTACTCGCCGAGCATTACTGCGCTTTTAACCTGAGTTTGAACGATTTCGCGCAACGGTGTGTAATCATTACCTTTGTCGTATCCTCCCATTATTAGTAAAATTTGAGAGTCTACTAACGATTCAAGAGCGGCTTTGACCGCCGCCACGTTTGTCGCTTTTGAATCGTTTATGAATCGTATCCCTTCTAAGGTCCGCACCAACTCAAAAGCATGGGATAAAGCGGGGTGTGACCGATCGAAGCGTTGAAGTGCTTCGCGGATTTCTGCCCCTGTTATACCAA
The DNA here is from genome assembly GCA_012271015.1 of Candidatus Poribacteria bacterium. Taxonomy (GTDB): domain Bacteria; phylum Poribacteria; class WGA-4E; order WGA-4E; family WGA-3G; genus WGA-3G. Next base: position 11,267 of record JAAXHD010000154.1, on the reverse strand, counting down.
AAATCTGTCCTACAGCGATAGCGGCGAGGACATTCTGTACATTGTGTGCTCCTGG
>JAAXHD010000154.1:0-11156 GCA_012271015.1 Candidatus Poribacteria bacterium | reverse complement strand
TCCAAGTGGTCGCGAGACAAATTAAGCACGACGCTCACCTTCGGGTGAAAGGTCTCGGTGCTTTCCAACTGAAAACTACTTGCTTCAACGACAACTATATCTCGACGTGTAAGGTTTTGAACCTCCGTTGCCAATGGCACGCCGATATTGCCAGCAATGCGAACGTTTGGGAATCTACCGCCGGCTTTTAGTATAGCAGCCGTGAGTAGTGTCGTTGTTGATTTACCTTTCGTACCAGTGATAGCGACAATGGTTGCCGGACATACGCTCGCGGCGACCTCTAATTCTCCAAGAATTGAGAGGTTTCTCGACCGCGCTTCACACAAAATCGGAATATCAAGCGGTACACCTGGGGAAACCACTATAAAATCTGCATCTGTAATGCATTCCAAAGGATGTCCACTAAAATATGTTCGATACGGATTGCAAGTGTTCAAATTCCTGCTGTTAGCGGTTTGCGCTTTGCCCGGTTCTGAGGTCTCATTGATCGCAGCAATTTCTGCTGAGAGGGCTTCACGAGAACGCGTGTCTGTAAGCGTAACAACGGCACCCCGCGAATGTAATAATTTCGCCGCAGCGATCCCGCTTCGATTCAAGCCAAAAACTGTAACCCGCTTTCCTTGTAATTGTATCATAGTCGTGGGGGGTCAGCCATCGGCTCTCAGGTGCTCACTTGTGGCAGTAAACACCCGCAACTGCCACACGGACGACTGACCGCTATTCCTCACCGAAGTTTCAGTGTGCTTAAGGCTATTAATACCAAAATAAGTCCGACAATCCAAAATCGGATGACAACTTTGGATTCCTTCCACCCTGAGAGCAGGAAGTGGTAGTGGATAGGAGACATTTTGAATACACGTTTGCCAAATGTACGGAATGACCAAACTTGGATGATAACCGATAATACTTCAGCAACGAAAATGGCACCGACTATCAGGAGTAGAAATTCCTGCTTTATAAGCACTGCCACCGTTCCAAGTGTAGCACCGAGTGCCAGCGATCCAGTGTCTCCCATAAAGACTTGCGCAGGATGCCCATTATACCATAAAAATCCCAAACCCGCTCCGACTAACGCTGCACAGAAAACTGTTGTGACTTCTCCACCCACTGGTAGATGAAAAATGTTCAGGTACGCGGCAATCTCACTGTGACTTGTCATGTACCCGACTATGCCTAAGGTTCCCGCAACAAACAGGGTACACCCAATTGCTAATCCATCCATCCCATCCGTAAGATTAACGGCATTAGAGGTCCCAACGATGATGAATGTTGCAAAGGGTATAAACAGGACCCCTAAATTAGGATGCACATCTTTGAAAAAAGGAATCGCCAACGATGTCCGTGTTGTTAGATCTCCAGTGTGTGCAGGACCCCACTGATAAAGATAAGTTGCAATCACTAATGCTCCTACTGTTTGAAGTCCAATCTTATGCCAACCTCGGAGTCCTAAGGACTGTTGTCTTACCAATTTGCTGTAATCATCTAAGAATCCGAGTCCACCGAACCAGAGCGTTGTTAGAATCATCAAGTAGATGTAGGGTTGATCCAAACGTGACCAGAACACTACCGATATCAGGACGGAAACGATAATAAGCACGCCGCCCATTGTTGGAGTCCCTGCTTTGCTCTGGTGATCTCTTGGTCCCTCTTCGCGTATGTGCTCGCCAATCCGAAGTTGTTTGAGACGATTTATCATAAACGGTCCCAAGACAAGTGCTATAATCAGCGATGTTACGGTTGCATAAATCGCTCGAATACTGATGTAGCGAAAGATGTTGAATGGCGAAAAAACGTCAACGAGATTCTCATATAGCAGATGGTAAAACATTTTTTTAATTAGGGCTAAACTCTCGTTGCTTCACTGTGTTCCGCAACGGTTTTTTCAAAGACGCGATCACGGTAAAGGCTCTGTTTGGTCTTGGCGAGAACCTGTGCGGAATGTAATAGAGCATAGTTAGAGAGTCTATAATTTAAAGACCTAACTTATCACCCTTCTTCAATTTGGCAAGACTCGCACCTGCTTGGCTTAGGAGGTTCGTCGTATATGTATAGGTTAACGCATTTTTCTCTGCATGTGCCGTAAACGCTAAATCGATGAGATCCGATACAAGTTGCGGAAACTCAATGCCTTGGTGCGTCCACAAGTAGTAACTATATGATCCGGGAATGGTGTTGATTTCATTCACATAAACCTTCTCGTTTGCATCTACGAGAAAATCGATACGCGCGACACCAGCACAATCTAAGACCCGAAAAGTATGTGTCGCAAGATGTTGTATATGTAACGTCAATTCTTCTGAAATGGGTGCAGGAATTTTCCTGTCTGCCCCTGCCATTCCTGATGATTCTCCATTCTGATGGATGTATTTATCGTCGAAGCTAAGAAAGTTTGCTTGTGTCACAGGTTGCTCGCAGACGGAGGCGATTGGATCATCCATCCCCATTACAGCACAATTGATTTCGAGAGGATTCTCAACCGCTTTTTCGACGAGAATTCTGCGTGAATAATGTCCCGCAACTTCCGCAGCAGCGCAAAGTTCATCCTGATTTTTAACGTGGCTGACCCCGATACTCGAGCCGCTCATTGCAGGCTTAACAAAAAGTGGATAAGAAAGCGATGCTTCCACCTTTTCGATGAGTTCCTCACGGCGCGTCTCCCCGTCATGATGGCTCCAACATAAATAGGGAAGTACTGGCAGTTCATTTTCGCTGAGAATCGCCTTCATCATGATTTTATCCATGCCAACAGCGGAACCAACGACTCGCGCACCAACGTAAGGCAGGTTCATAAGTTCAAGTAACCCTTGAAGCGTTCCATCTTCGCCATGCATGCCGTGTATTGATGGGAAGACAACATCTACCGGCAGAACGGTTCTTTTCCTGACGTTCTGACCAAGCCAATGTTTTGCGGTAACAACAAATTGCGGGTTCGGATGAAATTCAACGCTGACTTTGTCGAAATCGGATGGATGTGGCAAATTTCCATCGGTAAAGGTGGACAAATCACGAAGCGCATCGCCGGTTAACCACTCGCCATCTTTCGTGACATAAATAGGAATAACCTGATGCCCCCCTGATCCGTCACTAAAGTCTTGCAAAGCGATGCAAACTTGGTGTGCTGTTACGATTGAGACTTCATGTTCAGGTGTGCATCCACCAAATATAAGGGCTACATTGTATTTTGACATTTTCTGTTTTTGCCTCCGCTCCAATTGCCGGGCTGGTAATTCGGAAAACTTTGACGACACGGTTACAGAGCAAAGTCTGGAAGCCGATGTTACGAGGCAACTCTTTCCTCGTTATAGCTGTCCGGGAGGTCGTTTTCAAAAAGGACAACATCGCCGGCTTGCACGTGTGTTGCTAAATGTTGTTTGACTTCTTCGAGGTTGAGTGCGACAATGATTTGCTGGTTTGGATATTGGGCGGCCTTCAAACCGTCTAAAATCGAGATAGTCCGCTTGGGTCCCACTAAAATGACCAAATCACAGACATCGGCTGCGTATTCTCCGAGACGCTTATTTTCTTCGTATTCCCTTTCGCCAAGTTCTACCATCCCAGGGGTCACTAACACCTTTTTACCGCCTTGGATCTCGGTGAGGACTTCAAGTGCCGCTTTCGCGCCGACCGGATTCGAGTTGAAACTGTCGTCAATGATGGTTACGCTGCCTTTACTGGAGGTCAATTGCAAGCGGTGTGGTACGGGGGCAATGTTAGCGATTGCTACCCGAATTTCTTCAAGTGTCATTCCACACTCTATTGCAACTGCCGTTGCAGCGAGAATGTTGGATACGTTATGTCTGCCTAAGAGTTGTGTCCGAATTTCTGCTGTCCCGATAGATGTGTGTATTGTGAAAGCGAGACCTGCGTCGGTATGTTGAATGTTCGTGGCAGTTAACTCAGCACGCTCGGAAGCCGAGGTTACAGGAAAGGGTTCTGTCGCATACCGGCGTACTGGGTTCCCATCATGTTCCCGTTTATCGGCAAGTCCAGCGCAGATTTCATTGTCGCAATTGAAGACTGCGAGTCCGCCCGATGGGAGCGACTCAATCAATTCATATTTCGTTTTGGCAATATTCTCAATGCTTTTGAATCGTTCTAAGTGCTGAGGTCCAACGGCTGTGAGAATACCGATTTGGGGGGATGCTAAGTTGCACAACTCTCGGATGTCGCCGCGTTTGTAAGCCCCCATTTCAACGATGAATATTTCATGTTCGGCGGTAAGGTCCCCACGGATGACCTTACAAATGCCCATTGGTGTATTGTAACTATCGGGTGTCATCAACGTGTTAAATTTTTGGGACAAAATCTGATGTAGAATATATTTGGTACTCGTCTTGCCGTAACTTCCTGTAATCCCGATAACTCTGGGCTGGAGCGTCTTGATTCGTTTTTTTGCTGAGAGAAGATACGCTCCATTTATGGTACGTTCCAACGGATAGATAAGGAGATTAGCAATTGTTAGATTAATGACGGTTACTTCGCTAAAGAGGAAGATTGCGATTCGCCATTGAGGAAACACCCCAGCAAAAACACTGGTCTTTGTTATTAGCACAAGTGTTGTCGCGATGCCAAGAAGCAAGCAGATTGAGAGCCCAAATACCCGTTTCGCTCGTGCCGTGTAAACGAGCGGCTTTTTTGCTTCAACCTTTTTCCCTTGCGTGCTCATGTAGATTTGAAATCCTCCCCAAGCCAAGCACAGCACTGGAAACAGCCACGTATCGTTATAGTGGGGGTAGAACGCCGTCAGGATGAGAATCCCGCCAATAACAAGAATCTCTTTAATTTCAAAACAATTCTTCAGGTGCTGACCCATCCACTTCAGGTACCGACCCGTCTTATAGCCATCGAGTTGGAGTATATGGAGCCCGCGTGTGGTCCTGACGACAGCCCTTACCAAACAGGTTAGCGTCAGAAAATAAAAAAATACAGTACTCATCGTTTCCATTTTTTTATGGTGAATGCTAAAAATATATTGACCTTTGTGTATTTCTTGTGTAGGAGCGATCTCCCGATCGCGACTTCTTCTTGCCGATGTGTGATGTAAAGGTAATTCTAAAATCTACCATAGTTATTCATTGAATTCCAACCCGCTCTGGGGTTCAAAGGTTTCTGACTTTACCAAAAACCACCATGGAACGGTGCTCAGAGTTAATAGTTTAGAAAGCTTGCGACAATTCGGCAAAACTGCGGGAACTGATCAAGGTAGGAAAAATGTCCCGCTTCCTTTAGGACAACTAATCCTGCGTCGGGTATTTCTTTTTCCATAATTTGTCCGAAAGACACGGGTGTATCCTTGTCGTCTTCACCCCAGATTAACAGTGTTGAAGCGGTTATCCGAGGTAAGAGCGAGCGCAGGTCTTGATTCACGACTTTAACAAGTGTGCCGCGCATATCTCCAGCATTCTGATAGTCTTTGGAACCGGCACGTGCAGACATCGCGTCTGCAACGAGAACACCATATTTCCCGTATCGACGAAGCAATTTACCGATTTTCGCCAAACCTACGCGAAGATGGTATTTTAGGGTTCGACGCGGTTTGATGCCTGCGCTGTCAACCAAGATAAGTTTATCGACTTTTTCAGGGTGTTCCGCTGAGACGATAATAGAAATTCTACCGCCAAAGGAGTGACCGATGAAGTGAGCCTTCGGAATGCGAAACTTTTCCAGAAACGCTATAACGAACTGCGCATAGTCGGAGGTATTCCACGCGATAGGTGGAATCTGACTCTTACCGAACCCCGGCAAATCAAGTGCGTAGACTTTATGAGATTGTGCGAGCCAATCAAAAACCGGTTGAAAACTTGCAGCTTCCCCGCCCCAGCCATGCAGGAGGAGAACGACATCACCGTCTCCAGCAACCTGATATGAGATTTTTAAACTATTGAGTATGAGCTGCTGCGTCCTTCGTCCTTGCAGATTTTGAATCATTAAGAAACCCTTCGGATCCTAAAGCGGGTTTTTTAATCAATTTTAGATCGAGGTTGACAACGGAAACCTCGCTCAAACATAATCGTTTAAAAAATCTGAAGCCACGATCCTATCGTCAAATGGAAATTTTTTGCCATTAATTTCCTGATAATCCTCGTGTCCTTTACCCGCTATTACGACAACATCACCGGATTTTGCCATCGCGATTGCGTGGTGGATAGCGTCGCGTCTCTCTGGAATACACATATACTTGGTGTCATGTGGTAAATTTGACACAATTTGCGCGATGATTTCATCAGGGTCTTCGGTGCGCGGATTGTCAGAAGTAATCAGGCTATAATCCGCAATTTGGGCGGAAATATTTCCCATCTTAGGACGCTTTCCGTTATCCCTATCGCCGCCGCATCCGAAAACACAAATCAAATTACGTTCGGCAACGCGCTTGGCGGCAGTCAGCACATTTTCTAAGCCGTCGGGTGTATGGGCATAGTCAACGATGACAGCGAAGTCCTGTCCTCGGTCAATAAGTTCAAACCGACCGGGAACTACGGTAGCGGCAAGTCCCTCCTGAATTGCTGAGATCGGACAATCGTAACGGAGTCCAACAGCAATGGCGGCAAGGGCGTTGTAAAGGTTGTATTCTCCGAGGAGCCGTAACTTAGTGGGGATTCGTCCGTCTGGCGTAACCGCTGTAAACGCCAATCGATTATAAGAGAAATTGATATCTTCGGCATGTATATCCGCTTTTTCACCAAGTCCGTACATTGTAGGAGGGGTTTGTAACCCCGAAACCTTGCAAGCGTCGGCAATGCGCTCTGCTACCGGTAAGTCGCTGTTCAAGATTGCAACGCCTTCCTTATCGAGTTGCTCGAACAACATCAGTTTCGCCTTTAAATATGCTTCCATCGTTTGATGGTAATCAAGATGGTCCTGAGTGAAATTGGTAAAAACAGCGGTATCGAAGGTAAGCCCTGCCAATCGCTGCAGTGCTAACCCTTGTGAGGAGGTCTCCATCGTAACGTATTCTACGTCGTCTTCGGTAAACTGCTTGAAAAGAGTGTGAAGTGCGAACGCATCGGGAGTTGTGAGAGAAGCGGGGAGTATTTCTTCTTCGCCTTGGGCGTTCGTGTACTGGTGTCCGACTGTTCCAATGAGTGCTGTTTTCCGTCCACTTGCCTTGAGTATGGCATGTATGAGGTGTGCCGTTGAAGTTTTACCGTTAGTGCCTGTAATACCAATGAGTTTAAGACGTTGTGCAGGATTTCCGTGCCAATTGGCGGCAATCAAGGACATCGCTCGGCGTCCGCAGGGGACTTGCACATAGGTAATCGGAAACTTTCCTTGTGTCTCTATAGTTGTTATCGGTTTTTCACCAATGACAACTACTGCTCCTTTTTGAAGTGCCCCTGGAATGAAGTCGTGGATATCCACGTTGATGCCTTGATAACAGACAAAAGCATTACCAACTTCGACTTTCCGATTGTCACAGACAACACCAGTAATATCAATATCCAGCGATCCAGAACTTGTGGTAATGTTAAGTCCGCGGAGCAGTTCATGAAGCTTCACAGCCCCTCTCCTTTCAGCGTCGGTGATTGTGTTGTCACAACAGGTGAAAAGTCGGAGGACTTTTGAGGTTCAGGTCCGAAGAACTCGGTTTGTTTCAAGTATTGCATTGTTTGGGCAGCGACTTGCTGAAAAAGAGGTCCAGCGATTTGTCCACTGAAACGTGCTCCTCTCGGTTCATCAAGCATAACGAGTATTGATACCATAGGATTCTCAGCGGGTAGGAACCCCATAAAGGACATGATCTCTTTTCCTGCGTAGCCTCTGCCATGTTTTTCAGCTTTTTGGGCTGTTCCTGTTTTTCCTGCCACACGATATCCTTCAACGCGGGCCCGCCTGCCACTACCATCTTCAACTACACCAACAAGTATCTCTGTCATCTGTTTCGCTACTATCGGACGGATTACCTGTCGGACTTCAATGGGGTATTTCTTTTTAATCACCTTCCCGCTATTGTCCCGAATCTCCCGGGTAATGTGCGGACGGAGAAGTTTTCCGCCGTTCGCAAGGACGTTTAACGCGCTTACCATCTGGAGAGGTGTCACCATAATTCCTTGTCCGAAGGGCACGGCACCAAGGGAATGCGTATCCCAATACTTTACGGCATAAAGACTTCCATTGTGTTCGTAGGGCAGATCTACACCGGTTGGTCTCCCAAAGCCATACTTTTCAATGTAAGTGCTGAAGTTCTCATATCCCAATTCCTTCACAACTTTAATCATACCGATATTACTGGATTTGTGGAGAACTTGTTCTAAGGTAAGCCATCCTTTTCCCGATACGTCGCGGATGATTCTACCATTTGAGAGGCGGTATCGTCCATTCTCGCAAAAAACCGTTGACTCGGGGCTCATAATGCCCTCGTTCAGGACAGCGGAAGATGCAACGATTTTAAAAATCGAACCGGGTTCATACGCAAACCAAACACCAAGATTCCTCTTTGCTTGCTCGCTCCCGAACGTGTAATGATTCAAATCGTAAGATGGGTAGCTTGCAAGTGCTAATATCTCTGCCGTTTTTGATGCCAGGACGATGACTGTACCCCCTTGGGCGTTCCATTTTCGGCATGCTGTTGCTAATTCCTTCTCGGCGACGTACTGAATATATTCGTCAAGCGTCAAAACGACACTATACCCATAGTCGTCAGTAGAGTCACCGTTGGTTAGCAGGTTTATGGGTTCATTACGGGCGGCTTCTGCCCGCCGCTCCGCTTGTCGCTCCCTCGCGCTCAAGAGATAATTGTTGTACTGATACTCAATTCCCTCACCCATATTTTGATCGTTTATATGTCCAATGACTTGGGCGGCGAGTTTCCCTTTCGGATAGCTACGTTGCTGTTCGACCTCGTGCTTTATGCCACGGATATCTTTCTCAATTGCTCGAATGTCGTCAAGCAACGCGTAATCCATATCCTTTTTGAGCCATACAAATCGCTTATCCTTGCGGCGAAGTTGGGTAAGCAGCTCAGATTCGGGAATATCTAAAATCGGGGAGAGTCTGCGCGCTGCTTCACTCGGATCGGTCTTCATATACATCGGATCAGCATAGACAGAGAGGCTGTGACGACTTAGGGCTAAAACATTCCCATGTCTGTCCAAAATTTTGCCTCGTTTTATTGCGGCTGTGCGCGGAGAGTTCCAAGGGTGACCAGTTGGTCCCTGATGTTCGGCATCGCTGGAGATCTGTACTTTGAACAGTTTACCAACTAATAACAGGAAACCCACCTGCAGTATAATAAGCACGAAAACCAGTCGACGAATAGATAAATGCGAATTGTTTTTCATGTTTTCCTGTCCAATTAATGTGGATTTGAACGCCTTCCAATAGAGCAAAAATGGTGTCTTAACCGTGAAAGCTTAAACTATTTATCCCAGATTACCTGCGAGGCTTCAGTGGGTTCAACCATTCCGAGTTCAGTCGCAATTTGCCGAACCCTTTGCACACCCGTTAGAGTTGATTCTTTCAATTCAAGTCGATGGATTTCATCCTGAACTTGACGCTTCTGTCTCTCGTAAGTAGGCTGGCGTTGCAAAGCAACCTTCTTGGCGTAAGATGAGAACCAGATACTGCCAGCGAAGGTACAGAAAGATAGCACCAGAACAATATACGCGAACGGAAATCTCTTTTTCGGTTTTGGGTCTTCTATATTCGTAATGCGTGTTGAATGACTATTATGTAATGTTTGCATTTGTTCAACTCCCTAAACGGAGTTGGAGGGCGGACACTATCTTCAGTTCTACGTCCTTTTACAACTTTTCCACGCGTATGTATTTAGATGGCAAACGCTCTCTTTTCTAAACGTTGGATACTGTGTTTAAGATACATTATAATTGTAAAATCCATCTACTTTTGCAAAGACGAATGAGCTTACCCAAAAATCATCGTGAAATATCGTCCTGCAAGCCTCTATAGGCTTGTACAGGGAACGATGACCGGATTTAATAGTTAGAAAATCATTTTTTTCCATAGGATGGGAGTAAACGCATCTTGCCCTACAATTTGCGAGCGACGCGCAATTTAGCACTCCGCGCTCGCGGGTTTTGTTGAACTTCAACCGCGTCTGGTAATATAGGACGCTTCGTGAGAATTTCCACAGAGGCGGTATGATCACAAATACAGATGGGCGTTTTCGGCGGACAAACGCATGCCCGTGCGCATGTCTGGAAGCGGTGTTTGACTATTCTATCTTCAAGTGAATGAAACGTGATGACGCACAGACAACCGCCCGGTTCCAAAAGTTGTATCGCCACGTCCAAACCCATCTCAAGATTTTCCAATTCGGCGTTGATATGAATGCGAAGTGCCTGAAATACACGAGTCGCAGGATGGATCTTGGATACGCCCGCAGGGACGGTTCGCTTGACAATCTCTGCGAGTTGCGTTGTCGTTGTTATCGGTGTTTCTCGTCTCGTCTGTATAATCCGATGGGCAATCCGTTTCGCGAATCGCTCTTCGCCATACCGTTTGAAAATATCAACCAGAACATCTATTGGACTGTCGTTGACTACCTGCATCGCTGTAAGAGTAACTGTCGGCTGTCGGCTGTCGGAAACCTTCAGTAGAGAGGTGTCTGATAACGGAGGTCCCTCGGTTACGTTCGTGTCTTTCGCTGGCTGCTGATCACTGATGGTTGATAGCCACTCTTGCTGATTGCTGACTGCTAATTGCTGACTGCTATTCATCCGCATATCTAACGGACCAGTATGATTAAAACTGAAACCACGGTGTGGTGCGTCCAATTGTAGGGAAGACACCCCTAAGTCAAGCAGGATACCGTCTACGGCATGAACCGAGTGTTTGGTGTCCAGTAAGGCATCCATCTCAGCAAAATTACCGTTGATAAGAGAATAACGTTCCCCAAAGGTGTGTAATCTATTTTTCGCAATAGTAAGAGCCTCAACATCTAAATCAATTCCGATCACACGTCCATTCGGTGCGGAAGCCTCTAAAATAGCAGCACTATGTCCCCCTAATCCGACAGTGCCATCGATATAAACACCCTCCGATTTTGGATTGAGAAAATCAATCACTTTATCACATAAAACTGATATGTGGTGTGTATCCATAGCTTTCACAAGCGACCTACTATTATAATTCTTAGCAAGAAACATGCCAATTCATTTTATCCTTTGGTTGTTCAGGCATCTATTCGATTTTGATAG
>JAAXHD010000120.1 GCA_012271015.1 Candidatus Poribacteria bacterium | reverse complement strand
CAAACCAGTGCGCAGATCAAATTTCTCTCACTTGAACCGCTACTTGGTGCTCTCCCAAATTTGACGTTGGAGGGAATAGACTGGGTCATCGTGGGCGGTGAGTCCGGTCCCGGCGCCCGCGAAATGCAAAAGAAATGGGTTATTGACATCCGTGACCAGTGCGAGGATGCAAAAACACCGTTTTTCTTTAAGCAGTGGGGCGGCAAACGCAAATCAAAAACCGGAAGGAAACTAAACGGACGGACTTATGATGAGATGCCGGATTCCCGGCATCTTAAAACTCTAACTTCAAACCCTCGGCAAATCGTCCGAGAGTAACGCCTCAGAAACAGATTTTTTCGCCGCTTTACGTGCCGGACGTTCAATATGAAAATGACGGAACCATTCTTTAAAATCTTCATCAAGAAAATTTCCGACATATTCTTCCTTGAACTCCTCGTGGCATTCTTCCATATAGACACGTAGGTAGCTACTGGCGCGCTCGAGTGCTTTCCAATCAAAGATATTTGAGGGCATCTCAACAAGACCCCCTTCAAGCATATTACTTTGCATCTTCAAGTAGTAAGAATACCGAGTGCTCATCATAAAATCAATGACTCTGTCTAAGATTTTTGAAGGGATCTGTAATATTTTACCGTTCAATAAGCTCCGTCGGGTGCCAATTTCCTTGTCTAAATCTCGATTAAGCATGCATCCAACGATAACATCAAAAATTTTGTCTAACATTTTTATGCGTCCTTTGTAACAAATTGTGAATATAATACCCGCTCGGGCTTGGTTCGCGTTTCTTTGTTTGTCGGGAGGATTAATACTAACATTAATGTGCAAAAGCGTCAAGAAAAAAAATAAATCCTGTCAGCAATTTGAAAGTGGATTTTTAATTTATTCTCTAACTCACCTGACCGAACCGCAAGGTAAAATTAAAAAATTGCATTACGATCCAAATTCTGCTATAGTTACACTATGCTTATATTCTATCTGGCAATTGCAGTGGTAACGGTTCCACTCGGGGCGGGAATCGCTTTTGTTTCGCGGGGGCAACAAAAACATTTCGGACATATTTTTGGATTGACAGCGGGGGCAGTACTCGGCATCGTCTTGATTATGATGATGCACCTTTTCACCGAAGTAGGTTACATCACAATCCTTGTGATGTGGGGTGGATTTTTCCTAATTTCAGGCATAGAATATCTCACGACACATCAACGTCGGGACACGGGAAGGCATACAAACAATACAGACAAGAGATGGGGCATCAACTTAACCGTTCTCGGACTCTCACTTCACTCACTGACAGATGGACTTAATTTGGTTATCGCCGCGAGAGAAGATATACTTGGCGGCGCACTCGCATTCGGCATACTCATCCATCGCCTACCGGTCGGAATACTTATCGCTGTTGCGCTCCTCCGGAATCAAAATTTTAGGAAAACACTGCTCCAACTGACACCACTCATACTTGGACCGGTTATTGGAGCGGCACTGGGGGAGCAGCTACTCCGCGGGGCTTTCGGCGAATTGACAAACTACCTCACAGCATTCGCTGTCGGTACCCTCTTACACGTCGTGATGGATGGGTTTCGTGGTAACTATACCGTTGAGAAGACAGGAAACCTGAGTCGCTTTGCCAAAATGCTTTTTGTCATCGGATTCGTCTTGACCTTTTGCGTTATCTATTTCTTTCAGGGACTTGAGGGTGAACATCTTCACTAAATGGCTATCGGCGGGAATAGCAGTCAGCAGTCAGCATTATCCCGCAGGTCTCCCACACGCGGCTTGCGTCGCAGTCAGCAAGAGACTGGGATGGAGGGATGGAAGAATGGAAGGAGAAATGCCCCCTAATCTTCCAACCTTCCAATCTTCCAACCAAAAGCTGAAAACTGAAAGCCGATGGCTGATAGCCAATACGCTGACGGCTATCTTCTGTATTGTCGCGTTCGTCCTGCCAGTGAGGAGCGATCAAATTCCGATTGCGGTCTCCGGTGCACCGAGAGCAACACTTCAGGTCGGAGCGAACGCCTCGGAACAGGAACAGTTCGCAGCCGCCGAAATCCAATCCTTTATTCAACAATTCACAGGTGCCAAACTCGACATTCGGACCAATCGCCAACAAACGGAAACACAAACGGTTATTGTGCTTGGCACCCCAAGATCGAATCCAACGATTGCAGGATTACAGGCGAATGTGGAACTGACATTGGCAGAAGAACTTGGAGACGAAGGCTATCGTATCAAAACAGTAGAGGTCGGTACAGAGATCATCATTGTTGTGACAGCGCACACCGAGCGCGGGGTGGTTTATGGCGCGTATGCCTTCATTGAAAACTGTATTACGGCATTGACGGGTTTGAAACCCGTACATCCAGAGTTGCCGGTTGCCAAAGCGCAAGCCCTGCTCGTGCCGTTCATGAACGAGACCTCGTCCCCATTTTATCCCGTGCGTGCTGTGTTAGAGATAGAGGATCCGGATTGGCTCGCACGCCACCGTATCAACATGAGTGGCGGCGAAGGCGTTTGGACAGGCACGGGTATTGAAGATGGGTTCGGAACGGCGTTTAAATATGTTGACACGCCTGCGTTTGAAGTTCTGCAAGATGAGCCGATAGGACAGCGACGGGAACGCATCGCAACACTACAAAATCGGTTTAATGCGCTCGAACGGCGTGGCATTGATGCTTATCTTTTCATGTATGTGACTGGTGAACCGACAGAGGCACTGATTCAACAGCGTCCCGATGTCCTTGGACCGAGAGTGCTTTACGGGGCTTCTCGGAACGAAGTGTCTTATCGCCCGTTCTGTTGGTCTAAACCCGCGTTTCATACGCTCGCGAGGGAGCTGACGCAAGCGATCGTGCGCACCTATCCTGCGCTTGCCGGTTTTCATCTACGTTCCTGGGGGCACGAGACGCGCGCATGCGATTGTCCTGATTGTGGTGATAGGACAGAACAGGGACAAGCAAAACTTTGGCAGGTCTACTTTACGATTATTAACGCCGCACGAGAGGTGCGTCCGGACTTCAAATTTTATATCTCTGGGTATGACAGCAGTTGGCTCAAAGATGCCGCAGGCATTTACGCACAACAGTTGCCGAAAGGGACTATTTTCTCACGAAAGTGGGGTGCAGATGGTGAACCCGTCGCGAGTGCCGGCTTACCTATCCCACAAGTCAGGGCACTCGGGGAAATCGGGCATCGCTTTATAGTCCTTTCGCATGAAGTGGAAGAGGTCATGCCGTTTTGGATGCTCGAGAGCGATCTCTTTGTACAAGGTGTTCGGCAACTTGCCAATAATCCCGAGGTCGTTGGACTCGGTGGATTTACCGTCCAAGGCGCAATACAAGGGTTGGGATACCTCGACCGTCTTGTCAGTGCAAGTCTCAATTGGGACATCAACCTTGACCATTATCAACTCCTGCGAAATGAGTTGATAGCCCGATACGGCACCGAGGCCGCGCCACGCATTCTGAACGCCTTGCGGGTAAACGGATGGAACATGGCAAGTTATTTCACGGATTATGCGGGATCCTTGACCGTAGGTGGCACATACGGTAGCGGATCCGCAGGACTCGCAACGCGATTCTGGACATTGATCGGACCACGGGCTGTTGAAGATACGTTGGCTATCCCGGAACTGGACATTGCGAAACTCGCTGTGGATCGGTTCACAGCACTTTTGGCACCGCAACAGCAATCTGCAAACGAGATACGGGTAGCAAGTGAGATCGCAGAACCCTTTGATCTGGAAGCGACAGAGGATTTACGCGATGCTATCCACTTGATGGAGTTGTGGGTCCTGTTCTTTGAAAGTCGAGCCAAGTTAGTAGAAGCAATAGCACTCGGTTATGAGCCAGGTACAGAAGAGGCAATCCGTGCTAAGTTAACGAGCGCGGTAGAATTCTCGAAGTCCATACAACCACATATCAAAGGGATTGAGGAGTTTATCCCACTTTTCGGATATTCGCATCGGACGATTGAAGCGGAGTTGCTGAGTGCTTTAAACGCAGAAGTCGCTTGGTTAACGAGTTTCGATTATATGACGCTCCAGAAACACGACGAGGGCTTCTCACCAGAGGAAACCCCGTTCCGAGTTTCGGATGTTCACAACTACCCGAATCCTTTAAAAGAAAAAACAACGTTTACCTATCAGTTGTCGTTGGATGCAGATGAAGTTTCTATCACTATTTACGCCACATCTGGACGGGTTGTAAATGTCTTGAAAGGGGCTTCCGGGAACGAGGGCTACAACGAGTTTATGTGGGATGCTCGAGATGCTGACGGTATATTGCTTGCCAATGGTGTCTATTTTTTCAGGATACGCGCTGTCACCGGAGACCAGACAACACAGACGCTCGGACGCTTGGCAGTGTTACGGTGAAACGAAAAGGAGGTTAACGATGCTTCGTATATGTGTTCTATGCCTGATGCTTTTGCTTTCAGTGATGGGTTGTAAATCGCAAATTTTGCAGGAACATCTTTTACAACCCCCACCACCACTTATCAATTTCGCATTGAGCCGAAATGGGGCAATCGCGAATGCTTCACAATCCGTTCCAAACCATCGCGCAGGAGAGGTAATCGATGGGGATACCAATTCCGAGACGTGGGATGAGGGCAGTGGATGGGGAAGCAGTTTAGAACATCTCCGCACTTCCGATCTGAACAAGCGTCCTTATGTATCTGTGACGCTTGCGAAACCGGTCGATATTCGTAAAATTGTTATGTGGACGATCAACTCCGAGAAATATCCAGCTCCGCAATTCGGGTTAAAAGACTATCGAATTGAGTATTGGCACGGCACCGGTTGGGGGCTTATTCCGTCAGGTGATACGAAAGACAAACAGTATACAGCGCGAGATAATACCAAGGGGAAACGGATTCATGAGGTTCGCCAACGCCTGATTGCAAGCAAAGTCCGGCTCGTCCCTGTTTCCTCAAATGATACGGTTTTCAATTACCAACACATGGCGGGAAGGCGACCGGTGTATGCAGTGGACGGCATCGCGCGAGTTATGGAGTTGGAGGTTTGGGGATATGCCGCCCCGGAAGTGCATACACTTAAGCAGATTGCACAAGGAATCCCGCCGGAATCAATGGCGCATCCTGTAGCAACAGAGACACAAAACGGTAAATCTCAAACCGAACCGACGATCAAAGAGATTATTCAGAACGTCTTAAACCGATATGAACTCGGATACGACATGGCAGACCTGACGAAGGTTATGTCCTGTTTTTCAGAGGCGTATCTCTCGAATGGGCGCACATACCAAGACGTTAAAACAAAGGCATCCCAGTTTTTTGATGTTTATCATCAGATTGACATGACACTGACCGATATTGACATCCATCCGAACATAGCCGACGATACGGCGATTGTAACGGGTGGCTATACGTTGCAATATGCCCCGAAAGCGAACGGTCAAGTTGAACAGATGTCCGGCAAATTGACGTTGATTTTCGCGAGTGAAGCGGAAACATGGCGTATTATCCGGGCAGAATAGTTATCGGTTTCTATCAGCGAGTTGGGACGGAAATTATTGACTCTATTACTTATCCGAAGGTAGATTAAAAAGATGGTACAAGAGCAGTCCAATCTTTGGGCAAAATCATACATCAATGATGGATATTTACTGCTTCCAGATGTTATTACACTCGAAGAGTGCAATGACCTGAAAGCAGAAATGCTAAAAGTCTTTCGTGGGGATTACCCGTGTGAGGCGATCCCACCGATGCCGGAAACGGCAAGCGAAATGGAAGTTTTGGATAGAATCATGTGTGTCGGTGAACCGCATGTTTTTAGCCCCTTGGTTCGACGTTACGTTGAACATCCAAAGATCTGTGAAGTCCTCCGGGTGATTGTTGGGGCACACATCCCGTTTTGGGATGGTGGTGTGAAATGTATGCAGTCGATGATGTTGAGTAAGGTCCCGGGACATACGGGTAACCCATGGCATCAGGACGAACACCCCATTCCGACGCGTGACCGATCACTGCTCGGCGTATGGATTACATTGGATGATGCCAGGGTTGAAAATGGTTGTCTCTGGGTTTTACCAGATAGCCATCGCTCCGGTGTAATTTATGACCGTTTCCCACACAACAAACGTCATGAATTCGACAGTTGTCACGAAGCCTCTGGTTTTGATGACACCCACGAAATCCCGATTGAAATGTCAGCCGGTAGCGTTCTCTTTTTTAACGGTTACCTTTTGCACCGCTCGAAAAAGAATCGAAGCGATGCATTCCGCCGTATTCTGGTGAGCCACTACTGTTCAACGGCATCGTGGTTAGGCTGGAAGGGACAGCGGAATTATCGCGGTGTTGTTACCGTCGCTGGTAAAGATCCGTACACTGACGAAGGATATGTTACACCAAACGTCTGGGCACGGTGGGAGTAGCCAGATAAACCTTATTCTTAAAAACCGTTCCCGATCTGAATGCATCTCGGAATTAACCAAAAACCTGTGCGTAATGTAATGGAGCACAGCCCAGGAGCTAATAGTTTAAAAAATGAAACTGACAGAACATCAAGTGAATTTTTTCAATACGTTTGGCTATCTCGCAATACCAGGCATGTTTTCACCGAGCGAGATGGAATGGATCATCGAAGAGTTTGAGATATCGATTCAGGAATTTGGAGGCGGTAAAGATCACGATGGGACGAGCCGTACAATGTTCGGCGGTCCAATTGAGCATCGGTCTCGACTCTGTACCCTCCTTGATGATGAACGAGTTAAAGGACTCATCGGTGGTGTACTCGGTGAAGACTTCAACTACGCTGGGGGGGACGGGAACTATTACAGCGGTGATACGGGTTGGCATCCTGATGGTGGGTGGGGACGCCTCTTCGCTTGTAAGGTAGCGTTTTACCTCGATCCTTTGACAAAAGACACCGGATGCTTGCGCATCATTCCCGGCAGTCAAAACCCAGCACACTTTGTCAGAGCAGGAAAGATTGACCCAAATCAATCAGAGGCATTATACGGTATACCGCCGCGTGATTTTCCGACCAGCATCGCATTGGAGAGCACACCCGGCGATGTCGTGATTTTCAACCACGACACCTATCACGCGGCATTTGGCGGTGGGACCCGGCGACGGATGTTCACGATGAATTGCACGCAACATTGCACAACCGAGCCCGATTTGGAGACGCTTCACCAGTATTTGAGCGTCCATTCAGCAGGCGGATATAAAATTGAGACGGGCGCAGGGATGTATTTCCCAAAAATGGTTGACACTGCGGACGCGGAGCGACAAACCCATCTCCAGCAATGTAGCGACATTCATGACGAATTGTTCCCGCAATATGCCCGACGTTCATAGGTCTTAGTGTTCCTATTGCAATCTCCATGTTTTTGTGGTATTCTATAGTATAGGTTCATACGGCAAGTAGGGCATCCCTTAGGAATTGAGCGCGCTTGCGCTGAACCCCGTTGGAATTCACCAGAAATCCGTCTGAAACATTGTCCCGCAAGCCTCTATAGGCTTGCGCTTGGAATACGGCGCAAAGACCTATAGTCTAAAAATGGTTCCATCTTTATTTTCCCAGCATTTAGAGCGTATTGGTAAAAGTGTTATCTCTGCAGCATTCATCTGTGGGATAAGCACGCTTTGTGCCGCCGCACCGCCAAAGGCGCGCACCCACTTGCCTTCAAGTTCCATCGCTATGAGCGATGATGCCCTCGCCACCTTCTTTAATCCATCCGGACTTGCCGCAGGACAGGGTCTAAACCTATACTACCTCCGAACATATCAAAGCGATTGGGCAGGCGATGACGCTTTCTTCCTTGCTGTCCCGGGTGCGGGTTTCGGTATAGAATTCGGCACCGCCGATGCCGATACCGACTTCACACGCTATACATTTTCGGGTGGCTATCATCTCGGAAACGCGCTCTACTGGGGAACCAGTTACAGCTGGATGAATTCGGACGATAAGGGATACAACAGATTCCGTTCGCTCTCCATGGGTTTAATGTATCGACGACGTTATTTCTCAATTGGCGCGGCGGCACGCGATCTCAATCGTCCTAAATTGCTTGGAGAAAAACTCGGACGCACCTATGGTTTAGGGTTGGCACTCCGTCCAGGCACATGGCGCACAACACTCTCAATTGACATGCAGAAAACTCAAGGGATTGCGGGTGTAGACCTCCACTATGCCTTGGAGGTCCGCCCGATTCGTGAATTCATGCTCCGCGGCACTATAAATAACGATCTGAGTTTTGATATCCGTTTCGGTGTGAATATCGGAAATTGGGGATTTGGATCGGGCAACGCTTTTGACAACAATCGCGAACCACAGTCGGGTGTCGGCTATTTTCATTTTTCCAACACTCCGAGAACCAAACCACTGCCTCGCCGTAGGTCGTTCCTCGACCTACCGATGCGCTCTCTCAAACAGGTCCTACCTGTCGCAAAATGGGATGAAAATGTCGCTGGGGTTCTTGTCCGTATTGACGGGAGCGGTTACGGTATCGCGCAGCTTCAAGAGATGTCGGATGCCATCTTGGATTTTAGAGAATCCGGACGTGTTGTTCTTTGCTATCTCTCTAATTGTTCCACCGGCGACTATATCGTCGCGTCCACATGCGAAGGTATCCTGATCCATCCGTCTGCTGAGGTCCGGTTAATTGGTATACGCACAGAGCGTTCCTTCTACAAGGGTGCGTTAGACATGCTCGGCATTAGGGCGGATCTTGAGCATCTCGGTAAGTACAAGTCCGCATCCGAGGCATTCACTCGGCGCGAGATGTCCGAAGCACACCGCGAGATCCAAAACATTATTTTGGATGACCTGTACGAACAACTTGTAGAGGCAATCGCAGAAGGGCGTGGATGGACGCGCGAAAGCGTCAAAAAACGTATCGACAAGGGACCTTACACAGCACGTCAAGCCTTTGCCGTTGAACTGGTGGACAGACTCGTCTATGAAGATGAATTGCATGATGTCGTGACCGAACTGACTGATACCAAAACCGATTTGGTGTCACTTAGTGAATACGTCCGAAGTGGATTGTACGCGCAAGATTGGCAGGTGCCAGAACCGAAAGTTGCAATCATTAAGGCTGAAGGATTGATGTTGACGGGGGATAGTTTCGTCGATCCGTTTATGGGCACTCAGGTGATGGGCGCGGACACAATCGCACGTAGTGTCAAGGCGGTAAAAGACGACGATTCTATAAAAGCCGTCGTCTTGCGAATTGACAGCGGTGGCGGGCTCGTTGTCGCCGCTGACACTATATGGCGTGAATTAGTACAACTCAAAGAGGTTAAACCACTCGTGGTGTCAATGGGTGATGTGGCGGCATCAGGAGGCTATTACATCGCGGCTCCCGCCGATGCAATCGTTGCTGAACCCGGAACGATTACGGGGTCTATCGGTGTTGTTGGCGGCAAGTATAGTTTCAAGGGGCTTTATGAGAAACTCGGCATCCATAAGGAGATTCTCAAACGGGGCGAACATGCCGATTTTTACACCGATTACGGAGACTATCCGCTTGATGAAAAAGAAATTGTACGGAAACAGATTAAAGAAATTTATGACGATTTTATTGAAAAAGTTGCTCTTGGGCGAACCGAGTTAACGATCGAGGATGTAGATAGACTCGGACGAGGACGTATCTGGTCAGGTAGACAGGCAAAGGAAAATGGACTTGTAGATGAGTTAGGCGGTTTAAGTCTCGCAATCGCAATCGCGCGAGAACGCGCAGGATTGGAAAAAGAGTCGGTCGGAATAGTCGAATTCCCGAAGAAAACATGGATGTCACAACTACTCAACAACGTTGGACTTCCGTTAGGTTCGTTGTGGGAGGGATTTGTAACTCCGAATTCCGTTGAAAACGTCATCCCGCAAGCCTCCACTGACTTGCGCGTGGAGGGTAGGGGTGTGGGAACTGAATCGCCGCTGCAGTTTATGGCACGATACGGTGGTTTGAGCACCACCGCGAGACTCCTAAACACAATCAGAAAGCATCGGTTATTTCTTCTCATGCCTTATCATATAAGTGTAGGTAACTAATATCACATTTGTATCCTGTTTGTGAAATAGAGTGTTTAACCCCGCTGGTGAGGAAACGCTTAGATAAAAAACCTCGCTCTCTGAAAACTGACTACTGACTACTACGAAAAAATGCTCTTCGCCAGGAACTACAAGACACTACGTCGCAAAATGGTTCGGAACCAGATTGAAGCGCGTGGTATCCACAATCCTCAAGTGCTTGCTGTTATGCGAAAGGTAGAGCGGCACCTGTTTGTAAAACCGCAATACCTCAATGTGGCGTATCAGGATGGGGCGTTGCCGATCGATTGTGACCAAACGATCTCGCAGCCGTATATCGTTGCGCTGATGACAGATTTGCTGGGGCTCACCCCAACTTCAAGAGTCCTTGAGATCGGAACGGGTTGTGGCTATCAAGCTGCAGTACTGGCAGAATTGGCGAGAGATGTTTATTCTCTTGAGATTATACCCGGACTAGTCAAAAGGGCAAAAGCGCGATTAGAGGCACTCAACTATCGAAATATTCATCTCAAAATGGGGGATGGATATTACGGTTGGGAGGAACACGCCCCTTATGATGCCGTGCTTGTCGCGGCAGCACCTACCGACGTACCGGAGCGACTCATTCAGCAACTCAAGCCGGGCGGTAGGCTGGTGATTCCTGTCGGTGGTTCTGAACAAAATCTCCTTTTAATTCGAAAAGGACTTCAAACTGATGAGAATTCAGTACAATCTCTCGAAACCACTGAGATTATCCCTGTCCGTTTTGTACCGATGACAGGTGGACTAAACTAAAGTGGGAGGGGTTTGTAACCCCGAATTCCATTGAGTTGATACGTATATCACTATAAAGGAAATAATAGATTGAAGTATATATTCTGTCTAATTCTTCTCATCGTGTTGCTTTTTCCAGCTGTTGCCGCTGCGACATTCAATAATATTGGTGTGGGCGCGAGACCGTTAGGTTTAGGCGGAGCGTTCGTCGCACTCGCCGATGATAGTAACGCCGCAGATTACAACGCCGCAGGGTTGGGTTATATTGATAAGGTCCATCTCGGTGCTACGCACGCACAACGCTTTAATGGGCTCATTACCTATAATGCCATCAGTGGTGTTATCTCGCTTGGAAGAATAGGGTCAATAGGGGCAGGTTTTGGGGGCTTAGCAGAAGATTCTGAAATTTATAGTGAACAGACGTTGCGCCTCTCTTATGGAAATGCTCTTTTCAAACAATTCGCAATCGGGGGAAATCTGAAACTCTTCCGTACCGCTTTTGATGAGACAAACGAATTCATCGCAGAGAATCCATATTTCGTCAGGACCTCCAGTTCAGCCGTTTCTTTCGATCTCGGCGTGATTGTAAAACCTTTCCAGAGTCTGAGTCTTGGTGCATCCGTAGAGAACCTACTCCCCGCAGATATGAGCATATCTGACACGCAGACAGATTCGGTGCCGTTAAACGTCCGTGCTGGTTTGGCATACAGACTTGCCTCTATCGCAGAGATGAGCGCACAGGGCGCGGCAGTCAGCAACTTGTTGAGAGGTAGCCTGGGAAGTCTTGAGGTCGCGTCTCGCAATGGC
Source organism: Candidatus Poribacteria bacterium (assembly GCA_012271015.1). GTDB lineage: Bacteria > Poribacteria > WGA-4E > WGA-4E > WGA-3G > WGA-3G. The sequence goes on along the minus strand of JAAXHD010000120.1, from coordinate 44,024 downwards.
GAAATTTATATACGCACAGGAATGGAAATCTGGTTGAATAGTTCCATCGCTGTTCGCGGCGGTTATGGCGTGAAAAGTGGAGGGAGTTCGGCAACAACCCTGAGTTTCGGTGGAAGTGCCAAACTTCCAATCAGTGGTACTACCCTCCAACTCGATTATGGGTTTCAACTGCTAAGTGGAAATTTACAGGACAATATAACACAGCGATTTTCCCTTAATCTGTTGCTTTAATAGTTGTCGATTGTCGGTTGCTAGCAGTCAGTAGCGAGATTTGCGTTAGACCCAAATCCATAGCCTGCAACGACGGCGCAGGGTGTTTTTGATAGGGGTTTTTGCTTGGGCGTTTCTTCAATTTCCCCTTGCTTGGGTATTTTTTCAGGTCTACGAAAATAAAGGTCAAGGTATTAATCCCTCTGACCGAACCGCAAGGTATAATTAAAAAATGAAAAACATATCCATTGCTTTGATACTTATCAGTAGTCTACTCTTGGTTTCCGCTAATAGTTATGGAGCAGTTACCTCTGTTGGAGAGATTAACGTCGCCGGGCAAAAGGAAGGCGTTGTTCCTGCGAGTTCAACCGTCCCCTTGCTCGTGACGCTTGTAATTGACCGATCTCTGGCGGAGCCGGGTGAGGAAATTAAAACGATTGAAATCACGATGCCACGGGGATTTCTGACCCAAACCTCCTTTTTCAGAGGTATCTTGCGTGATGGCAACCAAATTGTAGCAAGGGCTGTCGTCTCAGGAGGCAGTGTGCTGCGCGTTGAACTTGCAGATGTTATCGTTGATTTTCAGAACTCGCTCTATGAAATTACTTTTGAATGTCAGACACCGAATACGCTTATTCCAGACGCAGTTTTCAGAGCGCGTCTTCGCAACCTTCAAGACAGTCCTATCGGTGAATTCATCCGACCAGGGCAGGCAGATGGAAAACTTAACAACGACGATTTTACCTTACAGGTTATTCCGAATGTGCCGCCTGCTCCAGTTATCGGCTTCACCGCTGAAGCCGATAAAACCGGAGAAAACGATGTGACCCTTCGCTGGCAGAAATCAACGGATCCAGATGTCAACGGTTACCTCATCTACAGGGATAAGGACGATTCTACTATTCAGGTTGAAAATCGATCGTCAACCACGTTTCGCGACGTAAACGTCCCTCCGGGAAACCATACCTATCAAATCACCGCTTACAAGACGCGGCACTTGCAATCGGAGCGTTCACCGATACAAACAGTAAATGTATCACCGGATACTGCCGCACCGGAACCGCCGACGATGCTTAGCATCGTTCCTTCAAGCGATGGGGTCGAAGTCTTATGGAAACCGAGCGTCAGTCGTGACGTGAGAGCATATCAGGTCTTATTTGGATCGGGATCCGGTGAACCTGAGCCACTTGCTAATGGCAGGATAAGCGAGGTAAAAACGGAATATAGGTTTATTGATGATCGTCCATTGTCTATAGGCAGTTTTACTTATGCTGTCATCGCCATTGACGAGGAGGATAACGCGTCGGCACCTGTTAAAAAGAAACTTCGTATTTTTGATAAACCCTATCCGAATCCTTTTACACCACTTTCGCCTGACGAGGATTTCAATCGGATTGTCTTCCCTGCGCGCGCACTTGAAGAGACTTCAGGGGAATTCACAGTACTCATATTTGACATTGACGGAATGCTTGTGAAGACTTTAACTGCACTACCCGGTGAAACGGAGCTAATTTGGGATGGACGCGACGAAGCCGGTGAAATTGTGGAAAGCGGTGTTTACGTCTATCAACTTCAGGTGGGAGAGAGTTTTAAGACTGGAACTTTAATTGTTGCGAAGTAGGGGTGTATGACATTAAGACGCATCCTCGCAGCGGTACAGAGTTTTAGTTTTCCTACGTAGACTCCCTATTGCTTTCAACGTTCCAGTCCCTCGGATGCTTAGGAAAAATTTATTGACTAATTTTCAGTTCAGGGTTATATTATAATTTTATTGGCAGGTCATTGGCTTGCTAAGCTACACCAGCTTTATGATGGTAGGTTTTTGGGAGATTTGCAAGCTGCATCTAAAAGAATCTGCTGTTAATATACATCTTTACGAATAAAGGAGATACAATCACAATGAATAGGCTTGAGTCACGCCTACTGATCGGAATAATGCTACTCGCGACCCTCGGCATTTTGGGGACCGTTCTACCGGCGTTAGGAAATTGGAGCGTTTTACAAGAACGTGATCCAGAAGTTCGGGATTACATGTCAATCGCTTTTACAGGGCAGAGTACCGGCTGGGTAGTCGGTGCTGCGTCATTTGAAGACTTTGAAAATCCCGGCTTTATCGGATATACTATGGATGGTGGTAAATCATGGCAAAAATCGGAAATCAAAATCCCTGCGGATTTAGCCGAAGTGTACTTCCTTGACGATAAACATGGTTGGGCTGTCGGCGCGAACGGCACAATTGTCGGTACCGATAACGGTAGAGACTGGGAAATGCAAACCAGCAAGGTTGGAAACGGACTTAAAGGCATCTATTTTGTTGATAAAGAGGTCGGGTATGCAGTAGGAGAAAGTGACACCATCCTTTCTACGAAAAATGGCGGGCGCTCATGGAAAATTCTTCAAGGTGGACAACTCGGTGCGGTTGGCGATGATGACGCAAATATGTACAACGCCATCCAATTTCTTGACGAACAAACCGGATGGGTTGCCGGGGTCCGCGTGAGTCCCAGTACGCAAGGGCAACATGCCTTGATTCAGAAAACGACTGATGGTGCACAGACCTGGGTCACACAGTCGACCAATAGAGAGGATATCCTTGAAGACATCTTTTTCCTTGATGCGTCAATGGGCTGGGCTGTTGGTGAAAATGGTGTAATTCTTCATACCGCTGACGGCGGCGAATCATGGAAAGATCAAGTCAGCGGCACAGAAGAGACACTACGAAGTGTTGGGTTCGCAGATGAGAAAAACGGTTGGGCTGTTGGTGGCGACTTTGGAGTTGGTGCCATCCTACGTACCAGTGATGGTGGCTACACTTGGGAACTTGAAGATTCCAAAGAAAAATTAGTCAAAGTTTTTGTGCTTGACGGAAAAAACGTGTGGGTAGCGAGTTCCACCGGAGCTATAATGCAAGCAGAATAGCCGTCAGCGGTCGGATTTCAGCCCTCAGTTAGTGACCCTTGTGACAGATGAAAACGTTCGCAGGATCTACGACGATTACTGACAGCCGACAGCCGATAGCCAATACGCGGAGGTATAATTTTGGAAGTATCCACATTCGCAACGCGGATGAGTCGATTAGGCACGGAATCCGCATTTGAGGTCTTAGCTAAAGCCAAACAGTTAGAGGCACAGGGCAAAGACATCATCCACTTGGAAATAGGACAGCCGGATTTTCCAACACCCATTAATATTATTGAGGCGGCGTACAAAGCAATGAAGGACGGACATACCGGTTACTGCCCATCTGCCGGTGTACCGGAATTTCGCGAAGTCGTCGCAGAACATATAACAGAGACGCGGGGTGTTACCATACACCCTGACGAAGTCACCGTGACACCCGGAGCGAAACCTATTATTTTCTTCACTATTTTAGCGTTAATCGATGATGGTGATGAGGTAATTTATCCCGAACCGGGTTTCCCCGTTTACGAATCTGTTATCGACTTCATCGGCGGAAAAGCCGTACCGCTACCCCTTCGCGAGGAGGTAGATTTCCGATTCCGGCTTGAAGATCTTGAAGCCGCGATCTCTGATCGGACGAAATTGCTGATTCTCAACTCACCCCAGAATCCTACAGGTGGTACGCTAACCACTGAAGACCTTGAAGCAATCGCCGAACTCGCACAGAAACACAACTTTTATGTCTTGACAGACGAAGTCTATTCACGTATTCTCTATGAAGGTAAACACCACAGCGTCCTCAGTCTGCCCGGTATGAAGGAACGCACAATCCTGATCGAAGGGCATTCTAAAACCTATGCAATGACAGGCTGGCGGTTAGGCTACGGTATCGCGCCGCAAGCGATTGCCGATAAAATCACGCAGTTAACTATTAACTCCAATTCCTGTACTGCTACCTTCACACAACTCGCTGGGATAGAGGCATTGACGGGGCAGCAAGCCTCTGTTACTCAGATGGTTTCAGAATTTCAGAAACGACGTGACGCAATTGTAGATGGACTGAATGCAATTGAAGGTGTCAGCTGCATCAAACCGCTCGGTGCCTTCTATGTATTTCCCAATGTTACACAACTGCCGATTTCATGTGAAGCACTCGCTGATTATCTCATGGAGGCAGCAGATGTCGCCTTATTGCCTGGTACCTCTTTCGGCAAATATGGTGATGGGTACCTCCGTCTTTCGTATGCCAATTCGTTAGATAATATCCAAGAGGCATTAGGCAGAATGGAAACTGCAATCTCGAAGTTGTAGCCAATAGTTATCTCTTATGGGTTGTCAGTTGTGGGTTTCAGTGAAAGGTCGCTAAAAACCTATGATTGTTACCAGAACCCTCTTAACCGAAAACTGAAGATTGAAAAACCATAGCCTGCAACATCGGCGCAGGGTTTTTGCGAATCAACGCTGAATGCGCGTAAATCAACGGTATGAATGCCGTGGTGTTTCTTTAAGATATGAGGAATGCACGTCAAACTCGAAAGGTCCAGTGTTCCTCCGCAAGGTATAATTAAAAATGCCTCCTACTTTTGACCGAAAAGTTACCGCGCGGATCCCGGCAAGCACAACGAATTTGGGACCCGGATTCGACGTGTTAGGGCTCGCTCTCCAACTCTATAGCACAGTCACGTTAGAACTTTCTGAAACCGACAGTCTTTCTGTAAGTGGCGTAGATGCTGATAAAATACCAAGTACGCCGGAGCATGTCGCGTTTCAAGCGGCGGAACTTGTTTTCCACCAGAGTGGCGCGGAACGTCCGAAAGGCTTTAAATTGCAGATAGAAAATGGAATACCTGCAATTCGTGGTCTCGGCGGCAGTGGAACTGCCATTCTTGGCGGATTGCTCACTGCAAACGCACTCTGCGGTACTCCATTTTCTAATCCAGAACTCCTCAATTTTGCGACAGAACTGGAAGGGCATCCCGATAACGTCGCCGCCTCATTGTATGGTGGACTCGTCGTTTCAGCACAGGAGGATGCTCAGGTTCATACTGTTCGATTAGAGTGTCCGTCCCTCCTTTCGATTGTACTGGCAATTCCCGATTTCCCACTGTCAACAGAACAAGCACGAGGGGTGCTACCAACATCAGTGGGCTTTGCAGATGCAATCTACAATACAAGCCGAAGCACACTGCTAATCGCCAGCATTGCCACGAGGCAATTTGAAATGTTGCGTGTTGCAATGAAGGATAGGTTGCATCAACCTTACCGGGCTTCACTGATTCCAGGTTTTGATGATGTGGCAGAAGCTGCTACCACCGCTGGAGCACTGAGCGTCGCGTTGAGCGGAGCAGGACCGACTGTCGCAGCCTATTGTCTGGAGCACACAGAACAAGTTTCTGAGAAGATGCAAGTTGCATTTAAAAAGCACCAGATTGCGGCGGATATTAAAATTTTAAAGCCGGATGCTCACGGAGCAACCATTTTTTAGCGTTTGCGGGAAACCTCAGGTCTATAGAACAAAGTGCGTAGTTCGTAATGAAATGGAGAACGGATATAAGAAAGGCATGTCAAGTTCTAGAGGAAATACCCAAGCAAAAACACCCACGTTGTTTAACCGCAAGGAATAATTAAAAAATGTCAAATTTTCATGCGGAAAACATTGCATCAATCCTGAATAAATTCGACTCCAACATGGAGCAGGGACTGAGTGCCGAAGCCCTTCAGAGGGCGAAAGCACGGCACGGTAAGAACGAGATGTCCCCAGAGGAAGACGCGTTTCCTTTTAAAGCGTTTCTGAAATCATTGCTCACGTGGCGTGTAATTGTTTTGTTAGTCGGGACAGTTATCCTTGGTGCTTCCTTAGTCGACGGTACGAGTAGCGTTACGCTCCATGCAGTAAGCATTGTCGGAGCAGTTTTGGTTATTCATGCCGCGTCCGCATACATGATGGAATACCGCATTCACAGCTGTGATAGCCACCATAATAGGCTTATGGGGCATAGTATCAAGGTTATTCGACAAGGAAAATTAGATGAATGCGCGCCGGAGGACATCGTGCCTGGAGACCTACTTCCTTTCAGCGCAGGGGACTATGTGCCTGCTGATGCCAGGATCATTGAATCGGAAGGTCTTATGATTGACGAGTCAGTGCTCTTTGGTACCGAAGAACCTGTGCAAAAGGTCGGAGTGGATATTCAAGATAGTGCTTTACCGCCTCAAAAACAAAAAAACATGGCGTTCGGCGGGACATACGTTGTAGCCGGACATGGGCTTGCAATTGTTGTGCAGACAGGGCGGCAGTTAGAAATATGGAGACAACGTCCAAATGCACGTCCAACACTTGTCATGAATACCCGTGCTGAAAGTGAAACAAGGGGTTTATACACCAGTATAAAAGTTATAGGTATGGTTGTGGGCGGTGTGGCTGTCGCCATCGCGTGGTGGTTTGAATATCAGAATCATGCTACCGACTGGCAATCTCTAATCCATTTAGGGTTGCTATTTGTTATCGCATCTGCTCCGCAAGATGTAATTCAACTGCTCCGTTTATTCTTTTCTAAACACGCCCAAAGATTGTTGGAAAAAGGGGTTGTGCTACGAAATTCACGTGGCCTTGAAAAACTGAGTCGCATTACCACTTTTTTTGCGAATGAAAATGGACTGTCCACCACACGCTCACTAACAATTTCAAGCCTTTTTGTTGATGAACAACTCGTTGATGGTAAAACATGGGACGCGTGGTTAAATTCTCTCAAGGAGTTAACTCCTGCCGATCGGCAAAAGGCTATTGAGACAATGTCACCCGGTGGAAAAATTCCACAGGGTGCCCCACACTTGGTGTTTACAGCAGGACTCGGTACTTCTGATAGGCAGAGTGCGGGCGGTACCGACCTCTTTGACACACCGTCAACTTCAGAGGTTTCCATGTCTGCCGAGATGGAGCTGTCCCCCCAGCTCGCCATCCAAAAGGATGTGAAAAAACTCGGCTACCAACTGGAAAGTGTGAAGGCTCGACTTCCGTTAGTGAACACCTATCCCTTCACGCGTAACTATCCTTATCAAATGCAAGTATTCGAGTCAGCACCAGAGGATTATCTTAATATCATCTTTGGAGATGCTCGAACAGTACTTGACACTTGCGGTTATGTACTCATTAATGGCGAAGCTACACCCTTATCAGACGACAGATACGAGATATATCATGAGGTTATAGACTATCTAATGGGTACGAAAGCGCAGGTCTATGGCGTAGCCTTTCACTCCTCTGATGTTATCCTGAAACCGCAGGAAATGGAATACAATCCTATCTTTTTAGGGTTTATCAGTTTTTCTGCCAACAATGATGAACGGACAAAGGCAATCCTGAAGTCCAGCCTTGATACTGGGCTTAAAATTATCCTCATCACTGAAAATGAGGAACAAGAGACAGTTGATCTTGCGAAGGATCTTGGGCTTATCCACAACCGGAAAGCCGTGGTGTCGAGGGAGGAACTTGACAGTGTCTCGCGTGAACAACTCGATAGTGAAACAGCAAAGTGGATTGCTTATTCGCAACCAACGTGGCATCAACGTCGAAATATCGTCCTCAGTTTAAAACGTCAAGGACATGCAATCGGCTTTCTGGGTCAAAGTAGGGAAGACCTCCGGGCAATGACCGTTGCGGATATTACTCTTGCGAATAGAGCCGATGCCTCACATGTTGTGCAAGCCGCCGCCGATGGACTTATTAACAAACAGGGGTTCCAATCTGTAAGAGATGTGTTACTTCATGCTCGTGAGGCGTATCATAACGCCGCCGGTTTTCTACGGTGGAACTTCTCTTGTACACTCTCGCTACTCCTCACCCTGACCTTTGGGACGGTCCTACACTATCTCTATAAGATGCCTATGCCGTTGACGTTAACACAGATAGTTTGGACCCAATTTCTCCTGACGCTATTACCCTCATTCGTTATAGGTACGGAACGGATATTTGCTGATGAAAAACATCACCGTCCAACGCTGTTTTCGGGATCGCGTTTCATTTTCAAGATGACAAGCGTGGACATCGTTTGCCGTGCCGTGACTATTAGTTTGATGACAATCATTCCGTTCTTCTTTATCTTGTGGCGTTCGCCTGCATTATCCGACGTATTCGGTGTTTCGACATTAATGAGGGATGTTCTTTCGGTTGGAGATGTCGGGAATCCAAATGCTCCGGATATCGCAATCGCGCGGACGGCGGCGTGTACTACGCTTATTTTCACACAACTGGCTACATGCTGGCAGGCTTTACGCTACCCATGGGAACCGCTCGTTCAAAGGGTGTTCGCGAACTCCCGTCTCATCATTATTTCACTTGTCATTATCGCTTTCCATTTGGCAACACTCTATGTCGAACCTGTGGGGCAACTTTTAGGAATGGTGCGCCTCAAATGGGAATGGCAATGGACGCTTCTGTTTAGTCTAACATTGCTTCTATTACCGCTGAATTTAGCAATAGGTTCGCGACCAGACGACAATTGAAAAACGCATAACCTGAAACGGAATGGAAGGATTTTTGCTTGAGTGTTTCTTCAGATATATGGGATGGAGCGTCAATTTGTTAACCGTCCTGACCCAATCGCAAGGAACATTAAGAATCCTGCTATACCCAAAATCCGTAAGTCGGAATACCCGCGATAATTCCTAAGATTGTCCAGAGACTCCCAACTGTAAATTCCCCTAAGATTAACCCTAAGAAAAAGGGTGCTATCTTACGATGTCGAATGACACCGCCATACTGAAGAATAAGCCATTTAATTAACCAACTCATGAAAAGGCAGCTCCACGTAACATGCATACCCCAACTCGTAGAGATAGCGAACCCTGCGGGGTGAAATGGCCACCAAACGAATCGCATCCGAAAGAACATCAGCACTGTTGTCAGCAGAAACCCGATACCCATAAATCCACTTTCAGGTATGAGCGTTGCCTCTGGAGCTTGCATCCACCGTGCAAGGCGCCGATACGGTTCTATCCCGAAGGCACTCAAAGAGGGCCAATAGGCACGCACCTCCATGCCGAGTCGATAACCTCGATCAATTAATGCCCAAAATCCTGCCAACGAACCCAGAATAGTCGCAAGGGTTAAAGCGAAAATGATGCGATTCATCGTCATATTCGTCCGTTCTACGATCTTGAAACCTTCTAACTGGTGCGGCATTGGATGACTCCGGTGTGCACGGTTAATAAACCAGAACATAGAGAACATAATGAGGTTGTCTCTCCCCAATCGGCGTGTTCCAACAGTCCGAGTCAGAATTTCATCGGGACCAGAATAGTGCAGATCATGCACAGGTGTACCCAGTTCGGCGCGCATCCGGGTTATGGCAATCGAAATCATGTAATAGATGACAAAAAATACGAACATCACCCAAAGTTCAGCGCCCCCGTAGTAACAGAAAAGCACGAGGAATACCATTACCGCGATAAGACCGAGCGTCGCCCCGCGATAAGACATCGGTTCCTGCGTTTCGCGCCCTGAAGCACTGATGACAGTATTACCCTGTTGGGTATTTAGTCCCACAACGGTTTGCGCTACATGCAATAGGTGTCTGCGACTTGCCCAAATTGCCAAAACGCACAGCGCGAGGTAACCTCCTGCGGCTTGCTCATTCATGTAAGGGAAACGGGGTAGACTACGCAGTCCTAAGGCGGCACCGAGAACCCGCATAAATCGCCAATACCAGAAGAAGAACCAGCACGAAAACGAAAGGTCAAGGGGAATAAAGAAACCGAGCCCGATTGCAAACGGGTAGAGTGAAAACGGAATTCTTCCCATGGCGTTCCAAGGACTCTCCGTAAAAATTTGAAAGCTGCGTACGCGTGTCCGTAGTTCAGGTAAAATCGGATACAGAAAGTTAACACCATTCCACAGTGCAAGCGCGCCAGCAATCCCAAATCCGAGCCACATCAATTTGTTCTGGAAGAGGCGATTCTGCGGTGTTTCTGTCAATTGAAGTGGGAGTTGTATGATCGGATAGCTTAATTTCTCGTGTTCGATCCATTGTTTACGAACAATTATATTGATGCAAAGCATGCCGAAAATCAACACAGTAATGAAGGCAGTCCACCAAAGTACGGGCGTTGCCCAGCCGAGCAATGTTTCAACAGTGTAGAGGGGTAGCTCACCCTCATAATAACCGTGTAGAAGGGTCGGGTCGCTAATGGTGAGCCACTTTGGTAGGAAGGGGACAAACAACTGTTGCCATTCGTTTTCTGGAGTAGCAAAGCGGGATGCATGCCCTAACATCGGCACCAAAATCTCAAGCATATCGTGACCCGTAATTCCCGAAGCGATGGAAAGCATTAGGTAAACAATGACTAACTCGCTTTGTGCCAATGCCAAGTTCGGGACAAACCGACGCAATAGGTAGTTGACACCGATAACTGTGAACAGGCTGAAGATCACATTGAAAAAGAGGGAAATGGTCACAGGATGACCTGAATACCGAATAACCTCCATCTCAATAACCCAGTAGCAGTTAATCGGTATGAGGACAACAGCAATAAGAATAGATTTGAGTGTGACACCGTGGGCAGGGATTTGTGATGATGTGAGCGAAGCAGAAGTTTCAAATTTTTTAATTATTCCTTGCGGTTCGTTGAGGTGGGTTGATGCAGGAAGTACCTTTCCGTAGAACCGCCCTCCACTTCGTTACGGGCTGCGCGTGGGTGATTAAAAGTTTGCACATAGATATACTGCAAGCTTGATGGTGGATGGATATGTATTATTTTAGCGACCGCTACAAACACTGACCGCCATCTGTGAATACTTTACAATAAATTTATCACATTTTCTACGGCACGTCAACTTTAAAATCTCTGTTGATTAGAGACTTTTCTAAATAACGTTTCCGTGTTATAATAGATGATGCAATATGGTCTTGCAGATTGTGCCTCAATTGCATCTGTAACGACTCAGGATACGAATATGAAACCATTCCACTCTATTAAAAATCGAGTTGAAAGATTTTTTTACAATGCTTATCAGCGGCGTTTGGAATCCGATGCCACTGCGTGGGACATTCCACGCCACATCGGTGTAATTTTAGATGGAAATCGCCGGTATGCGAAAGCCAGTGGACTTGACGATGTCATTAAAGGGCACCGCGAGGGTGCGAATAAACTCGAAGAGGTCCTCCATTGGTGCGATGAACTTGGCGTTGAAATCTTCTCAATTTGGATTTTCTCGCTTGATAATTTCAAACGCGCGGCACATGAAGTCGAGGGGATCCTCGGGCTGATTGAAAGGAAAATGCGGGAACTCGTCACAATTGAGGGACTCCATACAAACCGGATCAAAGTACGTGCAATGGGGCAGATAGACCTGTTACCCCCCAGTCTGCAAGAAGCGATTCGGGAGGCGGAAGAAGCAACGCAACACTACGATAAGTTTATCTTAAATGTCGCAGTCGCTTATGGGGGGCGAGAGGAAATTATTGAAGCGTTTCGGGGACACCTCAAAACCGAAAGTGCGCGGGGTAAGCCTGCCTACCAAATTGCAGACGAACTCACAGTGGATAAGATTGCCCCCTATCTTTACACGTCAAACCTGCCAGATCCTGAATTAATCATTCGCACCAGCGGTGAGGTGCGGTTATCAGGGTTTTTGCTTTGGCAGAGTGTTTACTCGGAATTCTATTTCTGCGATACGTACTGGCCCTCATTTCGGAAGATTGACTTTCTCCGTGCTTTGCGGGCTTATAGCCAACGCAAACGACGATTTGGAAAATAGGACGAGAGGTACTATGAAACATATTACGGCATATCAGAAAAAACGGTTGCACAGGCTGACAATTTTCGGGTTTCTGCTATTCTATGGAATAGTTGTCGCGCATGCACAGCCCCCCGAACAGATTGCGGAGAACGCTCTGAACGCTACTGTCCTTTTGAAAATGCAACCCAATAATTCGCAAGGGAGTGGATTTTTCGTCGGGGCGGGTTTGATTGCAACCAATTATCACGTCATCAAAGAGGCCACAAAAGGCACGGTAAAGTTGGTACGCGAAGAAGAGACGTTCGATATTGAAGGGACGACTGCAATTGATGCCGAGCGCGATCTCGCTATCATAAAAGTTGCAAATCTTCAAGGCACTTCGCTCCCACTTGGCGATAGTGATAGTGTTCAGATCGGCGAGACGGTCTACACTGTCGGCAATCCGCGTGGGTTAGAAGGCACATTTGCGACAGGGAATATCAGTAACATTCGAACCGAGGGAACCCGTCTCGTTCGAGGCACAGTTCTACAGTTTACGGCACCAATTTCACGAGGCAGCAGCGGCGGAGCAGTCCTAAACAGCAGGGGCGAGGTTATAGGGATTGCTTTTGAGACAAGGGACGATGGACAAAATCTCAATTTCGCGATCCCTATCAATTATCTCAAGGAGCTCCTCGCACAATCAGGGCCTGTCACACCCCTTGTTGCGGACGCTGCCCCCTCGGCAAAAAGTCCTTTTTCAAATCTTTTAAATCTGATTCTCCTGAGTGCTACTGTTTTCGGTATCATCCACTTTTTACCGACCGTGAAAGTCAACAGTTGGATAGCCGCTGCGGGCATCGCACTCGGATTCGGAGTTATTAAAGTTATAGGCATAGGAATTATGACACACCCGGCGTTACCCAAAGGGGTAGCCCTCCTATTCACGGCACCCCCGGTGAGTGATATTGTTCATGCCTTAAACTGTCTGGACTGCTTCCCGAAACTCCTCATTTCTGCTATAAGAGTGCCGGCTTACATTGTTGCGACCGCCTTCCTACTCGGAATCGCCAATAAAACCGTTCGTGGATTTGAACTCAACGGCTTTTTCAACACATTTTTCGTAGCACTCTTGATTGTTGTTGTTGAAAGTGTTTTACATTCATTTATTCCCATTCTTTAAGGACACACGTGAGAAGGAGCCAATGCATGAGATTTGGGGTTTGTACGGGTTTAGAGAACGTCAATCGGCTTGCAGAGGTTGGATATGACTACATTGAATTAGGGGTGCGTCCGGGGTTGATGCCCGAGGCGGATGAGATGGAATTCCAAAAAGTCCGTGAGCAGATCGCGAAGGCACCATTAAAGCCGGAGTCGTACTCGGGATTTATTCCGGGTGACCTGCGTGTCGTAGGCGACGTTGTCGATTTTCCGCGTTTATCTCGGTATGTAGAGACTGCTTGTCGGAGAAGCAGTGAAATTGGTGGTGAAGTTATCGTCTACGGAAGCAGCGGTTCACGGAGTATAGCGGAAGGCTATTCGCGCGAACGTGCATTGGCGCAAATTGCTGAGTTCCTTGATATGGCGGCAGATCATGCCGAAGCCTACAACATGACGATTGTCATTGAACCAATATGTTGGCGAGAGGGTAATATCCTTCGGACCGTTGCAGATGGGCTCGCTATGGCGAAACGCGTGAATCGTCCGGGAATCAAGGCGTTGGCAGATCTCTATCACATCTATCAGGAAGAGGAACCGATGCAAAACACCATCGACGCGGCTGAGTGGCTCGCGCATGTTCACATCGCGGAACCCGTTAAGCGTTCCTATCCCGGAAACGATGATTTCGATTTCACTGATTTCTTCACGGCACTGCAAAAAGCGGGCTATGATGGTCGCGTCTCGTGCGAGTGCAAGTTTGATAATTTCGACGCAGATGTTGAGGTAGCTTTGGAAACCATGAAAACTTATATCTGAGAAATGGTTATCATTGGGAGGTGGGGTCTATCCTTACACGCGAACAAGGCAGAGTCATCCGGGCACGGACAGGGTTTTATGATGTTCAACACGATGATATTACCCTGCGATGCACGCTCCGTGGCACACTCAAACGGAGACACCGTTCTGAAACCGGGCGCAGACTGTATGCCGACCCAGTTGCTGTCGGTGATTGGGTCGTCTTTACGCAACTTGATATGGAAGAGGGAATAATAGAAGATATTCTGCCTCGCCAGACAAAGTTCTCGCGGCAATACGCTGGGAAACACGGGGACATTGAACAGGTCATCGTTGCGAATGCACATCAAATCGTAGCTGTTGTCGCTACGCTTATGCCGCCCATTAATTTTCGGACGCTGGATAGGTTTCTTATCTTGGCAGAGGCAGGGGATATGGAGGCAGTGGTATGTCTCAACAAGATGGATTTAGTGGATGAAGCTGAACGAACAGAGCTCGCCGCGACCTTTGCCGTTTATGAAAAATTGGGTTATCAAGTCATCTATACCAGCATCAATGTTCCTGAGAGTCTGGACGCACTCCGAGACGCGCTAAAGAATAAATTGAGTGTAATTGTTGGCGCGTCTGGTGTTGGCAAATCGAGCCTACTAAACGCACTCCAACCGAGTTTAAACTTGCGTATTGGTGAGGTCGGTATGAGGACTCAGAAGGGACGGCATACAACAACTCTGGTCGAACTCTTTCCTTTAGATATCGGCGGCGAGGTCGCTGACACGCCCGGTATACGGGAAGTTGGGTTGTGGGGTGTTGACACGGAAAACCTGGAGCACTATTTCCCAGAAATGGAACCTTATCTCGGCACCTGCAAATACAACGATTGTGCCCACGTTGCGGAACCCGATTGTGCTATCCAAGAGGCTGTTAAAGCCGGTGAAATACATACAGAACGGTATCGGAGTTATGTCGTCTTACGGACAGGTTTTTAATTTTACCTTGCGGTTCGGTTCGGTGGGTTTGATGGATAAAGTTTCTTTCCGTATATCTGGGGGAAACACCCAAGCAAAAACCCTGCGCCGATGTTGCAGGCTTCGCTTTAGGGGTGTAGGAAATTTTCACGCGCGTAAGTCAACCGTTCTGGAACACCGATATCGATCCAGTCGGTGTCCGTTTTTAAAGCATAGAGCTTGGATACGTATGGAAAAACATCTCGTTCCATAGAAAAATTTTCTTGGTCGCTTGGAAATGCCTCGGCAATGCTTTGATCGAAAAGATACATCCCACCGTTGATATACCCAGCACGACAGGTGGGCTGTTTCTCACGAAACGCCTGAATTTTTCCCTCACCGTCCGAGACAATCTCGCCATAGGGACGGATGTCGGGGACATGTACGCTTAATAGCACACCTGTCATTCCTTGGTCAAACCGGAGAAACATTTCCCGCAGTGAGAAGTTCGCGAGCAAGATATCACCATTTAGGACAAAAAAGGGTGATGTCTCGATCTGCTTCATCGCATTCTGGACCGCGCCACCAGTGCCAAGCCTCTTTTCCTCTTTGGCGTAACGAATGCGCATCCCGGCGTAGGTGTCTCCTACGCGTTCGTAAAGCGTATCGTGAAGGTGTCCCGACGCGAGGATAACCGTAGTAACACCTGCATCCGTCAGCAATTGGGTTTGCCATTCCAATACTGTTTTCCCAGCGATCTCCAGCAAAATCTTCGGGAGCGTTTTCGTTGTCTCACCGAGCCGCGTAGCGAGACCGCCGCACAGAATAATCGCTTGCATTTTTTCTACCAACCGCTGATTGCTGATCACTGACAACTATACCGACCTGTGTCCTGCAAAGCCGCGTGGGTTTTCAAAAGCATCTATCCACATATCACACCACTCTTGGTGTTCAGACAAAACAGTTTCAGGATTTTTTTGACTCCGCACAATGAAATCGGGATGCGCTGTCCGTCCAGTGTGATGTCCTGTCGTCTGATAGCGCAGATCCAATGACCAGCGGCATCGGTCGGACGTGTTGGGTTCTGAACGATGCGGTGTAAAGCGACTCAATAAAATAATGTCACCGCGATAACATTCCAGCATGAGCGGTTCGACATCCGGCATTAACTCTGGCTTGATCATCGTCCCGCCCTCTTTCTGATGGACCAGATACCCCTTTTCCTCAGTAATACCCGGTAATGCCTGAAGGCATCCCATCTCTACTGTGCTATCACCCAACGGAAGCCAACATGTGACGATGGTAGATCCCTCTGCCTCTGGCATCATGACGCCAGCATCTTGGTGCCACGGCACACCGCCTGCCCAACTCGCGTTCCCGTCTAGGACGGGCGGTTTTGCCCGTAGATGCTGAATCGGATTGCACGTAATTTCAGGACCCACAATTCCTTCAATGACATCTAAGAGGTTGTCGTTCTTCAGAAATTCAAAGATGGCTTTGCCTCGGTAATGCATAATGTCCAAACCGCTTACCATCTCGTTGGACTGTGCCAGTAATTTTCCAAACCGCTTGTCGAAGGGTTCGTCTTCGTAAAAGTTTTCGATTTTACCTTCCTGCTTTAAAGCAAGAGCGCGTTCCGAAATCCAATCCGAAATCTCATCAATCACTGGCTGCAGATCTTCGTCAGTCAAGGCATTTTTGACGATCAGAACGCCTTGTGTCCAGTAGGTTTCGCACTGCTCTGGTGTGAGTCTCATACAAAAATCTCTCCTTCTTAAGGGATAGGGTTCTGCTTTGTAGGAGCGAGTGTTTTTGCTTCGTGTTTCTTCGCGCTCGCGACGCGTTTCTGTACCGAAATCTGAAACGAATTGTCTAAAATTTAAAAATATGATACCATAATCGGAAAAATACAACAAGGAGCATCGCAGCATGAAAGGCAGACGGATTGTGATGCCAGCGAAACGTTCAGCGACGCTGGAAGATTTTGAACTTGACGAGACGCTTACACCGAACCAAATCCTGTTAAAAACGCACTACAGTTTGATTAGTCCCGGCACCGAAGGCGCAGGGTATACTGGACTCGAAAGTGGGACGCGATTCCCACACGGCTCTGGCTACACAGCGATTGGTGAAGTTCTCAAAGTCGGTGAAAACGTCACCAAATGTGCCGTCGGGGACCTCGCTTTCTGCTATAGTCCACACGCTTCTATCGTCAAAACTGAGGCAGTGCTTTTGGGGTTTAAACCTCCTTTAGACATAGACGAGAAACTGGTTCCCTTCGTACGAATGGCAACAGTCGCAATGACTTCGCTGCGGGTATCTTCTGCCGAATTTGGGGATACCGTCGCGGTTATCGGCTTGGGGCTGGTCGGCAACTCCGCATCCCAACTGTTCAATTTAGCAGGCATGAAAGTCATCAGTATCGAGCGCGTGCCGCGTCGTCTTGAAATCGCCCGTCAATGTGGTATCCAGCATCTGATTAATCCTGACGAAGAAGATGCTCTAGAACGCGTTCTTGCATTGACGAATGGCGAGAAAGCCGCAGTCACCGTCGAAGCGATCGGAAACCCGAGGCTCGTTGAAACGGCGTACCAATTGACCGGTACCAAGGGAGAAGTCATCTTATTGGGTTCACCGCGCGGTGAGTACGTCACAGATGCAACACCAATTCTAAACTACAGTCACAGTATTGGCTTAGGCGCGATTACGCTCAGAAGTGCGCATGAATGGGTCTACCCGACGATGCACTCTGGTGAGTCAAAACATTCACTTGAGCGCAATTCGCGTTTGGTGTATTCACTGATGTGTGAAGGCAAGTTCAAGGTGGAAGAATTACTGACGCATGTGATTGACCCAGAGGTATCCGCACAATCTGCCTACGATGGATTGACGGATCGCAAGGATGAATACTTGGGCGTTATCATGAACTGGACATAGGATTTACAAGGACCCATCATCTTCAAAAAGCATTGCATTTCTTTTCTCAAATGTGGTATCCTTTTCAAAGGCGTTGCAGGTGGCACAACGCAATTCAAAAACCCACGGCGTTCTCTATCCGTTTTGGGACTGGGCAGTTTTAAATCTGCACGGGGCGTTGTGAGTATCACCGCCTAACAACAAGGAGGACACAGATGGCGATATATGAAAATCGGGAGAGCCTCGGTTCCGCACCGACCCAAGCAAGTCAACTGTATCCAGATACGGATGGCAAACCTATGGCAGTAAGTGACGATCATAGACGCGTCCTGACGCGGGTTCTACAGTTGCTTGAGCAGTTTTTCGTGAGGATCCAGAAGTGTATGTCTCTGGGGATCTACTGATGTATTACCTTCAGGGCGATCCCCGGAAAGTCGTCGCGCCCGAGGCTCTCGTCTCTTTCGGCATTGGACGGAAGCGTCGGCGGACGTATCTCGTCTGGGAGGAGGGGAAAACGCCTGACTTCGTGATGGAGATGGCGAGTGAGACGACTTATAGGAACGACTTGACAGAGAAGATGTCGCTGTACGCCGATTTAGGGGTAACGGAGTGTTTCTTGTGCGATATAGAGGGTTTATACTTGCCGAGTCCCTTGATGGGTTTTACGTTAGTAGATGGCGTTTATGTGCCTATTCGTGCGTCTGTGGATGGGAGTGTTCATTCTTCTGTTCTCGGTTTGGATTTCCACCTGCATCTTGACGATGTACGGCTGTATAATCCTGTCACACAGCAATGGGTTCTGACACCTGAGGAGGCGGCTGAAGCGCGTGCCGATCAAGAAGCGATCGCACGCCAGCAGGAGACCGCCCGCGCCGATCAGGCATCTGCGCGGGCCGAGGCAGCCGAGGCGGAAGCCGCAGCACTCCGCGCCGAACTCGCCCGGCTCCGGGGTAACTCCTAATGTGCATAGAGAGTTTGTAGAAGACAGCGATGTAGCAAAACTAATTTTTTACTTTTAGGACTTACGCAGATGGCTCTTTTGTAGCATAACCTGTTAGGTTGTGATCTGAAAACGTCTGTGTTCTTTAGAGTTTACCCGCTAACGGAGCGTCATATCATCAAAATTGCGTAAGTCCTGACTTTAAAAAAACAAAAGTTTGACATTTTTTCTGTTTAAGGTATACTCGCCTATGAGTATGGTAGCAAAACCGAACAACACTCCCCTAAAACTGAAACTCTCACTATGGTTTGGAATTTGCGAACCGATCGTTCTTATGGGGATATGAGAATGAAGCATCGACTGATGAACCCTGTATTGCCAAAAACGCTGATGTTAGGTGACTCCCACCGGATCAAACTGTGTCGGGTAGTGGGAGCGATGCTTGCGGGTTCTGTCTGTATTCTCAGTTCACCTCCCCCCCCCCCCGCCGCCATTCGTTAAGTATAATATTTCGCAAGGCAGTCTCGGAAACTTTTACGGACTTTCTTACTGCCTTCATGCCCGCGCGATGCTTCTTGCCAGACGAATCTCGTCGCGGGCTTTTTGTGTTGCAGTGGGACTTCCTCACTGCGTGTCAACCCTTTTTTGTGCCTTGTGCGCGAGAACTCGGTCTAAGGGATAAAACAGGTCAAGATTTAAGGACTTGACATTTTTCGTAACTCTTGATATTTTACAAACACCCCTTGTGGGGAAAGGAAAAGATGATGATTCACGGTATTTTACAAAAACCGGCAGACTATCTATCAGTTCATGATTGCCCTGATGTTTGTGAGTGGCTCTGTTTTCGCGTTTACGTATGATGGGTTTGTCTTTAAGTCCGAGGCTGCAAGTTGTTGTAGTAGTGGAGGCGAGGCAGCAGTAACTTCTTTCGCAGTTGATAGCAGCGGAGATTTTGGCGATGATAGCCCTATGGATACTGAGGTTACTGACGACTGTTGTGGCGGAAAGAATAATCCCCTTCCCGCAAGCAGTTTCAGCAACAGTACACCTACATGTCCAACTGGTGGAAATGGCTGTAGTTACCCTAGCACCTGTCAAGAATGCAAAAATAATTCGGTATGTAGTGGTGGTGCTGGTTGTACAGAGAAGTAGACGTTTCATGTGAAAACGGGACATCCGATGTTAATTTGGAGTAAGGGTATTTATGTCAGATGTTAACATTCGTCGGTAAGGTATAGGACGCTCTCGTTTTCCAAGAGAAATGGTTTCAGATGGAAAATCAGATCCCGCAAATCCAGCCACAAAGTGTGAATATAAGCAAAGAGATCGAGACATGGAAGTTACCCAAGGGATCAATTGCCCGATTAGGGCGCGGAAGCGTGAACGATCTGGCGATTTCGCAAGATAGGAAATATTTTGCAGTTGGAACCGACATAGGGGCGTGGATATATGAACGCTCGACGCTGGCACCTATCGCGTTGTGGGACACGGAACGTGGAATGGTTACCACTCTCGATTTTTCCTTCAATAAGAACCAATGGCTTGTCACTGGCAATGCAGATGGTATCGTCAAAGTATGGGACCTTCGTCGCGGGATATGCATTTCCAAAATGAAACGTTCGGAAAGGAAAGGTAGCAAGTGGCGTGAGGGAATTTCACAGGTTGTCTTTTCAGGGAACAGTCAGTACATTGCTTCCTCGGTTAGATCGACAGATGTTGTTTACATCTGGCATGCGGAAACGGGTGAACAGATCTCCCGATTTTCCGCCACTCCAGACATAAGGGGTAAATGGCGTGGATTGCGCCGACCACTCTGTTTTTCCGATGATGGGTGTCTTTTGGCTTGTGGTAGTCCGGCTAATACAGAGGGCACCGCCGATTTCATCTCGGTGTGGGATGTAAAAACAGGGGAATACATTGCTTCCCTTAGGGGAAATACTGCGCAAGTCCTTTTCCTTGCCTTTTCCCCTTGTGGGCAGTATCTTGCCGCTGGTGATATGTTTGGCACCTTACAAGAGTGGTATGTCACCACCGGCAAGCAGACCCGCGTATTTTCCAAATATGCTGAAAAGTATTGGATGATTCCGTCTTATTCACCTTCGGGCGCGCTGTATGCCGCTGGGGTGGGTAAAGTTGACACCGCTGCAACTTTTGTGTGGGATGTGGAATCCCATGAAAAGTTAAAAACGTTTAAACGACCTGCCGCCATCGGTAGCATCCGGTTTTCAAAAGGCACCTCTCTGGCTTTTGCACGCGCAGCAGAGATTAACTTATGGGATGTGGATATACCACACACTGTCGCTGTTGTTTCTACGGAAGTTTCCTTTCCATCCTGTGTGACATTTTCGCCAGATGGACAGACGCTCCTAACTGCTGGCACGGGACCTGCCACTTGTTGGGATGTGTTTTCCAAAGAACAATCCCGGCGGTTAATATCCCGTGCGGTAACAAAGACCCCTGTTAGTACGGAAACGAAAGTCCATTCTGTCTATATCTCCCCCTCTGGGAATATAGATGCCTTGGGTAGTGCTCGGAACATGCTTTACGTGTGGAATCTTGAAACACATCAAACAATCAATCGGTCCGATCTACTCCAGAAGTCTGTCCCCTTCGCGGAGAGGCCCGGAGAGCAAGGCGCGGATCTAGATAGTAGATTATATGTGTGGGATAGGCAAGGTAATCACTATACACTCACTGGTCACACCGCACACGAAGAGTATGTACAGGCGGCTGTATTCTCGCCTACAGGCGAAAAATGGGCAAGTGGGGACTACGATGGTAGGTTATATGTATGGGATAGACATGGAAACCCGCGGAAAGCCCTCATTGGTCACACCGCTACCATTAAGGGAGTCGCGTTTGCTCCGGATGGTAAACACCTCGCGAGTGCTTCAGATGATGAGACGGTTCGGATATGGAATGTCACATCCGGGGCGGAACTTATCTCGCTTTCCTTAACCCAGTTAAACCCAGAACGTTATAATGGTGATCTGGGTCCCAAACAAGAACTCATAAGGCAGCAGCGCGAAAGAAGCAAGCAAGAAGATAGACCTGCGCGTCCTGAAATCGGAGCACTCGCCTTTTCACCTTGTGGTAACATCATTGCGGGTGGACTATATGGTGAGATTCGGTTATGGGATGGGATGACTTATGAAGTGATCAGAACGATATTACCGCCGTTAACGTGTCGAAGACAGTTTGCCTTGGTATTTTCACCATCTGGATATTACCTTGCTTCTGGGGCTTGGTGGGATGGGACGGAGAAGGTATCCATCCGGTTGTGGGAGGTGGCAACGGGTGAGAATATCGCCACTTTCTGGGGACACACCACCGATATCCAATGTCTGGCATTTTCACCGGATGGCACACTTTTGGCCAGCGGTAGTTTTGATGGCACTGTTCTCTTGTGGGATATGACACCTTACTTACAAAATGAAACTTCGTGATGGCATCGCCGCAGGGATGGCACATCTCATACAAAACCGACTCCGCGCTGGGTTGTCCATCCTTGGCATTTTCATCGGTGTCGCCAGTGTCCTCTGCATGATGGCTATTGGTGATGGCACAAAAAAAATTATCGTCGACGACCTCGAAAAACTTGGTGGCGCAAACCAAGTTCAATTCTGGACACGGACATCCATTTGGAAACGCCGACGGCTCGTACGACGCACGACCGAACGATACACTGTTGAAGACGCTTATGCGATTGAAGCAGGATGCCCTAACGTTTTATTTGTTTTACCGAAAAATGAAAACTATCGTCCCCACCTCGTTACCACCCGATACAGCAGCCAACCCAGTCCACACTTGGAAGGTGTCACCGCAGACTATGCCCTCGGTATGCACTGGGAAATCCATGAAGGTAGATTTCTCTCCGAGAACGATGTTGAAAACGCAACACAAGTCTGTGTCTTAGGGGCTAACATCGCCAATGAATTGTTCCGAGACATCTATCCAATCGGGCAAGAGGTGAAGGTTCGGTTTTCTTGGCGGCGACCCCCGGTAAGACTGCGTGTTGTCGGTGTAATGAAAACAAAGGGGAGCAGCCTCGTATCCTGGCGTTCTTTAGATAATACCGTTTGTGTCCCGTTGACGACACGTCAACAACGGCTCGTAGGGACTCGCTATATTAGTACCCTCGTTATCTTTTTTCAAAAGGGCGTAGATGTTTATCATATCATTGATACCGTTAAGAAGGTCCTGCGTAAAAGACATCGTGGGAAAGATGACTTTATCGGATATCGGATACCAAAACGCAGCATCCGACAACTTGAACGTATTGAAAAGCTGATAAAAATAGCATTGGGTAGCATTGCTGGTTTTTCGCTGTTTGTCAGCGGCATCGGTATCATGAATATCTGTCTTGTCTCTGTTGGTGAAAAGACGCGCGAGATAGGCTTGCGGAAATCCGTCGGTGCAAAACGCATTGACATCTTCTCTCAATTCTTGACGGAAGCTATCTGTCTCTGTCTTTGCGGCGGGGTACTCGGGATCGCAGGTGGCTGGCTCGCCGCCCACGGCATGGCCCATCTCGCCGTTCGGATTGTGCCGCTTGTGCCGGACTGGCCCGTTGTTTTGTCGGTGCCGTGGATGGTCATCTCCGTCCTCTTTTCAATCTTCATGGGTATCCTTTTCGGTGTCTATCCTGCCATACGGGCATCACGAATGTCGCCTATTGATGCGATCCGAACGGATACGTAAGGAGGACACACCCTTACAATGAACTTCTACCAAAAAATCCTTTTATGTGCCATCTTGCTACTTGCCTGCTGGATTCGCATGCAAGGCGTATCCAGACTACCCCATGGACAGTTCACCTCTAACGATGCGTATCTCTTCGCAGGACAGGCACAAGAGATCGCCGAGCGCGGCGTTCTCCCCGCACGCGATATGCGTCGCTGGTTGCCACACGGCAGAGATAATGGACAGTTGTTCCCTCTCTATGCCTATGCCATCGCCTACACGCACAAAACCATCGGATGGGTGTCTCCGAAACTCACACTTTACCATATCCAAGTCTATGCTTCTGCTATCTGTTTCACACTCGGACTCGGTGTGGTGTGTTTCTTCCTTGCCCGTGTTTATGGAGTCGTTTTCGCCGCGATTGTCGCGCTCCTTCTCGCAACGCTGCCCGGGAGTATAGAGCGCAGTGCCGCGGGTTTCGGCGACAGGGATGCATGGTGCTGGATGCTCGGTATATTTGCTGTCACCAGTTATCTCTATAAGGAATCTATAGAACCCGGACGACGCAGATGGATTGCCACTGCACTCGCTGGATTCACCGTCTTCTTGGGTGGACTGAGTTGGGAAGGCTTCGGGTTTTTCGCCTTGATGATTGTCGGGGTGAAACTTTGGAAGTTTTGTACTACAGATACAGAACAGCAGCTCAAAGCGTATCTCTTGTGGATGCTGATGTTCGTTCCGTGGCTCTATCTTATCAGCCCCGCCTATCGCAGTGGATACGGTTTCTCAACGCATGTCGCCGCCCTGGTGCTACTTCCACCTCTGACGGTTTTCGCGCTGTATGGAATTAGATACCTGCTCCTCAAGTCTATCGAGCAACTCCGTCCACATTCCCAAAAACTCGCGTGGGGCTTAACACTACTTGGCATCGCCGCGGGAATAGGTTATATCTTCATGCAGTCTGGGACCTTCGCAGAGACAGCCTATCCGTTCCGTGAGAGCGAACTCATGCAGAATGTGGGGGAGTTGGCCGATCCGAATTTCAGTTATTGGACGGGACGATACGGGGCGGTATTTGTCTTAGGCAGCCTTGGATTGATAACGGCTTGTCTCCACTTGTGGAAGTGGAAAGGACTTCCTCTGGCACTCTCACTCTCTCTGTTTGTCGGCACAACCTTTTTTCGCACGCAGGTCAACGGGTGGATAGGAGTGGATACCTGCAACGCTCTCTTTTTTATTTCGTTGGGATTGACAGGTCTATCAATCGGTATTGCGTGCCTCCGAAAGGAAGTAGCAAAGGACGAATTGGTAACACTCGCGACGCTTGCATGGTTTCTCTTATGGGTGGGACTCTCACGCGGTGGTAAGCGACACGACTTCTTTATCGGACTGCCACTCGCTTATGGCACGGCGTGGCTCCTTTGGTTTTCTCCTGTGCACCTCATATAGTGGCTCAAGGATGCAAATATCCTTTATCCACAGGTGAGGGAAAAACGCGCGACTGCTATCTTTGCCCCCATTGTGTTGATACCTGTTCTTTTTTGGACACCGATCGGCGGACATGCAAACAGGTCTATTTACGCTGCCGCTCACATGCGGCCACCGGTCCCAGGGCAAGGCAGCAGGGCAGGAGTGTTTAAATGGATGCACGAAACCCTTCCCAGAAAATCCGTGATCGCAGCCAATTGGGGATACGGCACACAACTCAACGTCCTCGGCGGTGTTAACACCATCGTTGATTCGGATCACTTTCTTCCTCATTGGATACATCTCTATTACCGACACGTCTTCTGTGCACCAGACGAACGCGAAGCACTGGAATTTCTCAAAACGCACAAAGCCACGCACCTGATGTTGACAGAGCAGGGGGTGCTATCCCGCTCCCGAAACTATTCACGTATGGGCAGCGATGAAAACAGTGATAGACAATTTGAGTTCTACCAACTTGTACGAACAGAGACACCGATCAGCACCCCCTACCGAATGCAACCGCGAGGGACAGACGCACCGTTAGACTTCATTGATATTGCCCGCACCTCTCTTACACCTTATCCATTACCGCGCACTTTAAGGACGAAAATGAGGCGATCGCTGCAGAAGAACTGGGCGAAACCTTGGCGAGGGACGTAACGGTAGCAAGAGTCGTCAACCTTCCAACGTCTCAGATTGCAGTGGATATCGAAAACGGGGGACTCGTTTTGGACTTTGACGCTCAAACCCAGCTCAGCAGTGCCTATTACGTTCCGCTTCTCGGTTGGAATAGTCTTGCTGTCAAGTTGTTTCTGCGCGGTGAACACACTGATATTTTCGTCCCTGTTTACCCAACAGATGAAGGTAACGCGAAAGACATCAAAGTCTGGGAGATTCACTACCCACTCGATATAGAGGTGGATGAAAAATACCTCGCAACTGAACCGATGGTAGCGGGTAAGAAGTGAATGTGCGGAAGCGAGGTTAGGAAACCTCTTAGATTACTGTAGCAAAAATTAATTCTGCCACCGACTCTGGAATTCTGTCACCATCGCCTCAGGGGCACCGTGCTGTGCTAAGAAGTCCAAAAACGCTTGATAAAGCCGTCGCGCCTCTGGCGTATCCGATTCAAACCGATTCTGCATCTGCTCCGAATCAGAGGGTAAATGGAATAATTGTTTCGGTGCGCCTTGGTTCTCTAAAAGCAGGGACCAGATGCCATCGGTGATACTCCCATGCGGGCTACCGCCATCAGGACTCCAACCCCCGACCCATGCCCCATGCGTAACGGCATACTCGCGTCCTGTGTCGGAATCTCCCACGATAACGGGGAGGAGGCTGTTACCTTCCACTTGTGCCCCGCGTTCCGCACCGAACACATCAATAACAGTGGGCGGGATATCAATAATGCTGGCGAGTGCCTCCGTCCGACGGGGTGTTGCATCTGGGTGATACACCATGAGTGGGATATGGATGACCTCTTCATACATGCTGAGGTTCTTCGCCAGCAGTCCGTGTTCACCCAGTAGGAAACCGTGGTCTGCCATGAAAATCACCATCGTGTTTTCCATTAGACCCATATAGTCTATTTTCCGCAAGAGTTGTCCGATCCAGTTGTCGACCAGTGATGCTTCTGCGCGGTAGAGTGCGTTGAGACGTTCCGTTTCTCGTTCATTCATCGGATTGGGACCGTAAGGCGGATAGATCGGTTCCGGTCCGTCGTAATCGCTTGAATCGAAACGTTTTAGATACCATTCAGGGGCATCCCACGGTTCGTGTGGATCGAAGGTATCCACCATCAGATAGAAATTTTCGTGCTGATGGTTCCGCTCCAACCAGTCGCAAGCCGTCTGCATCGTCTGCGCAACGTAAGTGTCTGCCTCCGTCTGCCGAAACGCCATGTTTCTCAGGTGGTTACCGAGTCCAGCAGGCAATTTGTTCGGATGCGTTCGAGTATACTCGCGATACTGCAACGATTTTTTCGATTCATAATCGTAGGGCTGCGTCTCTAAATGATCACCCTCTTGCCCGCGAATCCACTTCCATCCCGTGAATTCACGGTTGTAAAAGAAACCATTGTTGATGTGATGGGGTGTATCCGCAATCATCATGCTAACGATTCCAGCGTTCGTTAAATCGGTTGCGATGACAGGGACATCTCGCTTCAAGGGTTCCCACCCTCGCCGGCAGATGCTGACTTGCCCTGTCACGAGTTCACCTCGGATCGGGACAGTCGGAAAACCACAGACATACGCTTTATCGAAAATGACGCATTTTTCCGCGAAGGCGTTCAGGGAGGGTGTGTATCCCTTTCCGCCATAGATAGCGAGGTTATCGCGTCTAAATGTGTCTGAAATAATGTGGATAATGTTCATTGAATATCTCCCTTTCGCAATATTAGCAAATCAATTCTTCTTATATTATACACTGTGTGCAGTTTCGGTTGTAATCTTTTCACGGTTCGCCATTTGTACGACAGCTGGCAATAATCCGTAGATACCCCAAAAAGGAACGCCAATGGCGTCGCCATTCAGCAGGTTGTTCACTGTGAAATGCACCATCAATGAAATTTCCGCTGCCATCAATCCAATGACAATAGCACGGTAAAAGCCATCTTCTAACGTTTTGAGGGCACGAAAGCCGTAGCGTAAGAAGGCAAGGTTCAGCCAAATCCAGGCACCTAATCCCACAATTCCCAATTCCGCCATAACTTGAAGGTATTCGCTGTGTGCACCGAGTTGGTACTGTGCCGTATAACTTCCGACAAGTGCGACATCCTCCTCGTACAACATCGCAAACGCACCATAACCCTTACCCAAAATAGGGCTTTCAGCGAACATCACGAATGCCTGCCCCCATCGCAAGAGACGTGCTCGGTTTGAAGCGTAACCGAGGTCCACTGCGGATGTAATGCGTTCAACGAGAATGTTGTAGATACCGGGCAAATTCAGACAGACCAGTAAAATAAGGCATGCAGCACCGATAAACAGAATCTTTTTATGGGTAACACCTTTCCCCAGTTGCAGCAGCATGAAACCGATCGCAACGATGACCGATAACCAAACCCCACGCGAAAAGCACATTAAAAGACCCACACCGAAGCATAAGAACCACGCTGTCCAGAGCACGCGGTCATACCCGCTACTGTCAAAAAGGAGACGACTGAGGCAAACGAGGAAGAAGAGCGCGGTAAACGCACCATAAACAGAATAATTCGTAAACGGCGCGCTCCGATACGCGCTCGTCCACTGCCATGCATCTATATGGTAAATGAGAACAATAACTGTCCAGATAACGGCAACCGTGGCGGATGGAAAACTGGCAATAAAAAGCCGCTTCAGAGCAACTCTATTTTCGATGACAGCATGCACTACCACACTAAACAGGATGTAAACTGTCGCACGGAGTGCTCCTTTAAGTGTGCCAAAAAGATCTGGTGTGTTGATGGCAGAAAGGAATGTAACAAGGATGTAGAGACAGATTGGAAGAAAAAAAGGGAAAGTATTTTCCTGTTTATCCCTATAGGAGGGAACTCCGATTCCCGACTGGGTCCTATCCTTGTAGGAGGGAACTCCGATTCCCGACTGGATCACCCGATCAAGTATTCGCCGTACGCAGTAAACGACAACGAGCATCCCTAAGAGTGGTTCTGTCGGTGTTTGGATCTCAAAGCGACCTGGGAGGATGTAGCGGAATGAAAAGGGTAGAGCGATTAACAGCAGATAGACCGCAAGCTCCATGCCGAGAAAGACGAAAGCACAGGTAGCGGCCAACAAACTGAGAAGCGGGAGTGGCGTATCCGAGTAACCACCGATGATATAGCCGAATACAAGACAGACAACAAATGGGAGAATGCGCGTGCCATACTTTTTAATTTTACCTTGCGGTTCGGTGAGGCGAGTTGGGTGAATAACGTGCCTTTCCGTATATCCGCCCTCCTTGCACAAGTCTCCTATAGAGGAAACCTACGGGACAATGTTACGGGCTGCGCGTCCCCTGTATCCTTCCAAGCAGAGGTGTCAGTAAAAACTCGCGAGTGAAATTCGCTTCTACAATTCCATTTTAAAATTGCATTTTGACACCTAAGCCGATTGCAGTGCCGTCTAAAATCAAATCGAGTGGAATTGTGCCAGTTGTCTCTACTGTTTTGAGTATCCGTTTCACCTCGAAGGTGAGTGAGAGGTTATGATCCCACTCCAACAGTTCTGCCCCAATGAGAACGTATCCGGTCGGCCCCGAAGTTCTATTATCAAAACTGATACCTTGTTGTTCAATTAGATCGACTGCACTACCACTAAAACTTGCTCCCAAATAACCGATACCCCCCCCTAAGTAAATTGGAAAATATTCGGCGAGAAGCACCGGACGATAGATAAACTGATACGAAATCGGGATAAGGGTGGTGGAGAGATTTGCTGAGGTAGGCGGCGGGATGTCAAGCTCCATCTGCCAGTAGCCGATCTCCAAACGTGAATCGAATTCGGTGCTGTGTTCAAATACAACCGAAAACGTTGGTAACAGTTCACCCGGAATCCGCGATACGCCGACACTTTGGAGAATATCGATCAAGTTGCTCAACTCCGGTTTGTATGAGAATAGGGACAACTGAAACGACGGGAATTGCAGGTGTTCTGCTAAAAAGTCTCGGACGGGTGAGGGGCGTAGGGGTTGCACATCGGCGGTATCTGCCAGTGTTAGGCAGGGGGTCAACAGCAAAAGCAAAAAACAGGCAAATACCAAACG
Organism: Candidatus Poribacteria bacterium; assembly: GCA_012271015.1. Lineage (GTDB taxonomy): Bacteria > Poribacteria > WGA-4E > WGA-4E > WGA-3G > WGA-3G. The sequence goes on along the minus strand of JAAXHD010000120.1, from coordinate 14,545 downwards.
CATAGGCGATAAAGTCCTCATCCGACGCCCGCTATCGGACGGTGATATGATAGCAGTAGGCGGGTCGAATGGTGACCCGCCTCTATGTCGATACAAAACGCTTGAACTGCACGCATTGGATCAGAGCAACTAAAACGGCTTCTACCCAATGAATGATTTGGAATTAGTGTGAATGGCCATGTGCAGGGACCAGAATGACTTCGACCCTGCGATTCATAGCTCTACCTGCGGCAGTGTTCTGTGGGGCAACAGGATCGGTGTGTGCTTTACCGACAGCCTCAATTCTGCCAGCATCGATTCCTTTGGATTGCAGGTACTTTGAAGCAGAGTTCGCGCGTGCCTGTGAGAGGTCCCAATTGCTTCTGTAACTTCCGCGCAGGACGGGCATGCCGTCAGCGTGTCCAACAACCTTGATCTTTGCGTCCGAAGCTTCCGTGAGTTGTTCAACGATACCGTCAAGCATCTGCTGTCCGTCGCTGGATAGAGCGGTTCGGCCACTGGCGAAAGTGACGGTAACCAGCAATGTCGGTGCTGCGGCAACCTCTTCTGCCACCATGGCTAAACCTTCTTCCAAAGCCATGACTTTAGACTCAAGCTGTTTGATTGCTGCGTCTTGGGCTTTATGGTCTTCCCCTTGGGCATCAAGTTGTTTTTGCAGTTTGGCATCTTCGCCTTTGGCAAAGTCCATTGCTTTTTGCCCTCTCATATCAATAGACTCTGTTAGATCGGCGCGGAGTTGTGCGTCCCCTTCTTTAGCACTTTGATTCGCAGCAGCAATGGTATCGGCATCCCCTTGCTGGGACGCGGCAATCGCCTCATCCTTCGCTCTGGAGATGGCTTCTGTTAGGTCTTTGCCTTGCTGATCGACCTTGCCATCCAGCATTGTAATCTTGTTTGACATGTCTGCTTCAGTTTGCTCCATCTGCGAGACATGTTCATTCTTCCACATTTCAAACTCTTCCTGATCCAACTTGCCGCAACTACTCACAACAAGCACAACACCCAGAAGAGCGATGATTGTGAAAGCGGATCTACTTATCATGGATTCCTCCTAAGTTTTTTACAACAATTTAATGCGTTGCTTGCAAGCCGATACCAAGAAGCCGGCTCTCAAATTACGCCAAAAAGTCAACTTTCTATATGATATACTCTATGATTTTCCCCGGAATTCTTCTCAAATCCCGTCATGAGCGTATGTGTGCGAACGGGACAATTCGTTTCCCGCGCGGACAACGGTTTTTCAATGCCCGAAACTGCATCACGAACTTTGCAATATGCGAAGACCTGCAAGCAATTTATTCTCACAGGTATATTTAATATTATATTATACAACTTTTTCTTAAAAAAAGTCAAGAGTTTTTTTCACAGATGCTAAGACAACTGAAGCAAGGCTTTAAAACGCCCTTGATTTTTGATATGAGATACGTTAAAATTCTATGGCGCGTCCGAGATTCCGTCGCAGGATTAGCCCAAAGTGCGTAACCTGCAACATCGGCACAGGGTTTTTGCGAATCAACGCTGGATTTCGTCTGGGGAGAGACGAAATCCGTCGCGCCAGAACGGATGCGNNTGTATTACATTTGCGCGTGTTGCCTCACAGTGAGAGTCAGCGGGGTGTTTCTTCAGGTTTAAGGAACGCCCTTGATAGTCGAAACGGACGTTATTCCTCCGTAAGGAAAAATTAAAAAAATGGGACAGATAAGTATCATCTTAATTGCCGGACTCCTCTTTCTTTTTTCCTTTGAGCCGCTGCAAACAAGCATGAATATCAGTGATATGCAGGTAGTCCTCTGGACAATTATCTTGACAGGGTTCCCTGTTCTTATCACATGTTTCGTGACGTTCTATGTCGCGAAAACTTTTCCTGCGCACGAGGAGGAGAATCTGCGAACACTCTATCGCCTGCGACGCTTCATGATTGTTTTTGAGTGCCTCAGTTTAGCGGCGTACCTCTGCAATCTCTATGTGTTAAATCTGCCGACGCTGATTGAAAAATACTTTGCCTTCTTTCCGATGGCACATTTACGCCAGACCCTCGCGTTACTTCCCCTACTCATCGGGCTCATCTGTATCCGACTTGCGTTTTATCGGGTGAATAAACTTCAATCTGGGCACTACAGAGAGATTCTCAGCCTGCAATTCAAATTTTTACTTTTTCCATTGTTGCCGATGTTCCTTTACTTGGTGATAATGGACGCTATTCACTGGCTCCCATATTCAGCAAAGGTATTCATCGTCGAACATCCGTACATTCTAATTGGGCTGATTCTGCCGGTAATTGTTTCCGTTTATATCTTTGCCCCATTGTTAATGCAGCTTCTATGGAAAACAGAACGGCTCGCGATGAACTCGGTGCTGAAGGAGAAATTGGATCGGTTGACAAAGCAGAGTGGAATAAAATATCGGGAGATTGTCGTGTGGAAAACTGGCTCGTTATTAATAGCCAACGCAGCTGTCGCGGGGACCTTTCCGTGGAATCGTCGCATTTTTCTCACAGACGCGCTTCTTGAATACTTCACAGATGAAGAAATTGAAACTGTCGTCGCTCACGAGCTTGGACATATCCGCTATCGGCACATTCCAACATATATGCTTTTCGCACTCTTCTATCTCTTGAATTATCCTTTTTTTTATTTGCTGGTTGAGGAGCCGTTGGTCGCATACCTTGGAGAGTCGCAACCTCTTTTGTCAGTGGTATCAACATTATGTTCGCTGACCTTTCTAATCGTTTATTTTATTTTTATTTTTCGGTATTTGTCGAGGCGTTGCGAACATCAAGCCGACCTATATGCCGTTAGACTTACAGAGAAACCGGAAGCATTCAAAGGTGCCTTGGCGAAACTTGCGGTGCTGAATTCAGTGCCGAGGTCGGTCCAGCGTTTCTTTGAAATTTTCAACACACACCCGTCCATCCATCGACGAATTGAATTCATCAACCAGTGGATAGAGCAGAATGCCACAGTTCAGCGTTATAAAAATTATCTGGTCGAAGTCAAAGTTTTAATTGTATTACTACCGGTATTTGGCATTCTCGCTGTGCTGCTACTCCGTTAGAGTGGGTAACAGATACCTCAAATGGTTATCGGAAACCGTCGGTCGCAACAACTGAGCGCTGATGGTTATTCTTCGGTCGTCTCGGGCTCCGTCTCCTCTTCAATCGCAAATTGTAACCGCTCTACCATTCGGTACAACGGCAATTCATACTTTTCCTGAAGACGACGTTTTTCATCGGCGATATGGAAAGCGACCAACAGCGGCACCCTCTGTTCGTCAAAGCCTTTTCTGATATAGGATTCAACTAAACTTTTGACGGATTCAACCAGTTCGTGGATTGCTTCTGGCATCAGTTCTTCTGTCGGTTTTATGGTATAAGGTGTGCCGAGTATAACGAAGCGAATCGGCATAAAATCCTGTTCTTGCTGGTTCATTATGTCGTGATTGACCCCTTTCGTATGTCTTGGTGAATCGTATAGGGTTGTGAGATAACTCTATAGACCTTGCACCCCGCTGGCGTGCTTAGAAGGAATGCCTTTGAAGTGCTCCAGCGGAGAGCCATATCATAGGGCTTGACGCATTGTCTCAGTGCATGGTGTAACACCCGTCCATTTCTCAAAAGCGATAGCCCCCTGATGAACTAACATTCCGATACCGCCAAGAGTTTGACATCCGCGCTCGGCCGCGGCTTGCATCAAAGGTGTTACCGGGGGAGTATACACAATGTCGTAAACGATAGTATTCGGTTGAAACCAGTCGGCAGAAATGAGCAATGGTTGTGTTACATCCATGCTCGTCGTCGCGGTGTTGACAAGGAGTTTGCTTCTGCTAACAGATAGAGATAAGCGTTCATCCTTGAGCCCTATTCCTTGCATAGAAACGCCTGTCTTCCGATCCATTTCTTCTGCTAAAGAGACTGCTTTTTCGACTGTGCGATTGGCGATTGTAATCGATGCGACGCCTCTGAGTGCCAACGCAACGACGACAGCCCTCGCAGCCCCGCCTGCTCCTAAGACGACAATGTCCTCTCCCACGGGTACAGGCATGTTCCCATCCTCTTCCAAGGCTTTTAAGACACCAGGGGCATCTGTATTATCGCCATATATGTTCCCTTCAACAAACGTCAACGTATTCACAGCACCAATGAGTTCCGCTTCCCGAGAGATTGAGGTCAGATGCGGGATGACTGCCTGTTTGTGTGGGAGTGTTACGTTAATGCCAACGACATTAATCGCTTTAAACCCAGCAATCGCATCTGCCAAGTCGTCCGGACGGACATGAAACGGGACATATACATAATCAAGACCTGCTTTGGCAAAAGCGGCATTGTGCATTTGCGGTGAACGACTGTGTGCAACGGGATCACCAATAACACCGACAATGCGAGTATGTCCGGTCAATATATGTCGTGTCTGCATTGTTTTTTACAGTCTTCAGTGAGCAGTTATCAGTTCTTCAACTTTCTGTTTCGCCTCTTCCATTTTCGGATAGCGGATTTCTCGATAGCCACGGACTTCCTCGACGCATTCCAACGCTTGGAGGTGCTTTTCGTACGTCTCAGTATCAGTCGGTGAGAAGGTATCGATCACGCGGGTAATATACCACTCTCGGAACGCTTTCTCCTTGGCGTGCCATTCTGGAAGCCAACGTCTGAGGAACTTCATCCGTTTCATCAGATGCAATTGCCAATTTCGTGTGTCAATGTCCGCTTCAAAATCAAGACCCATCACGGTAAAGTGTGGACGATTGAGATGGACGTATTTAATTCTATCACCGTTTGCTGTGTCAACCTGATACAACTCCTTATCCCGCTGTAATTTTTCTTCGCTCGTTAGCAGATGTGCGACGTAAACCTCATCCTTGATTAGCATCACCTTGTGAAGGTAGCGAATCGCCGCTTTTGTCGCGCGATGGTCGTGCGCTGCTGAGTCGTGTGCGTGCACCTGTTTAATCTTTTCGGCGTATACTCGTGCGTAGTTGATATCCTCGAACTGAATCAAATCATAGATATAAAGTGCGAGGGTTCGGTGGATGCTGTCTGAATCAAGATCAAGCGTCTTAATGATACTTTTAACTATTGTTACGTATTCTCGCGCGAAACGTTTCCCATTACGTTTTTTTCTTAAGATCTGTTGTTTTGCCGAAAGCATTTCAGCGTAGGTTGGCAAGGGCTTTTCGGAACTTGCGTCCACGAGGGATCCAGCGTGCTCTAATGCGAGGCGACGCCCGACGGTGAACGCTTTCATATTAGTATCTAAATCGGCGTGCGGCACCATCTGTTTAAGTGCCAACTGGAGCGGCTCCAATTCGAGAGGTATCAATTGTCGTTGGAAAGCAGTACCAAGAAGCATCATGTTCGCGTATAACTTGTTGCCGAACAATTGCTCAGAGATTGTAAATAGGTCGGTCCCAAAATATGTGTCTGCGTTCGTATAGGTCTGAAGTGATGCTTCAAGGGTCTCAGGATCGAAATGGTCTTTGCCGATGAGCGTGGTGATCGTTTCAGTTTTCGCTGTATTCACTACAGCAGCGGTTCGATCGGATGATGCGATGCGGAAGAGTGATTGTGCGGTAATCCCGCGGACCGCCTCTAAAATATCAAGCCCTAATAGGAGATCCGCCTTACCATAGGGGATCATAGGTGAAGCGTGAACGCCCGATTGCGTATACACGATATGTGTATAGACACCGCCATTGCGAATTGCCAGCCCTTTCCTATCACAAAACATCACGTTGTAGCCTTGGAGATAGCCTGCGACAACAAGGACTTTCGAGATCGTCCCAATCCCCATGCCACCAACACCTGCGGCGTACATGTTCCAACTCTGATCGAACGTCCGTAGTGGGGACGGTGGTAAAGGCTCATCACTTAAGAGGGCACGATTGTCGGATTCTGTTGTTTGCTTTTGGGGAGGACGTTTACGTGTGACGATAACCTCTTCAAACGCCGGACATGCGTATTTGATCCGGGCACAGGCACCATCGGAGACGCAATTTGACTGGTCGATGGCGATTTTCTCGCCGTAATCGGTATCAACTATTTTTAAACCGGGGCATCCCGTTGCAGTGGTGCACTCTCGGCAGAACTCACACACTTCAGGGGTTATATTGATATGTTTCTCGTATTTAAGAAAGCCGTCTTTGGCTATCGTTTGCCGTTGTTCACGACGAATCCTACGATGATAAGTAATCGCACACTCTTTATCGGCAATGACAATTTTGACACCGGATTTGAGAATGGTTCTTTCCAGATATTTTTTGTAGTTCACCCTATTTTCTGGGTTGGTACGTACGATTTCTATATCGGAATTACCGACGAGTCCTTGTGCCACCTGCTCAATATCTTGTGCGAACGTCGGGTTGCCGAGAAGGTCAATTTCATCAGCAGGCGTCGGTTGATGTCCGGTCATCGCTGTTGTTTGGTTGTCTAAGATAATATAGGCGATGTCTTGATTGTTTTTGATTGAATCTGAAATCGCTGCCATTCCACCGTGGAAGAAGGTTGAATCCCCCATGAAAACGACCTGCTTATTTTTAATAAATGGGTCAATGCCAGCCCCTGCACCGCCGCCTAACGCCATCGCAGAAAGATTATGCATGAGGCGTGGAAACGGTTCATATTTGAGCATTGAATAGCAACCTATATCTCCATGAAAGACGAGATCGACCGGTCCTGAATCGTGGTGCTTCTTCATATAGTCGGCGTCCATGAATTGCTGGGTAATTTCAAGGAAAACGCTCGAAGAATCACGATGCGGACAGCCCGGACAAAAGGTCGGTGTCCGTTGAGGAATGTCTATTTGCTGGTCGGATACCTGTTTTTGGAGTGTTTCTTCGCGTGAGAGATGTTCCAGATCGATTTTTGGAGTGTGGTGGGTTGTTGCGTTTACAGTTGAGGCACTTCCTGTGCCGAGAAGATGCTTGAGAAGAGGGATGAGTTTTTGAATAAGAATGGAGGCATCTAACCCAGAAGTTACCGGGATTCCTGACATGCCGTTGGGAAATTGTTTGCCCCACACATTTACGTATCGATCAATGTCTCCATTCTGATACCCGTGAGTGATGAATGCTTTTATTTCGTTCTCTAAAAGGGGGCGTTTTTCCTCAACGACGTAAATTTCGTCAACTTGTGCCGCGAACTCTCTGATGATGTTCTTGTCAATAGGGTGGGTCATACCAAGTTTGAGAATCGGAATCTCACCGTCCAATTGCAATTCCCTGAGTGCGTGAAGGAGGCAGGTATAAGCTAAGCCAGCACTGACGAATCCAAAACGGTGCTTCTTTCGACTTGAAGTTTCTCCCATGAACTCGATTGTGTTGAGTCCAAGGTTCCGTGCTGTCTCAAGGGCAGTGGGCATTCGTTCTCTTAACGCTTCCACTTCAATCTGTGCGGTATGTGGAGGTAAAACAACCCGTTTATCGGCATCGATGAGTTGAGTATCCAAGTTGATTTGCTTCAAATCGCTAATTTCGGGATAAATATTTGGATGGAGTTCAACATTGCCACCTCCGCTTGCCTGATTTTCGGTAGTTAAGTAGCAGACATAGAGGTTCGATGCTGCGGAGATTTGGAAGGCACAGTTAATCCAGTCTTTAAGTTCCTGAAATGTCCCAGGTTCAATAAGTGGTGTTTGAACATGTCGTGCCAAAAATCGGGAATCGGCCGGCACCTGTGTGCTATGCGACCATGTGTCGTCACCAACGACCACAACGGCACCACCGGTGGTTCCTGCAAGGTTACTAATCGCCAGGGCATCAGAGGCGACATGAAAACCGACGCTTTTCATAAATGTAATCGCGCGGACATCAGCCATCTGCGAACCGTTGAGTCGCGCGATACTCAACGCCTCGTTGTTGGCTATCTGCGCGACGATGCCATTGGTTTTCAACAACTCGGCATTGCGTTCGATAATGTCAAATACTTCGGCGATCGGGGATCCCGGATAGCCTGTAAGGAGGCTAATGCCGCTCTCTAAGGCACCCTTAACTAATAATTCGCATCCAGTATAGACATGTGTTCCACTGGCTTGTGTAAACCTTTCGTCCATTTTTTTAGTGGTTTTCGGTTCAGGTTGCTACGCAACCCTTTCAGTTTTCAGTTTTCAGTTAAGAGGTGTTTTTGCTTGGGCATTTCGTCAATTTCCCCTCGTTTAACAAAATCCTCTTTTAACCGACGACCGATGACCGACAACCCTTCCTCCGGTAACCGATGACTATTCCCCTGACAGCAATTCTCGTGCGTGTGCGAGACCTGTTTCGGTTTCTTCGCCACCGTGCATTCGGGCGATTTCATTAACCTGTTCTTCTGCAGACAACGGTTTCGCCGTAATCAGTGTACGCTCACCTACCACCTTCTTTTCAACCCGAAAATGTCTATCTGCGAAACGGGCAATCTGTGGCAAGTGTGTAATGCAAATAACCTGAGAAAATGCCGAGAGCTCCTTCAACTTTTTGCCAACGACGTCTGCAACCTTGCCTCCGATACCGCTGTCAATTTCGTCAAAGAGCAGTGTAGGAACCTCATCAACTTGAACCAGCACTGTCTTTAACGCCAGCATGATGCGCGATATCTCACCGCCTGATGCGATTCTGGCGATCGGACGTGCCTCGGATCCTACATTCGGCGCAATTAAGAATTCTACGTCGTCCATCCCGTCAGCGCGGAATGCATAGCGTTTTCCGTTTATCTGGAACGGACCGCGGGCATCCGGTATATGCCGAACGGATGCATGAAATTCCGCTTTGTCCATACCGAGTGTACGCAGTTCCTTCTGGATCCGTTCTGAAAGGTGCTTAGCAACATGCTGCCGTTTCGCGGAGAGCGCAGTGCATAGACGCTGTGCTTCTTGAATCGTTTTGTGGATCTCCGCCTGCAACAAATCCTGTTTCTCGGTGCCGAGGTGTAACGTCTCTAATTTTTCCGCTGCATCGGCGTGATAAGCCAATATCTCTGGAATAGAGTTCCCGTAACGTCGTTTGAGTTTCGCTATCAACGCTAACCGATCGGTAACTTCGTCCAACCGCATTGCGTTAGATTCAACCGTTTCCGCGTAGTGCCGGACCTGGGACGCGATGTCCTCCAGTTCGTAAAGCGATGATTCCAGTCGATCTCCCAATTCCGAGAGGCTGTCATCGATTTCGGACAATTTTATCAGTTCCTTCGCAGCATCTCTCAAACGTTCAAGAGGACTGCCGTAACTCCCCATCCCGGCGTTGTCATTCTCCAGTTGTCGATACACATGATCCGCGGACTTACGCAATGCCTCTGCGTTCTTAAGAATACGCGCCTCATCCGCCAATTTTTCAGCCTCGCCTTCCTCCAGATTTGCCGAAGCCAGTTCTTTGATTTCAAATTCAAGGAGTTCCTTTTCCCGTTCTGACGCTTTCAAGGTCTCCGTGAGGGATGCCGCCTCTTGTTGCAAGGCTCGTAGTTGTGCGTATATGTTACCAATGTGTCGTTGTGCCTCCCTGTTGCCGCCGAAATCGTCTAAAAGCTTAAGGTGTGTTTGTGTTCTAAATAACGATTGATGTTCGTGTTGACCGTGGATGTCTACAAGAAGTGTTCCGAGTGCTTGCAGCTGCTTCAAATTCACCAAACGTCCGTTAACTTGGCTGCGACTTCTACCATTTGCTGTGATTCTTCTGGAGAGAATCAGGGCGTCCGACGGATCCAGTGCCTCGGTAAAGGAATCCGTCAACATCGGATCGGCAGTCTCATCCGAGTTCGTCTGCCAGATCGGATGCTCGTCGTCAGGTTCAACACTCACCTCCACCTCCGCAAAATCAGCATCTTCGCGGACAATATCGGCAGAGGTTCTCTCACCTAAGACCAATCCGATCGACTTGAGGATAACTGATTTGCCAGCACCTGTCTCACCAGTGAAGATGTTCAGACCCGGTGCCAGTTCCAAATCAAGTTCATCTATGAGAGCAATGTTGCGAATAGAGAGTGTTTCTATCATGATAGTTGTCAGTTATTGGTTATCGGTTTTCAGTTAGAGAGAGATGCGATAATCCGAGGGGGATACCTAAGCAAAAACACCGCTCTTTGCCGATTGCTGACGGAAACCGACAGCCGATAGCCATTTTCTATCTTTGTTTAATTCTCTCACCTAACATTAGTTTTTCACGCAAGGCTCTGTAATAACTATGGTGCTGCGAACGAATGAGTTGAATTGTTCGTTCTGCTTTTTTTACCCTTATGACGGCATCTGCCGTGAGACTGTGTGTCTCGCGTTGACCGTCCACAAAAACATCTACACTCTGATATGCGGCACGCATTTTGACGGTTATTTCCGCATCGCCATCGGCGATGAAAGGACGCACTGTCAAGCTATGGGGTGCGATGGGTGTCAGCAGAATCGCCTCCAGTTGCGGCGAGATAATAGTACCCGCACAAGAGAGCGAATATCCAGTCGATCCGCTCGGCGTTGCGATGATCAGTCCATCAGCGTTATACGGTATAAAGAGTTCTCCATCGACGTAAGCATCTAATTCAATAAGATGTGTATAGTGCCGAATCACAACATCGTTGAGTGCGAAAGCCCGAAACGGTTTTTTTAATGTTCCTTGCGGTTCGGTAAAGTGGGTTTGGGCATTCACTTTCCTGTCCTTATATCCGACCGCCATTTCATTACGGGCTATGGTTTTGTTAGAATCAGCAATTTCTTCTTGCGGTTCGGTCGGTTCGGTTTGAACTTGACTGTTTACGATAACCTCTAACATCATCCGATGTTCTATCCGATAAGCCCCTGTCAAAAGCGCGTTCAGTGTCGGATAAAGTTCATCGAGTGAGGCGTCCGTCAAAAATCCAAGCGTTCCGATGTTGATTGCTAAGATAGGCACATTTTCAATCTTCGGTGTATGTGCTGCGCTCAGGAGTGTGCCATCTCCACCAAGAACGAGAAGCACATCTGCCTGTTCTACTAACTCCGTTTTGGAAATACCGATTCGCGGACATCCTAACTCAGTCGCTTGTTCCTCTGGTAGAAAAGGGACAATACCTCGCTCTTGAAGCCACGCAGACACACCTTCGACGACACCCCCGGCGTTTGCTTTGGTAGTATTGACAAATAAACCGACGTTTTTTATTTTCTTCATTGTTTTAGTAGCGGTCAACCGTCAGCTATCAGCCGGTAGCCATGCTATCTAATTCTCCAAACGCGTAAATGAATATATAACACCACAACCGACAAGAAAAGCCGCCATAGTAATAAGCAGGTTCATATCAAGTTGTGGTAAGATGTGAGCCGTGTCTATCCGTTCCCCATCTACCATTGCGAACTCGCGAAAGGGCCATAATCCGTAAAGTGAACCCACCATCAACCCTATAAGAAAGGAAATCGTCAAGTTGCGATAGCGTTCCAGCAGATAGTTGAGCAACCGTGTAAATGCTAAAAGTCCGAACAAGCATCCAGCTGCCGTAACACTGATTGTTAGCAGGCTGCCGAGCATCGGCTGCTCGAAAATACCTTTGAGCAATGCTGGAATGCCTTCTAATATTGTATTGATTGCTGTCAAGAGGGGGAAGTAGACACCGAGGGCGAGCATCAGAAACGAACCGCTGATACCGGGCAGAATCATTGCTGAAATCGCCAGCGCGCCGCTCCCGAAAAAGAGTAGGAGTTCCCAATACGTTGGGGCTCCAGGCACGCGCTCAGATACTTCACTATCCAACGTTGTCTCCATTCCAGACTTATACGCAACCCGATCTAACTGTTTTGCGCCCGTGCCGACAGACAAACTGAGTATCAGTGTGACGGCAATCAGTAGAACTAACAGTTCTTTCCAACGAAATGCCTTTAGCATCCGCACGGGTATCAGGATGGAGATTAGAATTAGTCCGCTAAAGAAACCGTAAGTCGCATCATGATGATCGTTCAGCAGATAGACAATCAGTTTTGATGTGAGCAGTAGGGCGGCTATCGCCCCGCTTCCTAACAATGCCAAGAAACCGAAATCAATCCGACGCAACTCTGCTTGTGCTTCTTCCAGAGCATTTTTTTTGAATGTCGCGCCTCCTAACAGTTTTTTTACCGTTGAAAGCCCAATGCGTCGTAATGCGCCGATGAGCCGTTCATAGATACCTAAAACGAGAGCGAGGGTTCCGCCACTCATACCGGGGATGATGTTGGCGATGCCTATCAGAAAACCGTTAATAAAGAGCCGGAGTGAATCCATTTTTTGAACTATTAAATCTGGGCACCGTTCCACTACGTTTCACGGTGATTTCCGATGAAGTCAATCCCCTGTATTTCCCCGCAAGCAGGGCAAGACTCTTCTTCACAAACTGCGAAGGAATAACTTTGTAAAGAGCCACATCTCTCGAAGCGGTTTAATATGGCTGACCTCGTCGCCGTACCGTGTCTGAATCGGCAGACTTTCGATCCGGAACCCGAGTCGTCCTGCTTTTATCAGCAGTTCAGATTCCGTTTCATAACGCTCTGTTTCCAAGTGAACCTGTCGTAGCACCTCATCACGAATAAGCCGATACCCTGATTGAAAATCGGGCACCTGTTGTCTACATAACTTTGAACCGACATAAGAAATTAAGCAGTTATTAATCCGTCTATGCAGCGGCATCGATGTCCGCAAGTCCTGTGTTGCTCTTGCTCCAATGAGTATATCCGGACGTGTGTTGTCAAAGTGTTCCAGAAAACGCGGTATATCCGTAGGTTGATGTTGTCCATCACTGTCCATCGTGAAGACCAACTCATATCCCTGCTCAAGGGCATAGGCGAATCCTTTTCGTAAGGCATTCCCTTTCCCACAATTCATGGAGTTTGTCAAACAGACTGCCCCGCATGCAGCTGCGATCTCTGCTGTTTCATCGGATGAACCGTCGTTAATGACAACAATCTCACTGATAAACTCAGATGACTCCTGAATTATCTGTCCAATCGTCTTAGATTCATTGTAAGCCGGTAACAACAGACATATTTTGATACTCCCACGATTGAAATCGTGGGAGTCTTGCTTCGTCATTTCGTGCCTCCCGTAAGTGGAGGACTTATAGAAACTCCACAAGCGTTTTAACTCTCCGCGTATCCCGCGGCGAGGGTTCTTAAGTTGATGGCGGCGTTAACGTCTCGGTCTATGGACGTTCCGCAGGCATTGCAATGGTACTGCCTATCTGACAGGGTTAAGTCGTCTTTCTTGTATCCACACGCACTACATGTTTTTGAACTGGCGAAAAAACGATCCACTTGCACAAATGGAATACCAAGTGCCTTGGCTTTCGTCTTGAGTTTCTCAAGAAACCCTCCGAGTGCCGCATCAGATAACGCCTTGGCTAATTTCCTGTTTTTTAGCAAGTTCGTAACCTGTAGTGTTTCTATACCAATACTGTTTACACCTATAAGAATGTCAGTTGTCGTTTTATGGTGCGCGTCTTTTCGGATACAGGCAATTCGATAATGGAGTCGCTCCACTTTTCGCTTTTGCTTATACCAGTTTTGACTCAAGAAAACTTTACGGCTTAACTTGCGTTGCTCTCGCTTAAGTTTTTTCTCGTAAGGCTTGAGTGCCTTCGGGTTCTCGTATTTTCTGCCATCAGAAAGCGTGGCTAATGTGGAAATGCCTACGTCTATGCCGATTGTTGGGTAGATTGATCGTTCAATCTGATGAGGTGTTCCAACTTCGGTTTTAGACGCAAACCAATCAACACACTCCGGCGATGCTGGACATCGGTGGATAGGCGGTTGAACTTCTACGGATACAGACGCAAACCAACGATGTGCGGTTCTTGAGATGGTAACGGATACGATTTTTCCACGAAAACGTAATTTCTCATAAGTCTTTATCCAACCGATTTTGGGTAACTTGATACGTTTGCCTTCTACACGAACGGCTTGCTCATCTGTTGTATAAGAATGTTTGCAACCGCGCTTTTTCAGTCTTGGGAACTTTGCTCGCTTTTTTCTCCAATTGTCTATAGCAGCACCGAGATGATGGATGGCATACATAGCCGCACGTTGATCTTGTGCTTGCGTCCAATCAAACGCTTTCTTTTTTTCATTAAAGCGTGTGTTAAGGTCATACATGGATAAGAAATTATTCGCTGAGAGTTCTGTCTTAAAATCAGACACTGCGGAATTGTAAACAAACTTCGCATAACCGCATTGCTGGTAAAACCACGCAATCTGATCACGATTTGGATTTAAGGCAACTTTATGTGTCTTTATCATGATATATCACGTATCAGGTTTCCTTGTTTTCCCTAATCAACGGATGGGACCGATCCTGGTCCATGCGACAATGCTGATTATGTCGGTCCAACTTGATACTTTCATTATACCACATTATGAGAAAACATTGTAACTTTTTTTTATGAGAAGTGGGCGTTACCGATTCGACCCAAAATTAAAGCTTTGAGCGTCTGAGACAATGTCCGTCAAACGATTATATGTCTATTTTCATTTGAAATTTATCGTGAATCTATGTATAATACTTCACATAAATTGACGAATTAGAGAGAAAATACAAGGATGCGAACCATCAAACCGACACACAAACCGATAAAAATCTTCGGAATTAGTCGTTTTGGACTTGA
>JAAXHD010000123.1:145041-149424 GCA_012271015.1 Candidatus Poribacteria bacterium | reverse complement strand
CATGGGCATTCACTCTGAAGCCGATGTGCTCACAAGGGTACGGGCGTTGAAGAATTTAGTCGATGCCGAAGTCTATAAAGACATTGAGCAGATGACGGAGTACGAACGGAAGATACATGAAGAACTACTCCAGAAATTCCAACGATTCTATCCGGACTTGGAGCGGTTAATTAATTTTATAGCGATTTCAGATGGATATGTCGCGCAAGAACGCTCACCAGAGCGGTTTCTTGAAGTGATTGTTCGTCTGGAGAGAGAAGTCTTTGGTACGTCAAAAATCCGGGGACCGCGGGTTGCATCAGTCCGTGTTGGTGAACCTAAGAATCTCCGAGAATGTTACGATACCTACAAGGCACAGAAAAGAGAAACGGTGGAGCAGATAACCCTTGAACTTGAAACAGTGGTTCAGACGTTGGTTACGGGTGTATCATAGTTACGCTTTACCTAAGAAGTACGGTGAGTTAACCGTTTTAGAAGGTATCAGTTAACAGTTGTCAGTGAAAGAGGTGTGTTATCCCATCCAAACCTCATGTGCCTGTTAACTGAAGACTGAATGAACACTATAATTGGAGAAAAACATGGCAAAAAAATTGTCAATTGGAAGTTGGGCGTATGCCTTTGGCCCCTATGAAGATAATCCTATTCCTTTTGATACCGTCGTCAAGACGCTCAGCGAGCTTGAATTCGATGGTATTGAAATTGGAGCATTTAAACCGCATATCGACATTAACGATTACCCGATGAAGAGTGACCGTGATGCTGTCAGGGGATTAATCTCCTATTACGGCTTGGAGGTCTCTGGATTAGCCGCTGACTTCTGGTCACACCCCGGGCCCGCTACGGACGAGGGGCAAGAGGACGATAGATACTACAAGTTGTTCAAAGAGAGTCTCCAACTCGCCCTGGATCTCGGATCGCCTGCGATTCGTGTGGATACAGTGGATGATCCCGAAGCAGGAATTCCTGGCATTGAGCCTGAGAAAGCCTGGGATCGAATCGTCTCCACCTGGAGACGCTGTGCACAAGTCGCTGAGGACCACGGCGTGTTGATGCTCTGGGAATTTGAACCCGGATTCATGTTCAACAAACCCAGCGACATTGTCAATATGCCACAGGCAGTGGGTCATTCCAATTTCAAGGTGATGTTTGATACCTGTCATGCACAAATGTGCGCGGTTGTCGGTGCCCGGCAGCCCGGAGAGCAGGAGACCCTCGGCGATAATGGAGTCATTGACCTTGCACGTCAGTTAAAAGGACAGATCGGGCACTTCCACCTCATCGATTCCGACAATACGCTCCATGGCGACGAAACAAGCACCCACGCACCTTTCGGGGATGGTGTTCTGGACTTCGACGCGATTATTCCAGTCATCATGGATGAGACTGGATATGACGGTGATTGGTTCTCTATCGATCTCTGTTTCTGGCCCAACGCGTGGGATGTCACGGAAGACGCAAAGAAATTCCTGACCCCGTATTTAGAAAGGTATTAAAGCTTTTGATTGATGGATACTTGGCGGGCACTCTATTCCATTACACACAGGTTCCGAGATAAATCGAGACGTCTTGTAGCATAGTCAGTATAGGGGCGAGGAAATCTCGTCCCTATAGGCAGATTTAACGAGACCTTAGCCCGTAAGCGAAGCGGAGGGCGGATCTACGGAGAGACTCGTTGGTCATTCAACTGACCTGACCGAACCGCAAGGTATAATTAAAAGATGCTTAATCTGCGTTCATTAGATCCCCTAATCGACTTGGCGTTTGAAGAAGATATCGGTATCGGTGATATAACAACGGAAGCAACAGTGCCACCCACACAGGAGGGTGTCGGAACCCTACTTGCTAAGAGTGACGGCATTGTCGCAGGATTACCAGTCGCCGAACGAGTCTTCGCAAAATTAGATGAGACAGTGTTATTTCGTGCGCTCGTCAATGATGGAGAGACTGTGAAGGTAGGTACGCCGATTGCCGAGGTCCAAGGAAGTGCCAAAACCATTCTGATGGGTGAACGGACGGCTCTTAATTTCCTGCAGCGGCTCTCCGGTATAGCGACACTCACTGCACAATTTGTTACAGCAGTCGCCGACTATGATACCAAAATAGTGGATACCCGGAAGACTGCAGCCGGATGGCGGGCGGTTCAGAAATATGCCGTGCATGTCGGTGGCGCGCAAAATCATCGCTTTGGACTTTACGATGGTGTATTAATTAAGGATAACCACATCGTCGCCGCCGGGGGTATTGCTAACGCTGTGCAGCGGGCACGACAGGTTGTTCCACATACTGCCAAGATTGAGGTCGAAGTTGAAACCCTTGATCAGGTTGACGAAGCACTAAAAGCAGGAGCAGACATCTTACTCCTTGATAACATGTCTCCCAGCATTATGAAGAACGTTGTGCATGAAGTGGGAGATCTTGCAGTGACGGAAGCCTCCGGTGGCATTACACTGGAGCAGGTCACAACTGTCGCTGCAACCGGCGTAAATCTCATCTCTGTTGGGGCGTTGACACACTCAGCGATGCCGATGGATATTAGTCTGACACTGACACTCATTGCTGGATAAGGGATTTTCTAACTGTGGAACTCTGGGGACCATTCCGTTTCATGGTCGTTTTCGGTGAAGTCAAAACCCTTTGATTCCCCAAAGTGGGTTGGAATTAACCCAAAACCGTTGCGTAATGAAATGGAGCAACGCCCAGAGTTAATAGTTTAAAAAGGAGATTTCGCTGGTAATGCAGGAATTCTTGAGCCGCGAAAACGTGGCTCGCGGTACGTTTTTCTTTCTGCTGTGCACATTCGCTGGGTTATTCCTAAGTTTTCTGTGGGGTGGTACGCAAGATATAGAGCAAGTTTTTCGCGAGATGCAGGTTGAGATGCTGCTGGGGGCGTGTCTGTGTATGTTCGTGGATTGGGTGTTCGGGGCACTCCGCTTCCATATTTTTATTCGGATAGTCAAACCAGACATCAGGTTCTGGGACAGTCTTCGTGCAAACTTGGCAACGCTCTGTGTTTCCTGTATTACACCGTTTCAGACAGGCGGAGTGGGACACCTTTATATTTACGCGCGAGCAGGCGTGCCGTTGTCAGGAGCAATAACATCAGGCATCATCTGTTTTCTCTCCACTATAACCACACTCATCTTCTTTGCAGTTGGTATCGCCGGGTTAGATCCCCCTTTTTTACCGAAAGGGGCTACGTGGTTGAGTTTATTCAGTTGTGTGATGTTCGGCTTGGCATTTATAGGATTTCTGTTACTGCTTTTCAAGCCAGAGTTTGTTTTTCGTCTTTTTTATTCGCTCTGCAATGTTACGCAGCGAAGGTTTACTCGTCTTACTCCTATTCTTGAGCGTGCTACTTCGAAAGTCGAAGAACTTGTTATTGAGCATAAATCGTTTGCGGTAATGTTCTTACGTTCCCATAAATGGACTTGTGCGTTCAGTGTACTCTTAACCTGCGGTTTTTTCGGAGCACGGATCGTTGGCAGTTACATAGTTCTGAAAGCACTCAATGGAGATGCGACCCTATGGGAACTTAGTGTCGTTGGATTGCTGCTAAATTTCGTCGTGCTCTTCGCACCAAGCCCTGGTGCCAGTGGGGTTGCAGAGGTAGTAACCGTCGGGCTGATGGAAAATTTGATTTCCAAGGAATTGATACCTCTCTATGTGTTGCTGACACGATTCTTCGCTATCTATTGTGCTGTTGTTGTTGGCGGTATTGTCATTAGTTCACAATTAGCAAAGGATTTTAGAAAGCGCAAAAGGACTTTTTAATAATTCCTTGCGGTTCGGTGAGGTGGGTTGGCTGAACGACGATCCCTGTCGTATATCTGCCCTCCACTACTTAAGGGCTGCGGGATCCCTGTAAGCACCCCAGCGGAGTGCTACGTCTATAGTATCAGGACTTACGCAATTTTGACCATAGCACGGTCTATTCAATTACGATCTGCTAAAAACCTCGTACCTGCAAGGGCACAAACTAACAGTTTATGCTACAAAAGAGCAGCGTGCGTAAGTCCTCAGTATATAACATTTGTCAGAAACCGATTTTTTGATAAAAAGAAGGAGAATTATGGAAACTAACACATTTGAAAAAATTGAACCCGCAACAACGAAACTGGGTTGGATTGGTACCGGTGTCATGGGACGGTGGATGTGTCAACATCTGATGGATCTGGGATATGGGATGACGGTCTATAACCGAACGAAATCAAAGGCTGACCCGTTACTGGAAGCAGGCGCGGCGTGGGCAGATTCACCGAGCGAAGTTGCAGCCACCGCCGATATTATCTTCACGATTGTTGGATTTCCACCCGATGTCCGAGAAGTCTACCTCGGTGACAGCGGTATCTTAAATGGAGCGAAACCCGGAAGCATCATCGTTGA